>NHEP01000177.1 GCA_002171515.1 bacterium TMED88 | reverse complement strand
TTGACCTCTTTTCGCCCTCCGGAGTTTGCTGAAGGCTACTCGTTTGGCCGTTGGCATTCGCGTGTCCGGGGAGCGCCCGAGGTTTTCGGGCAGTTCCCGGCTTCTTGTCTCGCCGAGGAAATTGCGACGCCGGGAGCGGGGCAGATTCGGGCTCTTTTGACGGTCGCCGGAAACCCTGTGCTTTCAACGCCTGGAGGCGATCACCTGGATCAGGCTCTCCCAGAATTGGACTGCATGATTTCGATCGACAACTGGATCAATGAGACGACCCAGCACGCCGACGTGATTCTTCCGGGTCAGTCGGTTCTGGAGCAGCCGCACTACGATGAAATGTTTTGGAGCTGGGCGGTTCGGAGTGCTGGAAAATATTCGCCGGCTCTTTTTGATCCGCCAGAAGGCACCTGGGCCGAATGGAAAGTCATCCTGATGCTTTCGGCGCTTGTCAACGGGGCCTCCCCAGAGAGCGTCGATACCGAGTCCCTCGACCAGCTCTTCTTTGCGGGTTTGGTCGCGGGTTTCGTTCAATCTCCAGGCTCGTCGATTGAAGGCCGTGATCCAGCCGAAATTGTTGAGTTGACCGCAGGCGTCGGTCCGGAGCGCATCCTCGATTTTCAAATCCGAACCGGGCCTTTCGGCGATGCGTACGGCGCCGATCCCGAAGGCCTGACCTTGGCCAAACTCAAGGCGGAGCCGGATGGAATCGATTTCGGTCCTATGGTGCCTCGCCTCGATGAAGTGCTCACCACGGAGTCGGGCAAAGTCGAGCTCGCGCCGGATTACATTTTGGGCGACTTGCCACGGCTGAGAGAATCTCTTGAAAGCAACCAGGAGGGCTTACAGCTCATCAGTCGTCGGCACGTGCGATCCAATAACTCATGGATGCACAATGCGCCGGGCCTCATGACCGGGAAAGAACGCTGCACTCTACTGATCCATCCCGAGGATGCACGAGCTCGAGGCCTCGAAGAGGGCATGCGGGCAGAGGTGAAATCTCAAGCCGGGCGAGTGGAGGTCGCGGTGGAGGTGACAGAGGAGATGCGTCAGGGGGTGGTGTGTCTGCCTCACGGATTCGGGCATGATAAGCCCGGGGCGCGGCTCTCGGTTGCGTCTCAACGGCCCGGCGTCTGCAATAACGTTCTTGCGCCCGGCGATTTGGTGGATCACCTGTCGGGCAATGCCCAAGTGAATGGGATCCCCGTCGAAGTGCATTTGCCTAGGGCCGGTTGATCAGCCCCCAGGCGGTTTCCGCCCGGCCAAGGGGTTGTCATAAAACGCGGCGGGGACGTCTTCGGGTGCGACGGGAATGAGATCTCCCGGGACCGTCGGCCCATCGGACCAGGCATGTTCGCCAGCTCCCAGGCCTTCCTCGTCGAAGATGAAGGTGAGAGCGGTTCTCTTTGTAAGCTGGTAGACGGCTTCCGGGTTTTCGGCGCTGAAGCCAAAAAACGATCCGATCAGGTGACCCGGATAGAGTTGATGGATGACGCCCTCGACAAAGACGACGTCGGTTCCGATAACAAGCTTCTCGACCTCAAAGTGAATGAGGTAGAGGTTCATCGCGATCAAGCCGAAGTAGTGTTGCTCCAACTCGGCATAGGATTGAGGGGCAGGGAAGTCAGATCCATGCGTTGCGTATTCCTGCCTGTGTCGCGAGCAGGAGGCCATCAGGCGATCAAAATCGCCCAGAGCCTCGGCCTCAGCGTGCTCGATAAAATTTTCAAGAATCAATCTGCGCCTTGGCTCGGAAATCGATTCGAGGTGAGCCCGTGCCGTATCCACCACGGCCATTGGATTAAACTTGTGCATCTCCAGAGGTTTTTTTTCGAGCACTCGCCCGCAGTACATGGTGGGAGCCCCTCCACTAGGGAATCGGTTGATGCTTGGATCCAGCGGGTCTCGCCAACTGGAGATTCCAAAAAGCGCGAAGCGTTTGGATCTGACCCGCCGAATTGAAGCGAATGAAATCGATGACATCGAGTTCTGAGCGTTTCCCGAAGAGATCAAGCTCAAGCAGAAAGGGAAAGGCGGCCTCGTTGCCCGCCGTGGTGCAGATCGGTCCGGTTTGGCGGGGGTAGGGTCGGCTACTCGCGAAACCCTTCGTGAAAAAAACTTGGACGTTGGCTCGACCGATGACATGGGTTCCGGGAGGACCTCCAACGGGATCCTCCACCGAAACATCCTCGGCCATCAGCTCGAGAACGCCCCCGACGTCGAGCTCGCGCACCCGCGCGAGGTAGCGCTCCAAGGTTGTTTGCATTTCGACTGCGCTGATCTTTTCAGTCATTCGCACCCGCCTGCTCGGTCGGTCGAGATTGCGTTCTTTGGGATCATCAAGGCAACACGATTTCAGGGAGAGCATATCGATCGCTCGCAGGTTTTCATCACCCCAAAGCCGAGCTTGATGAGCCCCGCAGACTTTCCACCGCGATCGCTGAAGTGGTAGAGTGCGTCGGCTAAGCGGCGCGTCAAGCCGGAGCCGAACGTGGCGCGGCGGGACGACGGCGCTCGAGGCGGGCGGATCGAGCGAGAAGGGAGATGCTGTGGGAGCCACGGTAGGCAGAGTCGAAGACAAGGTGGTGATCGTCACGGGAGCCGCTCGGGGAACCGGCGAGCAAACAGCTCGAATCTTGATCGACGAGGGCGCTCGGGTGGTCGTCGCCGATGTCCTTGAGGAAAGAGGTCAGGAACTGGTCGCTGAATTGGGAGAGCGCGCATCGTTTCTGCTGCTCGATGTGACGTCCGAAGAGAGCTGGGCCAAAGGGGTTGCGCAGGCCGTGGACCGATGGGGGCGGATTGATGCGCTGGTGAACAATGCCGGTCTCTTCCATATGGAAGCGCTTGAAGAAACAGAGCTGGCCGATTTCTCACGCCTTCTGGGCGTCAATCAGGTGGGGCCCTTCCTAGGCATGCGAGCCGTTGTACCCGCCATGAAGTCGAACGGAGGCTCGATTGTGAATGTTTCATCCGTCGACGGATTGAGTGCAAAGAATGGGTTGGTCGCCTACGCGTCTACGAAATGGGCCCTTCGAGGCATGACCCGTGTTGCGGCCCTTGAACTGGGTAAATACGGGATCCGAGTGAATGCGGTCTGTCCCGAGGCGGGCGGGCCGGAAATGCGAGCGCCCTACGTGCCCGACGGCTTCGATCCGGCCCTCACCCTGGCCTTCACCCACAAGCTGCTGCCCTATCAGCAAGAAAGGCCGCCGATTGAGCTGGTGAGGGATATCGCTCGGATGGTGGTGTTTCTTGTCTCCGATGAGACTCTTTCCTGCACCGGTGCTGACTATCCGGTGGATGCCGGCTGGACAGCAGGCCGGCATTTGAGCTTTAACCCCGGGGCGTAGGCAGCCGAAGTGACCGGCCGCAATCTGCTGATCGCGGCCGGTGGGGTGTTTCGCTGCGAAGGTCTCAGTCGAGATCCTCGCCTTGGGCGTCGAGCCGTGCGATTTCGTCGATTTCGGGCTGGGTAATCGGCATGTAGATGGTGCTGACCCAGTGTGGAGCTTTTTTCTTATTCTTGGCGCCCATGATGGGTCGAAGAACGACGACCACCTTCGTTTTGTCGGCGATCAATTTGTTCAGCTCAGTGCCGACCCACTTCGGGTCCTCGGGATTATTGAGCATGTTGTCGTTGAAGTTAGAGCGAACCTGAGTGAGCTTGAGGCGCCCACCGGTGGTGCGAACTTCAAAACTTCCCTTCTTGAGAATCCGAGTTTTGCATTTCTTAGGGATTTTTGAATTGCCCGTGCCGGAACCTTCGGGCTTAGGGAAGAATTGTTGGGAATTTCCTTTGGTGACCTTCAGGGTCAGCATGCTGGTCTCAGCGTCAAAGGCTTGGAGCTTCGCGAACGTCGAGCAGCTCTTCGCATCAGCCGTCGATGCGACAAGCAGAAGAGTTGCGGGGACGAGAAGAAGCAGAGTGATGGCGCGCATGATGTCTTGGCTCCTGGCTTCCGGTTGAAAGTTCGTGGGACTTGCTGAGCCGCGTCCGTTGTGGGCGAGCCCGCATGGATACGGCGGCGAGCGGATGAAGCGCTCGGCGGGAGTCTAGCCATTTGCCTGGCCTCGCGAGAAGGGGTCCGCCCTCCGCTCCGCGCAAGTTTTGAGGCACGGGTTATGGGGCTGGAACGCCGCGCCTTCTCGGCGAACCCCGGGGGCTTGGTTCCCTGGAGGGGTTGCTCTTGATCGCCGGCCCTCTTGCGGCTTAGGATCACCGCTACTCGCCCTAGGCAGGAGAATGTCATGAAAGTACTGAGAACGCCCGACGAGTGCTTTGAGGCTTTACCCGGATACGACTTCATCCCTCATTATACGGAGGTGCCCGACGGTGAAGGCGGAGCCCTTCGGATCCATCACCTGGACGCAGGCCCGCGGGACGGCTCCATCGTGCTCTGCATGCACGGGCAGCCCACCTGGAGCTACCTCTACCGGCACATGATCCCGATCTTGACCGCTGCGGGGCTCCGTGTTCTTGCACCGGATTTAGTGGGTTTCGGCCGGTCGGACAAACCCGATCGGCGCGAAGATTACAGCTATCAGCGTCAAGTGGATTGGATGTTGGCTTGGCTCCAGCAGAACGACTTTCGTGAAGTCACCCTGGTGGGTCAGGACTGGGGGGGGCTGATTGGATTGCGTTTGGTCGCGGCCGATCCGGAACGTTTTGATCGAATCGTGGTGGCCAATAGCGGATTGCCCATGCCGGCAGGTGTCACGGAAGAGTTTGCCCAGGCCGTCCATCGGTATCGTGCCGAAGCGCCCACGCCGACACAAGAACAAGTGATCGAGGCCATGTGGGACTCGGACCCGACCCGGCCCGACCGAAGCTTTGCGGTTTGGCAAAAATGGACTTGGGAGACCGAGGATCTTCCGATCGCTGACTTCGTGACTCGCGCGATCGATGGACGCGATTTGACGCATGAGGAATCCGCCGCGTACGGCGCGCCTTTTCCCGATCCGCGCTTCAAGATGGGGCCCCGTGCGATGCCCAGCCAAGTTCCGACTTTGCCCGATGATCCATCGGTTCCGGCGAATCGGCGCGCCTGGGAATTTTTCTCCGAGTCCAAAATTCCCCTGCTGTGCGCTTTCAGCGATAACGACCCTGTCTCCAATGGTGTGTCACAGATTTTACAGAAGTTGATTCCGGGGGCGCAGGGTCAGCCGCATCGGGAAATTCAAGGCGGAGGGCATTTTCTCCAAGAGGGCCGGGGCCAGGAGCTCGCCGAGGCGATTATTGGTTTTATCCGGGCTTCTTGAGGCCCGAAGCTTTTCCAAGGGCGCTTTTGAGAAGTCTGCACCCAGCGCCGGACTGCGGGGGGTCTGTTAGTCTCCGGGGCCCATTGGAGACTGCCTGAAGTGGAAGAGCGCACACGATTTTCGATCGGCTACTACCTTTTCGTCCTGGCGATGATTTTGGGAATTCAAACCCTGTTCTTTACGGGTCATGAGGTCCAAGACAAATCCTACAGCGACTTTATTCAGGATGTGTCGAGCAAGAAAGTCGAAGAAGTGGTCATCACCCCGGAACGCCTCTATGGCTTGATGAAGTCGAGCGAAGAACAGGCGGGCGGGGATCAGGTCGATGAAAAGGTAGACCCTCCGGCGAAGCACACGCCCTGGCGCCTTCCCGGAGCGGAGCGCATTTCGGCTTGGTTCGATGGGGCCGAAAAAAAGATGGCGGCTCAACGCGCGGAGGCGGCTCGTCATTTTACGGTGATCCGCGTTGAAGATGAAGACCTCGTTGAGCGGCTCTCCGAACACGACGTTCAGTTCGAAGGCAAGATCGAATCCCGTTGGCTCCGGAACCTTTTCTTCAACTGGATTATCCCCTTCGCCATCTTGATGTTGATCTGGGTCTTTCTGATGCGTCGGATGCGCGGGGGACCGAATGCCCTCGCCGTAGGCCAGAATAAAGCCAAGATCGTGGAGCTCGATGCGGACTCCCGGGTAAGCTTTGACGACGTCGCGGGGCTGGATGAGCCGATCGAAGAAACCCGTGAGCTGGTGAGCTTCTTGAAGGAGCCCGATCGTTTTAAACAGCTGGGGGGGCGTTTGCCTCGGGGAGTCTTGTTGGCCGGGCCACCCGGCACCGGCAAGACGTTGCTCGCCAAAGCGGTTGCCGGGGAAGCCGGTGTTCCCTTCTACTCGATTTCCGGTTCAGACTTTGTGGAAATGTTTGTCGGTGTGGGGGCCGCTCGGGTGCGCGATCTGTTCGCGGAAGCTCGCAAGAAGGCGCCGTGCATCATCTTCATCGACGAACTCGATGCGATCGGCAAGGCACGCGGCCAAATGGGGCCGATGGCCGGCGGTCATGATGAGCGAGAGAATACACTCAATCAGTTGCTGGTTGAAATGGATGGTTTCGATGCACGGACCTCGGTGATCATCCTTGCAGCCACCAATCGGCCCGAGGTTCTCGATCCCGCACTCCTGCGGGCGGGTCGCTTTGACCGACAGATCATTTGTGACCGACCGGATCTCCGCGGCCGAGAGGCCATCTTTAAAGTTCACTTGCGCGGCATGCCTCTGGGTCCGAAGGTCGATGCTGGGGCGCTTGCGAGCCGCACCCCTGGCTTTGTGGGTGCGGATATTGCCAACCTCTGCAACGAGGCGGCTTTGTTGGCATCGCGACGCGGTCATTCGACGATTCAGATGGACGACTTCAATGAGTCGGTCGAGCGGATCGTGGCCGGACTCGAACGAAAGAGTCGAATCATCAGTGATAAAGAAAGAAAGATTGTCGCCTATCACGAATCAGGTCATGCGCTGATTGGCCATTTCACGCCCAGTGCCGACCCTGTGCAAAAGGTCTCGATCATTCCCCGCGGCCGAGCGGCGTTGGGCTATACGCTGCAGACCCCGCTTGAGGATCGGTACCTGATGTCGCGCGACGAATTGATTGGCCGCGTTCGCGTGCTGCTTGGCGGCCGGGCGGCTGAGGAAGTGGTCTTCGGTTCGGTCTCGACAGGCGCCAGCGATGATCTAGAAAAAGCTTCGGGGATCGTTCGTCAGATGCTGAGCGTTTACGGCATGAGCGAAAAATTGCCCAATCTCAGCCTGGCGGACTCGAGCGCCGGTGGATATCTGGGCCAGGGGCCTCAGTTGGCGCCGCACTCAGGCGGAATTGCCCAGGCTCTCGACGACGAGTTGATGGAAATTCTCGCAGCGTCTTATGAGCATGATCTGAAGTTTCTCCGAGAGCACCAAGATCAACTCGAGAAAATGGCGCAAAGACTGCTTGAGACCGAGACCCTCGATGCATCGGATGTCACTGATATTCTGGGCCCGGCTCCGAGCGAGGGATTGCCTTAGGGGTTGTTGAACCGCGGTGGATCATCCGGTAAGGCCATGCTTTCGTTTCGGGCTCGCTCTTGCTTGATCAACTCAGCCCGTTCCTCCGCATCGACGAGGACTCCGCGGTGAGCCGTGGCGTCCAACAGGGCCTCGGAAAAGGGCAACTCGTTCTTCCACTGGGGCTGAAGTTTCGAGGCGGGCAACACGTGGTCGGCCCAGTCGAGAGGCGCCACCCAGCCTGGATGCGGCACGAGTGTACCGCGCGTGCCCGCCATCGGGTGTTGCCGTCTCCAGTCTTTGATCTCCTCGCGGAGCTGAGCCACGCGCTCAGGTTGGGATCGAGATAAATCGCGGGTCTCAAGTGGATCCTGGTCCAGGCGGAAGAGCATCTCCGTAGTCTGGGTTTCAGTCGGCCCTTCACGGATGATTTGGACGAGTTTCCATGGATCGTCAATCGCTGTTGTGAAGATCACTCCGGGAAGAGGGATTTCCGATGCGAAGAAAATGGGTCGTCTTGCCGGTGGAGGCGTGCCCTTAGCCAGGGTTGGCCACAGATCGACGCCTTCAATGGGGGCCTCGGCGGGAATTGGGATGCCGGCGGCATCGGCGAGGGTTGGAAAGATGTCCATGACGGTGACGAGGGTCTCGGTTTCAGCATCGGCGGGGAGCACCTTGGGCCATCGCAGAAGCGCAGGGACTCGGATCCCGCCTTCGAAGGTTTGACCCTTCCCGCCCCGAAGAGGCGTGTTGCGTCCGCCGAAGGCGCGCATCCCGCCGTTATCGCTCATAAAGAAAACCAAGGTCTCATCCGCGATTCCTTCCTGATCGAGAGTTCGGAGGATCTCTGAGATCGCGAGGTCCATCTCGTGAACCATGGCCGCATAAACGCGTCGGTTGCCGGCCTTGGGCAAATCTCGATAGAGATCAACACTGGCTTGAGGAGCCTGCATCGGACTGTGAGGCGCGGTAAAGGCGACAGTGAGAAGTAGGGGCCTTTTGACATCTCGTTCGCGGATGACTCGAACCGCCTCTTCCGCTTGAATGTGCGTCAGGTAAATGCCTGGTTTATGCAAGGGTTGACCATTTTCCTGAAGGTCATGGCCTCTTTCACGTTCGTGTTTGTAGTAGTCCGTATTGGTGTGGAGATGGCCTGAGAAGTGGGCGAAGCCTTGGGCATTGGGAAGTTGGTGGGCATAGGTATGGCCGAGGTGCCACTTCCCAACGAGCGCTGTTTGATATCCCGCGGATTGAAAAGCCCGAGGGAGCGTTTCTTGGTCTGGCGCGAGACCCGCGTTGTACCAAGGGTGAATTTGATCGTATGCGAGTCCGAGCAAGAGGGGGTCGCGCCCGGTCATGAGCGCAGCGCGAGTGGGTGTGCAGATGGGCGTGGCGTAGAAGCGTTCGAGACGCAGCCCCTCCGCGGCTAACCGATCGATGCCCGGTGTTTGGATGGCGCTCCCGCGGTATCCGACATCGGCAAAGCCGAGGTCATCTGCGACAAGAATGACCACGTTGGGTGGACGAGAAGTCAACTCCTCACCCTCTGGGCCACATGCGATCCATGTGTTCGCGGCGAGAAACAATGAAAGGAAGATTCCGAGCCGGGTGCGCGTCATCAGGAATCCCTTCTTCGCAGTGTGATCGATTTAGAAAACCTGCCCCAAGTAGAAGTAAGCGGATTGTCGATCGCCATTTGTGTTGCCGTAGGCGATGTAGAAGGGTGCTATGGGGGTATCCAGCGCAAAATAGAGACTCCCGCCCCAAAGCATAGAGCCGGGCGAGATGTCCGACGTGGAGAGCCATGTATTTCCGCCTTCGACTGAAAATCCGACGTAAGCGGGAATCGTAAAGGAAAGGAGCCCAAGATTGGCGATGCGACGGTAACCTCTGACTCGAAAAAAAAGCATGTCCGAGCCGACGAGTTCATTGGGCCGCAGTCCGCTCAAGCGCAAAAAGCCGCCGAGTGTGTAAAGGTTGTTGACGGTGATTTCGTTTTCGAAACTGACACCGGTCTGGATATCTCCAACGAGCGTATTCTTGCCCCAAGTCTTGGCATATTCCGCAGTGGCGAATAGAGACTGGTAGTCGTTCGTCGAGCCGAGCGCTTTGAAGCCTAGGGCGGCCCGGGCCACGAAGAGCCCGCCTTCGGTGGGAAAACGCGCATTGTCGAGGGTGTCCGCGACGAAGCGGAGAAAGATCTGCCCATCTGATCTTTGAACTTGTGGAAACAAGCCGGGGTCGCCCACAAAGAGGTCTGCAGTCGCCCAGTCGTAACTGATACCGGCCCGGACTTCTCCCCACTGTCCGAGCTGACGCCCGAAGCCGAGTCCCGCGCCGACATCGTAAGTGCGATACTCGGCGAGTTCGTTTCCCTGATTGTCAAATTGGCCAAAAGTCAGCGATTCGAAGAAGAGTTCGGGGGCGACAAACCATCGGGTTTCGTCATCGAGGGGTTGCCAAAATTCCGTCTTGATCGCGGGGTACTGCCCGATCTGCAGTTGGGTCCGCCACTCGGCCACCAGAGAATTCATTGGAACCCGAGTGACATTGACTCCGATGTTAAACAGGCTGTTCGAAACAAAGTCGGTTTCGAGTTCAAAGCCGAGACGGACTCGGTTGCGCCCCGTGGCCTTCTCCCGGGTCAGGATGACCAACTGGTTGCCCCCATCGGCCAGGTGATCGATACGAAAATTCACATGATCGAACACATCGAGTCCGTAAAGGATGTCGATATCTCGAGCCAACACCGCAAAGTCAAGGGCTTCACCGAGGGCGACATGAATCCGTTTTCGGATCACATCGTCTGAGACCACGCTCTGGTTGACGATACGGACGTCTGTGATGACCGGCGGAACCGGTGAAGGGCGCTGCAAGGAAGATCGGTAGGCCGCCCAGGCTTCATCGTCGAGGGAGAGTGAGGACAGCTTTTTCCGCAAAGCCAGCGTCGCCATCGTTCCGCGATTCGCCGCTTCAAGGACCTGGTCAAACGACATCGTGGCCACCGGACCGAGGTCGGGTTGGATGAGGAAATCGTGTGGGCCCAGTCGCTCGATTTGCTCGCGGGTATTGTTTTGAATCAAAATGGTTGTGGTTTGACCCGTGATCGAGAGGGCGTTGTCGAGTTTTTCCCGCTTTCGGAGGGGCGTGGAGATATCGACCGCAATGACGATGTCGGCGCCCATATCCTGAGCGGCTTGAACGGGGAGATTCATCGCCGATCCGCCGTCAACGAGCAATTGGCCGTCGATTTCGACGGGCGCAAAGGCACCCGGGATCGCCATGCTGGCCCGGATGGCATCGGCTAGATCGCCATGCCCCAGCACAACAGCTTCTCCGTCGGTGATGTCCGTTGCCACGGCTCGGAACGGGTAAGTCAGATCATCAAAATTCCGCACCGTCGCGACGGGAAGCGTGAGGAGTCCCAAAGTCAGTTCAAGGCGCTGCCCTTGGATCAACCCCGTCGGGATTTTCAGGCTTCCCCCTTTGAAACCGAAGTTGAAATTGGAGAGATAGTTGTAGTCATCCTCTTTGCGTCGGAAGGCGAGGTCGCGTCGCCGGGTTTTGTCCTGAAAGAGTGCGTCCCAAGGCAAATCAGCGAGCAAGTTGTCCAGCGCATCGACTTCGACCCCCGAGGCATAGAGTCCGCCGATCACGGCTCCCATGCTGGTTCCCGTGACGATGTCGATGGGAATCTGAAGTTCCTCCAGCACTTGGAGCACCCCGACGTGGGCGGCTCCGCGGGCTCCGCCTCCGCTAAGAGCCAATGCAATTTTGGGGCGTTTTTCGGATTGCGGTTCCGCGGAGGAGGCCGCAAACCCGGTTGAAAAAGGCAATCCGATCAGCAGAGTCCAGAGTGCGCAGCGTTGAAGAATAAGAAACACCAGGTCAGATACTCCAGCGGCCAAATGCGTCAGAGCGGCCCGGTTCTAATCTTCGAAAACCGGCGGTCGCCCCTCTTTTCGCGCGCGGGTGGCCTCCTCGAAATTCTGGGTTGTGAGCCGCACAAAGAGTTGAGTATGGCTCTCCAGTTCGATCGCCGAGGCGAGGCTGCCCGTTTCAAGGCCTGCCCACATCATTCTTTTGGTGAGCTGCACGCCCTGAGTGCTCCACCCGTTGATTTGGTCGGCGAGGTCTAGAGCTGAATTGCGGAGTTGAGCGTCCGGCACGCACCGAGAGATCAGGCCGATATCGGCGGCTTCTTGCGCGGAGACATCTCGCCCAGAGAGCATGATGTCGAAGGCCCTTGAGCTTCCGATGGCACGCGGCAGCAAAAAACTCAGACCCAGCTCGGCGGCAGTCAAGCCGTTGTTGATGCCCGCCGCGCGAAAGTAGGCGGATTCTGAAGCGAGCCGCACGTCGGCGCCCAGAGTGAGACAGAACCCGCCTCCGATGGCTGCGCCGTTGACGGCGCAGATCACAGGCTGCGGCATCCGTCGGAGTGCGGGCACAAGATCCGAGAGGATGGTCATCGAACGCGTCGCAATGCGGGTCAATGTCATTCCGTCGATATTCGGCGGAGGCTCAGTGGCCTGGGTGTCGGCCCCTGAGCAGAAACCCTGACCCGATCCGGTGAGAACCACACACCACGTGTCATTGTCGGCGCTGACTTCTTGGATGGCTGCATGGAGAGGTCCGACCAGCTCGAAGGCCATCGAGTTCATCCGTTCGGGGCGATCCATCACGATGACGCTGGTATGGGGACGCGGTTTTTCGATCCGTACATATTTCATCGTTGGCCTAGCTGGATGATTCTCAGAAAGAAGGTGGGAAGCTTGGATTGACCCGAGGGGGTTCAAAGATTGTTCTTGGGTCGGTTAGGGCCCAATGCCACCGCTGCGTCGGTTGAGAGAGGATGGAATTCAGCAGAAAGAAAAGTTCCTCGAAACGAATTGAGCGATGAAGAAAGAGAGCAGTGTAGCGGCTGCGGGGACAACTTTTCGTTTGTCCGCCCAGCCAGAAGTGTCACACTACGACAGGATGGGGTGGACGTGGAAAAAGACATCCGCCCCGGCGACGGGGGCGAAAAAGCGGAGCCTCCGGCGGCTCTTCGCAATCCTTTGCGCATGGGGATTGGCCGGGAGCACCCTGCTCTTGTCGTTGCCCGCTGTCGCTCAGTCCCCATCGCAGTTTGAACCGGGAGAGCGCTGGCGCGGCAAGGTGGGACGACGCTTAGAGGCCCGTCTCGGAACCGCTTCGGCCCAGGAGCGGATTCGCTTCTCCGTGGTTCTGGAGGATCCTGCTCGAGAGGACCCAAGCGTGGCGCGGAATCGCGGGCGCCGGGCAGCCCGGCGCCGGGCGATTTTTCAGCGTCAGCAGGGCGTTTTGAATGGCTTGGCCCCTGGCGAATTTCGCCTGCTCCGTCGCTACGAGAACCTCTCAGGGTTTTCGGGGAGCGCCCGTCCGGGCGTCATCCGTCGATTGGCCGAGCATCCCGACGTGGCTCGAGTCTACGTCGATGGACAAGTCCATAAAAATACAAATCAAGGCCGTGCGATGATCGGGGTCAGCCAGGCCGCCGCAGCTGGCTTCCAAGGTTTAGGGCTCAACATTGCCGTCTTGGATTCAGGGATCGACACAGACCACCCTGATCTCGTTGACCACTTAGTGGATGAGCAATGCTGGTGTCGTGGCAACAATGCCAACCCCTTCGTGGGGTGTTGTCCGGGTGGAGGGGATACCCAAAGTGGTGCGGGAGCCGCAGAGGATGACGACGGTCATGGCACGTCAGTGAGCGGAATCATCACGTCGAATGGCACCGTGGCTTCAAGCGGCGTCGCTCCGGGCGCAGGCATTGTGGCGATTAAGGTTCTCGATGCCGTCGGGGGCGGCCGTTTTTCCGATATTGCAGCAGCTCTCGATTGGCTTGTGACGAACCATGTCGCTCTCGATGTCCGGGTAGTCAATATGAGTCTCGGCGACGGGGATGAGTACTCCAGTGCCGCCTTCAATCCCTGCAGCGGTTCGAATACAGCCAACGCCATTGAAGATTTGACGGCTGCTGGCGTCGCGGTCTTCGTGGCCTCAGGCAATGACGCTCATACCGACGGAATTTCCTTCCCCGCCTGCGTGGCCGATGCGATTTCTGTCGGGGGTGTTTACGATGCTGCCCTCGGTAATGTGTCGTGGTGCGGCGATACGTGCAGCACCACGCTGTGCACGGATAGCAGCACGGCCGCGGATGATTTCGTCTGCCACACGAACAGCGACGAGCTATTGGATCTCTTGGCGCCCGATTACGCAACGGCCACTTCGGGCCTCGCTGGTTCTTCGACGATCTTCGGGGGCACCTCTGCGGCCAGTCCTTACGCGGCCGCGCTCGGCCTTCTGCTCATCGAGCAGGCGCTTGATCAGGGAAGTGATTTGTCGGTTTCGGATTTGAGAACGCTTATGAAGAGCCATGGTCCCATGGTGACGAATCCAGCCAACGGCTTGAGCCACCGCCGTACCGACGC
Organism: bacterium TMED88; assembly: GCA_002171515.1. GTDB lineage: Bacteria > Myxococcota_A > UBA9160 > UBA9160 > UBA4427 > TMED88. The sequence continues at coordinate 25,331 of NHEP01000177.1, read as the reverse complement.
GACGAGCCTTTTTGCGGTCTGCGGAAACGGTTCGGTCGAGCTGGGCGAGGAATGTGACGATGGGGGAACCGCCGACGGCGATTGCTGCTCGTCGGCCTGTCTCTTCGAAGGAATTTCCTCCGCCTGCTCAGATGGCGACGCCTGCACGGTCGGAGATGGCTGCGATGGTTCCGGCCAGTGCGTGGCCGGAGCGCCTTTGAGCTGTGATGACGGACTGTTTTGTAACGGCCTTGAGACATGCGACGTCGTGGTTGGCTGTGAGTCGGGGGTCGTGCCTTCGGTAGATGATGGGGTCGGGTGCACGGATGATGCTTGTGATGAGGCCACGGACACGATCACCCATCTACCGCAAGATAGTCTTTGTGATGACGAGACGTTCTGTAACGGCCAGGAGACCTGTGATGCACTGCTCGGGTGCCAGTCCGGGACGGTGCCGGCGATCGACGATGGAGTGGCCTGTACGACGGATCTCTGCGATGAAGCGCTGAACGTTGTGACGCATCTCCCCGTCGATAGCCAGTGTGACGATGGTCTCTTCTGCAACGGTGACGAGATTTGTGATCAAGCGCAGGGCTGTCAGACCGGACCGCCGCCCCCCCTCGATGATGGCGTTGCCTGCACCCAGGATAGTTGTGATGAGGTCGCTGATGCTGTGCTTCACGCGCCGCTTGACTCCGCCTGTGACGATGGCCTCTTCTGCAACGGCGCGGAAACTTGCGACCTTCTTTTGGACTGCCAAAGCGGGTCGCCGCCGGAAGCCGACGACGGCCTTTCGTGTACCGAGGATGTTTGTGATGAGGGGGCGGATGCGGTCATCCATTCTCCAGACGATTCGGTATGCGATGATTCGGATGCATGTACGGTCGGTGTGTGTGATGCTGTGGGGGGATGTATTCAGGTTCCAGTACCCGGGTGCGTTCCGCTGGTGCCGGTGGCCGGGCCCGGTGTTCTCCTCGGCTTGGCGGGACTGCTCCTGGGCTCCGGGCTTTGGTCGATGCGTCGAATCGGCTGATTTTCGATGGATTTCTTTTGCTGAGTTGAGTTGTTTCGAGCGGTCATGACGAACGATCAAAATCGGTCTTGGATGGTGCCCTTTGCGTCCGTCGCCGCTTTCGTCATGCTGGCTCAGCTGGTGGCCGGGCGCGCGACCCGCGAGGCCCTCTTCCTCGCCAATTTTGAAGCCGACGATCTGCCTTACGCGATGGCTGCTGCGGGGGTTTTGTCCGTCGCCGGGTCGATTCCTGCTGCGAAGGCACTGGCCCATTTTGGCCCGGGACGAGTCGTGCCGTTTTTTTTCGCCCTTAGCACCCTGCTCTTTACGGTGGAGTGGCTGCTGGCCCATCGCGCGCCCCATTTTGTCGCGGTGATGCTCTACCTCCATTTGGCGGCGGCCTCTACGCTGTTGGTCAGCGGCTTCTGGGCGATTCTGAACGAACGTTTTGATCCCCATAGCGCCAAGGGCGGTCTCGCCCGTGTGGCGAGCTTTGCGACCGCGGGAGGGATGCTGGGCGGTCTGCTCTCTGAGCGCATCGGAGTCCTTTTCGGCCTCGATATGACGTTGATCGTCATGGCTGGAATGCATGGCTTCTGCGCGCTGTTGGTCGGCTGGATAGGACGCTTTGAGGCGCTGACCACCGAAGCGCCCGCCCAGGAGGAATCCGAGTTGAGCGGTCTTGGGGCGATCCGATCAGCCCCGTATCTGAAGCTTCTTGTGGCGACGACTGTGACCTTCGCGATCCTCGACGCCCCCCTGGATTTTGCCATTCGAGCGGGTGCCGCGGGAGAATTCGATTCAGGGAAAGAGCTGATCCGCTTTTTTGGCTTCTACTACACCGCGGTGGGTGTGGCGACCTTCTTGATGCAGACCACCCTGACTCAAAAAGTCATTGCGCGATTCGGGATCGGAACCGCCATGGCGTCTATGCCCGTTATGGTGGTCGTGACGGGAGGCGCGGCGCTCATCTCGCCGGTTTTAGCGGCCTTTGTCGCGTTGCGCGGGACGACTTCGGTCTTAACCAATTCGGTCTATCGGACCGGTTTTGAATTGCTCTACACCCCACTGCCTCTTCGACTCAAGCGGCCCGCAAAACCCGTAGTCGATGTGGGTGGGGACGGTCTCGGGGATGTCCTGGGAGCGGGCCTGGTCTTGGCCATCATCTCCGCTTGGCCGGTCGGCCAGTTAGTGGGGGTGACGGCGGCGGCGATCGGGTTGGCCTTCGTCTTGATCTGGTTGTTGATTCGTCTTCAGCGCGCCTACCGGGAGCAGCTCACGGAGAACCTTGAGGGAGGGAACCTTCAGGCGGTGGTGGTCGATGGTCCGGCTCCTGACGTGACGCATAGCCATATCCAACTCGATCGATCAGCGATTCGTGCTCGTCTGCATGAGATGGGTCTTCCAGGATCCCCATCGCAGGTTTCCGAGGAGGGGTCTACCTCTGAATGGATTCAAGCGCTGAGTGATTCGACTCGTGCGCAGGGCGCCGCTCAGGGCCTGCGCGAAAAAGGTGTGGCCGCCCGGGGCCCGCTGCTCGAGGCTCTGGCTGATTCCGACCGTCCCGATTTGGCCAAATTATTTTTGCCGGGCCTTCTCGAGCGTATCCCGGATGCATCTGTTCTTGAGGGCTTGTTGTCCACGATGGCGAAGGATGATTTTGAAGTCCGCTTTCGATCGGCTCGGGCGGCAGTTCGAATTGTTCAGAAGCACACAGAGCTGACGCCTGCCGCCGAGCGAGTTCTCGAAACAGTTCGGGACGAGCTGCGAAATTCGGGTGTGGCGCCGCCGGTCGAGTCGGTTTCTGTGACCGAAGACCGTACGGAGTCAGTTTTGATCTCCGACTATCCCAACTTGCCCGTTGCGCGTCGCCTAGAGCATGTGTTGACGCTGCTCGCCCTGGAATGCGGCACCGATTTGATGCGGTCGGTTCTTCTGGGGCTTTATTCAGAAAATCCAGCTTTCTTGGGCAATGCGCTTGAGTATCTCGATTCCTCTTTGCCAGAGGATTTGCGTAGAGAGTTTCCTGAGGTTTTGGGCGGACGGTTGCAGCGCCTTCAAAGCCCTACGGCGCGGGAAAGAGCGGCCCGGGATGTTGAGGCCGAGCTTTTGAGGCAGGCGCAGACTCGGATCCTGGGTCCTGGGTTTGGACCGGGCGACCCGAAGGATGAATCCAACTAGTCGAGGTCGTGGCGCGGCCGTCGGGCCACCAGAAGATCGACCGACTGCGAGAGAACAACTTGACCCGCAGAGTCAGTGAGTTCATCGGATAGGCGAATTACGCCTCGGTCGTCTTTCGAGCGGGAGGCGCGGGCCTCAATGCACTGCGTTGTGTAGAGAAGCTCGTCCCCCACGCGCGCGGGGTGGGGAAATCGCACGGCTTCCTTGCCGAGCATTGCCAGAACTGCCACCTGCGCGTCAAAGTCAAAGAAAAGACGGGTACAAACGGCAAAAAGCTGGAGTGAAGAGGCGGTCAGTCCGCCGTAAATGGACTCTGAGGCGGCCGCCGGGTCGGTGTGAAAGGGTTGAGGGTCCCATTGCTGTGCGAAGGCAATGCAGTCGGCCTCTTCGAGCTTCCAACGCCCAACATCCTTTTTCCAGCCGACCGGCAGATCATCAAAGTAGGTTCGTCCCATGCCCTCTCCTGCTTGGTTCATGCTCTTCGAACGCCTTCGTGGACAGTATGCGCCATACTCGTCGCCATGTCGGATGCTCTTTCTCCGCTCATCGGATCAGCTCCCCAGGGAGAGGCGGCGGAGCGGGTTTGTGGAGAGTGCTCGCTCTGCTGCACTGTTCTTCGGGTCGACGCGCTTCGAAAGCTCGGTGGCATCGATTGTCTTCATCAGGACATCGATGGTCCGGGGTGTTCGATTCATGCCAAACGTCCGCGAATTTGTCGCGCCTATCGGTGTGCCTGGTTGAAGGGTTCTTTCGGCGAGGCGGACCGGCCCGATCGAATCGGTGCGGTTTTAGATTTCGTCTCGAGTGGCGCAACGGTCCAACTCGAAATCCACGAGTCGGAGCCAGGAAGCTTTGACCGCCAGCCTCGGCTGCAGGAAATTGCCGAAGGGGCTCGTGCATCTATGCCAGTTCGTATTCGAGACAGTCGCGATGTGCTCGACGCGGATCGGCCGTTTCTTCTCTTGCTGCCGAATGGCGAAAATCACCGAGTCAGCGGAGAATGGAGCGAAGTGACGAGCCCGCCGAAGGTTTCGGGGGAGCCCGAAGTCGTGGTGCGCCGCCGCCTGCCGCTCCTTGAGCGGTCTCTTCGTCGGCTGATTCTGAAAGTCCGGCGCTGGCGGCTGCGGGATTACCGGGGGGCGTCCTGCTCCGAGGAGAGATGAGCTTCGTCTCGCTCGGCGAGATCCTCGTTTTCACCATAGGTGGTCTCCAGGTAGTCCACGATCTCCGCAGATTCGAAGAGTCCGACCTCTGAATTGGGGTCATAGAGCCAAGGAACCATCATTTTTCCGGAGCGCTTGAGGAATTCGTCTCGGGAAGGACTGCCCTGGCCAACATTGTGGAGTCGATAGGGAATTTCTAGCTCGCAGAGTCTTTCCCGCACGAGTCGGCAGAAGGGAGAAGACTCCATGCTGTAGAGCTCCAGAGCAACGGAGGGCGTGCGCGAAGGTCGGGCAGTGCGACCGGCGAGGATCCTCGGCAGGCCGGCGAGGGCGGAATTGAGATCCCCAAGCCCCCCAAGGCTAAGGAGCCCCGTCACTTTTTGATCGCCGTAGTGGTCGAAGAGATGTTGAACGATTGCTTCCGATTCGTAGAGGCTGATTCCAGCATTCGGATCAACGAGGTAGGGGAACTGCGCTCGACCGCCGCGCCGGATGGCTTCCTCTCGAAATCGGCGGCCTCCGCGCGGGCATGGCCGAACTTCAACACTGAGGTCGAGTCGGGTGAGTGCTTCGCGGACTTTGCGACAAAACGGACATGCTTCGTATTCGTAAAGGATCAGAGGCTTCTGCGGCCGGGCTCCAAGGGAGTCGACGTCATGGCCATTTCCGAGCCGCCCGACCGAAGTCATCAGGGAAGTCGTGACATCAAAGGCGCGCATCAAGTTCATCGGTTTCCTCGGCTCAATCCGGTCTCCCGGATCTAACGCTCGGTAAGCGGTGCAACATTCTCGCCGCGAGTCCGAGCCCGATGCCGATCGCGCAAGGTCTCGGCCGCGAGGAGGAGCGTTGCTCGACTCGGCCCAACGGCCCCCATGCTTTCAATTTCGTCTAGTTCTTCCTCGGAAAAGCCGGCTTCGAGCCGTTCTTCCCGGGCAACCTCTCGCGCCCCTCCGAACGAGAAGGCCCGGTCTGTTTCTCTCTGGAAAGCTTTCGCGCGGGCTTGTCGCTCGGGGTCGTTGCGGGTGAACTCCTTGACCCATTCGCTCCCGAATCGAACATGGGTCAGTTCATCGGCGAGCACGAAGTCAACCGCCTGTTCGATAATGGAATCATCGATCTGTTTCCCGTAGTCGATCAGTGAGCGGAAAACATCGCAGGCGAGGCCTTCCAGGCAGCGGTTGACGCCAGTGACTCGGAGAGCTGGGTCGTCGTGGCACGAAGTTTCAAAAAGAAAAGTCGATTCGGGAAACTCACCAATTTCTACGCCGACGTGGTCCATCAATTTTTCGAAAATTTGAACGTGCCGGCCCTCATCCCAGCATTGCCGGGCCATGTTCATTTTGAAGTCCCAGGGAGCGTCGGGGAAATCCCAGAGGGTCCGTCCGGCGGCTTCCAAAGCCTGGAGCTCCCCCACGAAGATGCCATGAAGCTGGATTTTGAGTTGCAGAGGGGACCTTTCGTCCTTGGATTGTTTGCCACCCGACGAGGTGAGGAATTGAAATCCCGGACCCAGGTCATCAAAAACGGCCTCCAGGGAGGTTCCCGCCACCCGTTGCCGAAGTTTTGGCGCGATGCTTTCAAAGATTTGAACGATTTGGTCGACGTCATCGGGAAGAGACTGGAGCAGCGCATTGCCGTTACGAGCTCGCTTGAAGCGTCGGTCGCGGGCGAGTTCCTCGTGACTGATAAATCTCTTCATGACCACTCCTCTAAGGACAAACAGAGCCCGTCTGGAGTATAGAGCGGCTCAAGGCGGCCATCAGGCCTCCGCGGGGCGAGGCCTTGGATATTTTGGGTGTATCGCGAAAGTCCCTCAAGGGGCTGAACGGAGTTGCTTCTGGGTCGCGGGTTGAAAATACCAGTTGACTCGGTCGAACTCTTGGTAGCGATCAATTCGCCGGTACCCATGTTTTTCAAAGTAGTCAAGAATGGGTTCGGGATTTTGGGGGGCCTCAATGCAAACCAATTCGGGGGCGAACCTTTCGATATCGAATCCCGCCAACGCGGCTGGCTCGTGACCTTCGATATCCATCGAGAGGAAGTCGATTTCGGTTACGCCATTTTGCTCGAGGAGGTCATTCAGGGTGATGGCGGGCACTTCAACTTCCCGGATCTTCGGTTGGGCGTTTGGGAAAAAAGTGTCCAAAAAGTCGACGATCCAGCGTCGAGAGACGGACGAGATTCCCTCTCCGCCGACGTTTAAGTAGAAGGTATGGGTGCCACCGGACTGATCCGTGACCACGTAATTTTCAAACTGGGTTCGAGGTCGATAACGCTCATAGTCGGCACGAAGGTCTTGGTTGGCGTCAATCCCCATGCCCGACCATCCCAGATGCTTTTCGAGATAGAACGTCGTGCTGAGATCTTGATAGTCGTAGCAACCCACATCGACAAAAAAACCGCCTCGGCGGTCTTTGAAGAAGTCGCGGATAATAAGTTCTTCGTCGTGCTGGGAGTAGAGCTTCTGGCCATTCCCGAGCGGCCCCCCCGTCGCGGGTGTCGATCGCGGTTCTTCGCAGCCGAGAGCCAGACCGATCAGGAGGGCTCCCCAGGCGAAGGCAATCAGCAGGCGTCGGTGTGTTGCGCCGTGCGTCGAATTCATCGCGTCATGCTAGCAATCCAGCCGGTCAATTTTGGACGTCCTATCCTTCTCGGGTGGCAATCGAGGGGGCTGATGGGTTCGAAGACGCACCGGATCGTCGTGGTTCTCGACGGAGCGACCCACGAAATCGACATTCTGGAGGGGGAGACGATCTTTCGTGCCGCGCTGCGGCACGGGCTAGCGCCTCCGTTTTCCTGCGTCAGTGGATATTGTGGCGAGTGTGTGGCGACCCTTGAGCAAGGCGAGGTCGAGATGGGGGAGAATCGAGCGCTTTCCCCCAAGCAGCTTGCCCGGGGCGAAATTCTCACCTGCCAGGCCACTCTCCGCTGCGGTCCGTGCCGTGTCCGTTTTGGCCGATCATTGACGTGAGTCCGGCGGCACAGATCCTTTGGAATCCGTAAGATTGGGCTTCGCGGATCCGGGGGTGAAGTGCAGCAACCTGGGATTGGCCTGGAATCGAAGGGATGTGAAAGAACGTCATGGAATACGCCGCACCGAGAAGCCTTGACGAAGCCATCGGGCTGCTCTCTCAAGTGGGGGTGGATGCGCGGCCCATGGCGGGCGGAACCGATCTTTTGGTTCAACTCCGGACCGGGACGCGTCGTCCGAAATTGCTCGTGGATTTGAAGCAAATTCCTGGGCTATGCGGAATCGATTGTGGTTCTCAGGGGTTCCGGATCGGTGCAGCGGTCTCGGGCGCGGAAATCGGCGAGTGCCTTCCGCTCCGTGAGGCGTGGCCCGGGGTTGTGGAGGCCACGGAATTGATCGGCTCCACCCAAATCCAGGGCCGGGCGAGTCTCGGTGGAAATCTTTGTAATGCTTCCCCGGCTGCGGACAGCGTGCCGGCGCTGATCGCAGCGGGCGCGGTCTGCACAGTCATTGGTCCCGGCGGGCGACGAGAAGTGCCTGTGGAGGAAGTGGTCCGGGGCCCCGGCGAGACGACCCTCAGCGAAGCGGAAATTGTCGTCGATTTCCGACTGCCTCAGCCCCAGGAGGGAACCGGCGACGCTTACCAGCGAATGATTCCCCGTACCGAGATGGATATTGCGATCGTGGGGGCCGGCGTATCCCTGCGACTGGCTGAATCCGGCGAGTGCCTGGCCTGCCGGGTCGCGCTCGGGGCCGTCGCTGCGCGGCCGATCCGAGTGGATGCCGCGGCAGAGGCCTTAATCGATCGTCGGCCCGATGCCGCGGCCCTCGGAGAGCTCGCCGCCCAGGCGAGCGCGGCGGCGGATCCGATTGATGATAAACGGGGGACCCGGGCGTATCGGTCCCGGGTGGCCGGTGTCTTGGCCCGGCGGGCGGCCGAGATGGCTCTGCGCCGGGCGGGTCCGCGACGCGTTGCAGGGAGTCCGGCTTCTTGAGGGTGCAAGCGAGGGGAGAGCAGTGAGCAAGCGGCATGTGACCACCACGATCGATGGCGAAAGCCGCGAATTTCTCTGTGAAGATGAACAGACGCTTCTGGATGTGCTTCGCGATGTCCTGATGAAGACCGGTACGAAAGAAGGTTGTGGTACGGGGGACTGCGGAGCCTGCAGCGTCATGCTCGACAGTCGGCTTGTGTGCAGCTGCTTGATGCTGGCGGCCGAAGCGGAAGGTCGCGTCATCGAAACCGTCGAGGGCATGGCGGAAGGAGACCGCCTTCACCCCTTGCAGCAGCACTTTCTTGAGGAGGCGGCCCTGCAATGTGGTGTCTGTACGCCTGGCTTTCTCGTCGCCGCCCAGGCTTTGTTGGCTCGCAACCCTGATCCAAGCGAACGCGAGGTGCGGTTTTGGCTCGCAGGCAATCTGTGTCGTTGTACAGGATATGACAAGATTATTCGCGCGGTTTTGGCCGCGGCGGCAGAAATGCGGGGGGCAGACGCATGACTCAAAAAACTCGAGACGATCAGACCCTGAAGTGGGTGGGCACGCGTCCGATCCGCCCCGATGGTGTTGAGAAAGTTACGGGTCGGGCCCGTTACGGGGCTGACTTCGCGCGTCCGGATATGCTTTGGGCCAAAGTCCTTCGCAGTCCGCACGCCCATGCGCGCATCCGGAGCATCGACGTCCGCGAAGCCTTGGCACTGGATGGCGTCAAGGCGATTGTGACTGGGGATGACCTGCCCGAAATTGCTTCGGAGCAAGCCTTCGTCGGAGAAGAGCCGACGGATTACCGGATGATGTCGCAGAATGTTTTGGCCCGAGGGAAAGTGGGCTATGTGGGGCATGCCATTGCAGCGGTGGCGGCGACCACTTCGGCGGTGGCCGAGGAGGCTCTCGGCTTGATCGAGGTGGATTATGAAATTCTGCCCCATGTCCTCGATGCAGTGTCGGCGATTGCGCCCGACGCGCCGCTGGTTCATGACGATCTCTGTGACCGCAAGGGCGAGAAGAAGGCCCCTTCGAATATCGCCAATGAAGTTGAGATGGGGCACGGAGACCCAGAGGCCGCTTTTGCGAGCGCTGACTTTGTGATCGACCGATCCTTTACCACCCAAGCAGTCCATCAGGGTTACATCGAGCCCCACGCGTGTCTCGCCGAGGCGGGTCCGGATGGGCAGGTGACGATTTGGTGTAGCTCCCAAGGGCAGTTCATGATCAGAGGCTACACGGCCAAGTTGCTGGGCCTCGATCTTGCGCAGGTCCGGGTTGTGCCCGCCGAAATTGGCGGTGGCTTCGGGGGGAAGACGACCGTCTACTTGGAACCGCTTGCCGTGGCGCTTTCTCAGCGATCGGGCCGTCCGGTCAAAATGGTGATGTCACGGGAGGAGGTTTTCCGGGCGACGGGTCCCGCCTCAGCGAGCCGAATTCGAGTCAAAATCGGGGCGACCCGGGCGGGAAACTTCGTGGCCGGAGAAGCCTGGCTCGACTATGAGGCGGGCGCCTTTCCGGGCTCTTCGGTGGCGGCGGGATCGATGACGATCTTTGCCCCCTACGCGTTTGAACACGCACGATCCCACGGCCGAGACATCTTGGTCAACAAGCCTAAGTCGGCCGCCTACCGTGCGCCGGGGGCCCCCATGGCCGCGTTTGCCGTCGAGAGCGTGGTGGATGATTTGGCGCGTCAACTCGAGATTGACCCCATCGACCTTCGGCTGCAGAACGCGGCTCAAGAGGGCGTGCAGTCTTCTTTTGGGCCCCGTTACAAACGGATTGGCTTTGTTGAAACGCTCGAGGCTGCTCAAGCCCATCCCCATTATGATGCCCCGCTGAAGGCCAACCAGGGAAGAGGGGTCGCGGCCGGCATGTGGTTCAACGCTGGACTTCAGTCGTCTGCAGCGGTGATGGTCAACGCCGACGGAAGTATTTCCGTGATTTCTGGGAACCCCGATATCGGAGGGTCTCGAGCCTCGTTGGCCATGATGGCGGCGGAAGAATTCGGTATTGCGTATGAGAAGGTCGGGGTGAGGATCGGTGACACCGCCTCGGTCGGCTACAACGATGTCACTGGAGGCAGTCGAGTCACTCTGGCGACTGGTAAAATGGTGGTCGAGGCCTCTCGGCAAGTGATTGCTCAGTTGTGTGAGCGCGCCGCGAAGGTGTGGGATGTCGATGTGGAGCGGGTTCAGTGGGCGGACGGCAAGGCGACCGTCCCCGATGACGACACCATCAAGCCGCTTGGCTTAGCGGAGATCGCCACTGGAGCAGGGCGCACCGGAGGTCCGATTCAGGCGAGCGCCTCGGGCAGTGTGCGGGGTGTTGGGATGTCCTTCGCAGTGCATCTCTGCGATGTTGAAGTGGACCCGGAGACCGGGAAGGTCGATGTGATCCGCTACACGGCTTTTCAGGATGCCGGACGAGCGATTCATCCGAGCTACGTCGAGGGTCAGATTCAAGGGGGCGCGGTGCAAGGGATTGGCTGGGCGCTCAATGAAGCCTACGTGTTCGATGAATCGGGACGACTCGAGAATCCAGGCTTTCTCGACTATCGAATGCCGGTGGCTTCGGATTTGCCCATGATCGATGCAGTGATTATCGAGGTTGCGAACCCCGATCACCCCTATGGGGTGCGCGGGGTGGGAGAGGCGCCCATCGTTCCGCCGATCCCTGCTGTGGCCAATGCCGTCCGGGCCGCAACGGGTGTGCGCTTTTCGGATCTGCCGTTGTCGCCGCCTCGCGTCCTCGACGCCCTTGACCCGGCTTCCTGAAAGACTGTTTTCATTGGCTCGGGTTTTTCTTCCGCGATCGCTCGCCCCCTACACGGGCGGAGTGCTTGAGGTTGAGCTGCCCGGCGAAACGATTCGGGCGTTGATTGCCGGCCTCGAGGCGGCCTATCCGGGGCTGGCCGAAAAACTCTCTGGTCAACTGGCGGTGGCCATCGACGGCGACATCGTGGCCGATCCTTATTTGGAAGTCGTCGGAGCGACGAGTGAGGTCCACTTCCTTCCTCCTGTGGGCGGGGGCTGAGGCCGACTTTCTCCCTGCAGCCCGAGCCTTGCACCGCAGGTTGACCCAGTGCAGTCGGAGACTTGCGGAATGCGCCTGTCAGCCCATAGAGCCCACTCTCTTTTCGGCATGCAGCTTGCTCCTCCATTTTCAGCGGAACGCGAGTCGCGGACTTTCAGGGCTCAGACGGACAGCCTGCAGCGGTGGCTCAGGAACACTTTCCGCCGCGTTCTCGGAAGGGAAAGGAGACGTTGCAATGTGTTTTCGGGTTCTCTGGATTGAGATCGGGGGCGACTGGGCCCCGCGGGCCCCGACGGTGCGTCGGATCGAGGGGCCTTGGGGAGTGGATTCATGAGAACTTCGGCGGTTCGTGGTCCAGCGTCCTGTACCTTGTCGAAGAACCTCATCATTCAGGAGGGCTTGATGTCGCGCCGCGGAGGTCATGCAAAGTCCTCGGCCCATCGAGGTGCCAGCAGCTCCCCGTCGCGGAAGTGGGCTCGCCGAGCGCGGGCTGCAAGGCGCCGGTCGGCCGAGTCTCTGGCTGAGCTGGATCCAGCGTTCATGTCCGCCGAAGAGGCCGCACTGGCCGAAGCTCATCAGGCCGCCGACGAGAAGGTGGCACTCTGGGGTCGGGTCGCCCGTCTAGCCATCGTGGCCGTGCCTCTGCTCGTCTTTATTCCTCTGGTCGGTGTGCTGGTTGCTTTTATTGGCGGCATCCCTTTGGCGCGCCGTGCGTACCGAATCTATTACGAGCCTCGCCTGCGTGAGCGCTTCATTGATGAAGAGGTTGCAAAGCGTGTGGACTCGAGTGTCCGGGTTGAAAGAGAGGCGCTTGAGGGGGAGCATGCCCGTTCTCTCGAAAGACTCTCTGCCTCGATCGCGCACGAGATTCGCAACCCGATCACGGCAGCAAAGAGCCTCGTCCAGCAGATGGGTGAAGATCCTGTGAGCGGCGAAAATGTCGAATACGCGCGCGTGGCCCTCGCAGAACTGGAGCGGGTCGAGCGGTCGATCGCCCACTTGTTGCGTTACGCCCGAGAGGAAGACATGCGTCACGAGCGTACCGCGCTGGCCGATGTTTTCGACTCCGCGATCGAAACATTCCGGGATCGGACGAGCCGAGAGGGCGTGGAGATCACCCGAGAGTATGACGGTGAAGTCATGGTTGAGGGAGATCCGGAACAGCTCCGCCGAGTGGCCATCAATCTCTTGAATAATGCCATGGACGCTTTAGTCGCAGAGCGTGTCCCGAAGCCCGGCATCCGCATCTCGATGGGCGAAAACCTCGCGGGCACGGAAGTGTGGGTTCGAATCGCCGACAACGGAATCGGGATGAATGCAGAAGACCGCGATCGGATTTTCGAACCCTTCTATACCTCTAAGTCAGACGGGACTGGACTTGGCCTTCCGATCACGCGAAAGCTGGTCGAGGCCCATCGAGGATGGATTGAAATCAGCGATCCCGGCCCAGGGCAGCGAGGGACGACATTCGTCTTGACCTTTCCCAAGGCTGAAAATTCGGGATCTCACTCGGCTTTGCGGGACGGAGGGGCAGGATGATGAGGGCTGCCCGGGTATTGGTCGTCGAGGACGAAAAAGCCATTCGCCTGGCCCTCAAAGGGTTGCTCGGTCGAGAGGGTTACGAGGTTGAATTGGCTGCGACCGGTGAGCGGGCGATCGAAGAAGTCAGATCCGAGACCTACGACCTCGTGTTGACAGATCTCGCCCTCGGTGGCGGGGTCAGTGGTTTGGATGTCTTGAAAGCGGCCAAAGAGGCGTTTCAGGAAACCGCGGTGGTGATGATCACCGCGCACGGCTCAGAGAAAGTCGCTGTGGAGGCTATGAAGGCCGGTGCGGAGGACTACGTCCCCAAGCCTTTTGACAACGATGAGCTCAGAGTTCTGATCCGCCGAGCACTCGATCGCCAGAGACTGGAGAGGGAAAATCGTTTTCTTCGCGAGCGGCTTCAGCGGGAATACGGGTTTGCCAATCTAGTCGGTTCCGGTGCTGCTATGAAGAAAGTTTTTGAGACGATCCAGAAGGTGGCCCCAACGGATCTCAGCGTCATGATTCGAGGCGAGAGTGGGACGGGCAAAGAACTGGTTGCTCAAGCGATCCACGACACCAGCACGCGCAAAAATAAACCGTTCGTCGCCGTCAACTGTGCCGCAATTCATCGCGAATTAGTGGAAAGCGAACTCTTCGGTCACGAAAAAGGCGCGTTCACCGGGGCGGATAATCGCCGGCTAGGGCGCTTCGAGGCGGCGGATGGAGGCACGATCTTTCTGGATGAGATCGGCGACATGGCGCCCGAAACCCAAGCGAAGGTTTTGCGAGTTCTCGAGGAGAAAAAGCTGGAGCGTGTGGGCAGTACGCGCTCTCTGGATGTGGACGTTCGAGTCATTTCGGCCACTCACCGAGATCTGGAGGCACAGGTTGCCCAGGGCGGGTTTCGAGAAGATCTTTTCTACCGTCTAAAGGTGGTGGCTTTAGAGCTGCCGCCCCTTCGCGAGCGCACCGAGGACGTCCCGGCCTTGTCTGGCCGATTCTTGAAGCAGCTTGCCGAAAGACTCGGGCGTCCCGAAAAACCCCTGGCTCCGGCGGCGCTCTCGCGCTTGGCCGAACACCCATGGCCAGGCAACGTTCGAGAGTTACGGAATGTTCTCGAGCAGGCAGCGGTTCTCTGTTCCGGGACCGAAATCGAGGAAAGTGATTTGCAACTGGGCGCATCCCCGATTCTCAGGCTCGTGACGACCGGCTCACCGGTGATCGATGCACCGGGGCTGTCCTTCGTCGATGCAAAACGTCAAACCGTTGAGCGTTTTGAGCGAGCATTTTTACTGAACGCCCTGCGCGAGCACGATGGAAATATTTCAAGGACAGCTCAATCGATCGGAATGGTTCGGCAGAGCTTGCAGCAGAAAATCCGCGAATTGAACCTGCGCTCTGAAGATTGGAGCCATCGGGCCGACCAGGCCACACCCTCCGGAGAAGGAGATAAAAGTGACTGATTTTAGTAAGCCGAGCATGTTGAAGCGTTTTCGGAGCCTGCTGCGAGGTTTTTTCGGTCGCTGGGTGCGCGAGCGTGAACAGCAGAGTCCTCAGGTTGTGTATGAACAAGCGATTGCCGAGCGTGTCCGTCAGTACCGGGAACTCAAAGAGGCGGTGGCTGGAATTCTCTTCATGCGGAATAAATTGGAAGAAGAAATCAGTGACCGGCGCGTGGAGATCGCCCGGATGCATGATGACGTTCGGCGAGCCGTTCGCTTGGGTCGCGACGAGATTTCGTTGGGGTTGATCGGCCAGAAACAAGCCCTGTTTGAGGATCTGGAGCGCGCCGAGAAAGAGCTGGCTGCCGTCCGAGATCAGGCCGAGGAGGCGAAAGACAACTTGATCCGCTTCCGGGAAGAGATTCGTTCGTTGGTCCGGGAGAAGGGACAGATGTTGGCCACGCTGGCGAATGCAAAAGCGCGTCGTCGTCTTCGAGTCGCCATTGAGGGGCTCTCGGTCGATGCGGAAATGGATGCATTGGAGAGCGTGCGCGAGCATATTTCAAGGCTCGCCATGGAGGGCGATCTTTCTCGGGAGGTGGGGGAGGATGCCTTGGCGATGCGTCAGCGGCTTCGCGCGTTTCGAAACGAGGGTCGAAGGGAGTCCGCCCGCTCTGAACTCGAGCAGCTCAAGCGCGAGTGGTCTAGCCACACCCTATCGGCCGAAGGCATCCACCCGGTGAATGGCGCACCGGAGACGTCACCGGCCTCCTGAGGCGAGCTCGCCTTCCCTCTGCGGGGGTCGGTCTTGTCGAGCGGCCTTTAAGAGCCTGACGTTGGGGCCGATTTCGGTCTATGCTCGCCTCATGGGATTTAATATCACCGGCCGGCTCCACCGAAAGTTTGCAGCAGAACAGAAGACCGAGCGCTTCCGCAAGCGGGACTTCGTGATCGAATTGGCGGAAAACCCGAAGTACCCCCAATTTGTTCAGTTCCAGTTGACGGGCGATCGCTGCGAGTCCCTCGATGCGTTCCAAGAGGGAGATGAATTGCGGATTGAGTTCTCGCTGCGCGGACGGGAATGGACCCCCCGCGAGGGCGGAGAACCCCGCTACTTCAATAGTCTCGACGTTTGGACCGTGGAACGGGCGACGGCCGGGTCCCATGGCGAGGAACCGCCGCCGCCGGAAGAACCGCCGTCTTTTGCTGACGATCCGCCGTTCTAGCGCTGACCTAGCTGTATTCTGGCGAGTAAGCCATTTCGCGGATTTGCTTGTCCCAGTCTTTTGATTCGTGTCGGGCTAAGCCCATTTCTTGGAGACAGCGGGCAACGTCTGCGGCCACGTGGAGGGAGACGGCGCGGATTTTTGATCGACTGGGGTACAGCATTCCGTCTTCAAAGAAATCGGCTGGTACTTGGGTGGCCAGCGACCGCGCCGCAGCCAGAAAAGCATCTTGAGGCACGCGGTGGGCCCCGGTGGCGAGAATCGCCATCCCCATGGCGGGGAAGATGTAGACGTTGTTGCCCTGAGATGGCTTGATGCTCTTGCCTTGATGGTCAACCGGCGGCATCGGGGTGCCGCTGGCGAAAAGGCATCGGCCGTCGGTCCACTGGTAGGCCTGTTGAGCCGTACATTCGGCGCGAGAGGTGGGGTTTGAGTAGGGGAAGATGATGGGGCGATCATTGATTTCGGCCATTGCGCGAATCACAGATTCGTTAAAAGCCCCGAAAACGGTGGAGACGCCGATGATGGCCGTCGGGCGAAAATTCTGAATGGCCTGGACAAAGTCATCGCAAGCCTCCGCCTTGGCGGCGAAGGGCTTTTGAAAGGGCAGCAGGTCCGTCCGGCTTTCGCAAAGCAGACCGTTGACGTCAAAGAGCTGGACCGACTTCAAAGCCTCTTCGCGCGAACGGCCGGTTTCCAACTCGATCGATCGGGCGATGAGATCGGCGATTCCGGTGCCCGCTGAGCCTGCGCCCAGGAAAAGCACTCGTTGGTCTCCGATCGATTCTTTCTTGGCCACGCAGGCCGCATGAATGCCAGCCAGTGCAACGGCTGCTGTCCCCTGAATATCGTCGTTGAAGCAGCAAATCTCGTCTCGATATTTCTCCAGCAGGGGGACCGCATGGTTCATGCTGAAATCTTCAAATTGGACGCAGCATTTCGGGAACGCTTCTTGGACTGCGTCAATGAACTCTTGGACAAAGGCGTAGTACGTCTCGTCGTCGCAGCGTTTCTGCCGGAGCCCCGTGTAGAGGGGGTCGGATAGAAATTTTTCATTGTTGGTTCCGACATCGAGGGTAATCGGAAGAGTGAGCTGGGGTGGCACTCCGGCACAGGCGGTATAGAGGGATAGCTTCCCGATGGGGATCCCCATGCCGCTGGCCCCGAGATCCCCAAGGCCAAGAATCCGAGATCCATCGGTCACGACGATGAAGCGGATGTCGGTTTCATGCCAGTTGGCGATGATTTCTTTGACGCGTCCTCGGGCGGTCACCGGGATGTAGAGCCCGTGAGGATCGCGCAAAATATGGCCAAATTGCTCGCACGCATCGCCGACGGTGGGCGTGTACACGATGGGGAGAAATCGCTCGGGATCTTGGATCAGCAGGTGATAGAACAGGATGCGATTGCGATCCTGCAGGGCTCGCAATTGGATGTAGCGCTCAAGGTCAGTTTCCTGATTTTTCACCTGAAACAGGATGCGGTCGACCTGCTCCTCGAGGGTCTCGATGGCTGCAGGAAGTAGGCCCTCAAGCTTGTGCTCCCGTCGTTCAGCTTCGGTAAATGCGGTGCCTTTGTTTCGGTAGGGATCACGAAGAATTTCGAACGCGGCTCGATTGTGCATGGGGCCTCCTTTTTTTCCAGCCGATCAGCAGTCCGGACAGTATGAAGTAAAAATGGGTCGGGCGGGAGATGGAAACGCGAGTCGAAGCCTTCTTGGCGTAGAATTAAGGCGACTCGTTCGGGAGAAAAAAGTGCGAAGACTGCAAGAACGGCTCTTAGCCCCCCTTTTTTGGGTTCTGCTCGCTGTCTGGCTCATCCCGCCAGTGGGATCCCGCGCCGATGAGGGTCTGGAAAAGGCTCTTGCAACTGGACCCCCGTCGGCCGAAATGCGCTCGATCAACCAGCTTTTCACCCAAAACTATGCGCGGGCGCTGGAACACTCTGTTGACCGAGTCAAGCAAACAGGGTTGATCGTTGTCCAGGGTGGCGATCTGTTTCTTTACCTTGACGGCGATCAGGTCGATCACGTGAAGACCGGGGCCCCCCCGACGTACCAGAATCTAAAAATCATCGACCACCTGCCCCTGGCTGCCTATGTCCTGCTTATCGATGACGCAGACAAAGGGCCCATGGGGTCCGAAACCCGGGTGCCCGTGCGGCAATATCTCGACGTCTTGCGGAGTCTTCAGGATTCGATTGATGAGGGGCGTTTCCCCAACCGCGCCAGCTTGCCGAGGCAGCGTCAAATCCTCGAAGACACGACAGAGTTCTTAGCGGGGGTGTTGGCCCAGGGTCGGGTCAGCGAGGCATCGCTCTTGAGTTTTGCCCGTAGTCAAGCCGCGTCGCTGAACGCCAATCTCAGCGGAGCGGCCGGAGCGCAGCTGACGGCGCTGAATCGTGTCATTGTGCAATGGCGAAGGGAGTATATCGACGTCGCTCGATGGCCGTCGATGCGGGTCGTGGTGATGGGGGCCGCGACGGCGCATCACCGCGAGCTGCACCTCCAATACTTTTCGGAGGTGATGGGCGTTCCGTTAGAAGGGACCGATCGACTGATGTTTTACGAAGGCGAGGACCGCGCGGGCGCCGAGTCCTTGGCGGGGCGCTACGCCCTCGACGGCGGGGCCTCAGTGGCTTTTTTTGATCGTCGGAATCGTCTCTTCAGTGACCTGATGGCCCAGGCGACTCAGGCTTGGTTGGTCGAGCATGCCGGAGAATTGGACCCGGCTTTCCGAGCTCACGATTAATGGTCTCTCGTGATCGAGTGGTTTCAGGGTTTCTTGGCAGTGGCTTCCACGACGAAACGCGCAAGATCACGGATTTGCTCTGGGGAAAGCCGTTCCCTGTACGAGGGCATGACTCCGACGCCTTGGTTGAGGGCCCCTATGATTCGTGCTTCGTCGGGCTTTAACTGATCCAGATTGGGCCCGAGGGTGCCCTGGCTGCCGGTTGCGGCGAGACTGTGGCAGGCACCGCAAGAAGGCTCGGCCTCCAAGAATAGGGCCTGACCCGCTTCGCCCTGAGGGCTGAGATCGATCGGGGCTGCGGTCTGAGGGGGTGGCGCCGATTGGGAGAGATCCGGTGCAGCGACGGGCTTCTTTGAACGTTGATTTGCCTGACCCACAACAACGGCCAAAGCAAGGTCGGTCCACGCGGTATTCCCGTAGCCCCTCTCATTTTCGATCCGTTCGGCCGGCTGGGTGTCCCCGGCGGCATCCGTGGCCCGCGTGACCAGGCGGTGACGGCCGGCTGGGAGATCGATGGACACGGTGAATTGTTGCCATGCCCCACTGCCGATTTCGGGTCCAATCCAGTCGGCTTCGCGCCAGCTTTTTCCATCGTCTTGACTGAACTCGATGCGATCGATTCGTCGTTCCCCCGAAAAGGCAACGCCGTGCAAAATGACACGGCCCGGAGCCAATGGGGCGTCTTGACCGTTGGGGCCCTGCAGCCAACTGGTCACGGGCATGCGCCACAGGCTTGGCTGCTCGGGGCTGGCTGTGTGGCCGACGGGTCGCATTCGATAACCGGTCTGCTGAATTTTCGCTGGGCTTTCCTGGGCGGTGCACGCCAGCTTTCGGATGTATTTGATCTGATTGCAGCCGTAGTAGCCCGGTACAATCAGCCGCAAGGGGCCGCCATGCGTGAGGGGCAGGGGCTCGCCGTTCATTTCCCAAGCAAGGAGGCAATCAAGGAGTCCCTTTTCCAGGGGGACTGACCTTTCGACCATGAGGTCGAGGGGGTCGATTCCTTCCGGAAGTTTTTCGCCCCCGGTCCCGGTTAAAAACCGTGCGCGGGAAACGGGGCCTCCCAAAGCTTCGATCAATAGACGAACGGGCAACCCCGTCCAGATGGCACAACCCGACGCGCCGACTTGCCACGGAGACCCGGAGGGCCCGTGCTCAAAGAAGGCTCGCCCATTTCCTGAACATTGGATGACCGTTGATAGCGTCGCGACGCCGAGGGTCTTGAGCTCTGCCAAAGTCATGCTGCGGGCCGCGCGAACACCTTCGACCTCGAGTGTCCACGTCTCTGGGTCGGCGACGATTTGCTCCGTAGGCATCGGGAGATTGTTTCGTACGAAGAAGCGCGAAACGGGTGTGACGACCCCCATGCCAAAGCTTGAGCGAAGGGTTTCCAGCGTAAGGGGGACGCGTGAGTGCAGGGCAAAGAGCTTCGGATCGAGGCCACCGGGTAGTGGGCTCGCCCCATTTGGCCCCCCGCTCACCGCCCCCTGGGCGAGGGAACTCCGGAGGGCAAGTGCCCCGCCTGCTGAGAGGGCGCCGAGCATAAAAGATCGGCGGGTGGTGGGTTCGACGATGGGAGGCAGGGAAGGGGAATCGCTCGGCTTAGACGACATGACGCACTCCCTTTCGACGCGAGGCGGAGGGTTTAAGAGCCGATCTTTCGGAGCTGGTAGATGTTGTGCGTGATGGCAACGATCTCGCCGGTTTCATCTTTGAGTTCGCAATTCCAGTCGTAGTCGGCTTTTCCTTCGCGTTCGGCTTCCGCGGCGACCTCGGCGGCTTTCGTTTCGTCGAGCCGAACTTCCACTGTGATATCCGTTTTGGCCGGTCTTCGAAAGCGGATACTCATGTCTCGGACGATGGGGTAGAAGCGTCGGGAGTCGAAGGACGTCGCGAAGATGGCGCCCCCGGGAAGTTCCGCCAAAGTAAAGAGCGAGCCCGCGTACATCATCTGGACATGATTGACATTGCCCTCCAAGGGCATCTTCATTTTGACGTAACCCTTCTCCAGTTCGAGGATTTCGATTCCTGTTCGCGCGACGGCGGGGATGCCACTCGCGAGATTGACCTTCATTTTTTCAAGCAACTCGGTTGTCCATTCCATAGCGTGCATCTTGGCCCAGAGACGGCTGAGCCGCCAGACTTTTGAGGGCGGCCCCTGTTGACCGTTTCTCGAAAGGCCGAGGCTGGTTTTGGACTCCTCACTGGCTCGCAAAGGCCCGCGCCAACTCGTTGTCCGGGGTTGCGAAGTCGCTTCCTGTTTCACCTGATTTGCGCATTTCAGAAGAACGCCGGAAGTGACCTCGATCACGGTGATTGCTCGTGCCGTTCCGCAGTCTGGTCGAAACGCTTCGGGTTTTGTACGGGTCGAAACCGTTCGCCAAGAATTCGCTGGTCTTCATGGCGAACGGCGCCTGGAATCGCTCGAAGCCACGGGAGGTCGATGATGGCGGAGAGCAAGGCTTGGCATGTCATGATGGCGATGGGCATTTTTTGTGGGCTGACACTCTCAGGTTGCGGTGCGGTGGTTCCCGAGTGCGAGGTTGAGTACGCGATTCAAGAGGATTGGGGTGGAGGCTACACGGCTGCTGTGACCCTGCGGAATCGAGATGATGCGGCTTGGGATCAGTGGGCCTTGGACTTTGAATTGCCTTCGGGCCAGACCGTCTTGCAGAGCACGGGCGCCGAACTGGGTCTGGCGGGTCCCAAGGTTCAGCTCCAGTCGCGGGCGGGCGAAGTCCTTGATGTTCTTGAAGATCTCACGCTCAGCCTCGAAATCGGCGGTGGTGGACCTCGGGTGACGCCAGCCACCTTTGCGGTGCAAGGTGCGGCCTGCGTGGGCGGCCGAGACTGGGTGTTGCTGGACCTTGAGGGAATCATCGGCGTCCCGGAATCACTTCCCGAAATTTTGGTACCCCGCGCCTCACAGCCCCAAGTTCTGTCTCCTGCTGAAGCGGTCGTCGACCAAGGCTGGATCGAGCAACAAGGCGGTCGACTGGAATTCTATATCCAGGATGTGCCGTGGGCCGATCTCCATTTTGAAGGGCCTCGAAGCACGCGGGTCCAGCGGATGCTTCAGGAGGGTCGGGAAGCCCGCTACCCAATCCATGGCCTTCGACCGGGTGAAGCGTTTCGTTACCGGTTCCTCGTCGGGGACGATCAGGGCGGTCAAATCATGGGGGAGTGGACTGAAGCCCAATATAGTGGCTTGGGTGGATTGCCTTCTAATACTCGGGTCACTGAACTCAGCGGCGGCCGGCTCCAATTTCTAATCGAATCGGTGCCATGGGCTCAGGTTCATCGACGCAGCCCGAGTGGTGTTCAGGGTTTTCCGATGTCGCCGAATTCAAACGGCCAACTCCAGTGGATTCTCGAAGGGCTCGAAGTGGGGGAGTCCGTCGAATACCGATGGGTAGTGGGTGTTGATCAGCTCTCGGGTCAGTACGACACCGACTGGACGCTTCATGTTTATGCAGGTCTGGGTGGGGGGGACGACCTTGACCCCACGCCGGTTCCGCCGTCACCCCCGATTCCGCCTGACACCGAAGAGCCGGTTGATCCGACGGATCCCGATGATGCGACTGACCCCACTGACCCCGCGGATCCCATTGATCCGGAGGATCCTTCCGATCCCAGCGAACCCCCGCCTGCCAACGCGGGGGATACGGATCGGCCCGGTTGGCAATTGGTCTGGTCCGATGAATTTGATCGGGAGAGCGGGACTTCGCCGGATGCCTCGCGTTGGGGCTTCGATCTGGGCGGCGGAGGCTTCGGAAACGCCGAGCACCAGTACTACACCGATCGTCCCGAAAATGTGTCTCACGATGGCGCGGGTCATTTGGTGATCACAGCCCGCAAAGAGACTTTGCCGGGCTCGACCTGCTGGTATGGCGCGTGTCAGTACAGCTCGGCCCGTCTGCTCACAGCTGGAAAGTTCAGCCAGCAATATGGCCGCATTGAAGCCCGCATGCAGCTTCCCGTCGGCCAAGGCGTTTGGCCCGCCTTCTGGATGCTGGGTGCCGATATCGGAGAGGTGGGATGGCCCTATTCAGGCGAGATCGACATCATGGAGAACGTGGGACATGTTCCCGGCCGGGTCCACGGCACGCTTCATGGACCTGGATACTCGGGGGCCGGCGGGGTGGGAGGTCATTACGAACTTCCTTCGGGCCAGCGATTCACCGATGGCTTTCACACCTTCGCGATCGAGTGGTCGCCTGAATCGATTCGTTGGGAAGTCGACGGAGAGCTTTATCACGTCAAGACACCCGCCGATCTTCCCAATGGCGCACCCTGGGTTTATGATCACCCGTTCTTTCTTCTCTTGAATGTCGCGATCGGGGGCTATTGGCCCGGTTACCCAGATGCCAGCACGGTCTTTCCTCAGGTGCTGAAAGTGGATTACGTGCGCGTCTACGAAGAAGAGGAAGCGGAAGAACCGGAACCTTCTGTTTTTACGGCTTCGCGGAACGCCTTCTATCTCATCAGCCAAAGCGATGGGCTAAATCCCGGCGCCCTCGCACTCGACCCTGGCGCAGACGGTCAGTTTGACCGGGTCCCAGGTGATCGCGGCATGCTCGCCTACGAGGCTCGGGGTCTTTCGGCTGACTATGATCCCAATCTCGGACAGACGGCTTTCGATCTGAGCACGTTCGGTGGAGAAACGGGGATCGCCTACCTCGAGGCTCGAGTTCTCTACGATTTCGAGGGAGACGGCGGATGGGATCGGGTCGAGAATTTTACCGGCGCGCCGACCCACGCAGTTCGAGAGCTATCTCGATACGAGTCAGACGTGTATCCCCTCATTTCAGGCACGGGTTCCTTCGAAAACCTGCGAAACGGCACGGTGCGTCTCGAGTTACAGAGCTTGCATACGAGTGTGGGCGTCGATCTCTGGACCAGTGCCGCTCCTGAAGAGGGGCGACGGTCACGAGTTGAAGTCCCTTTCCAATTCGAGGCGTCGGAGATCGTGCGGATCGAACCCCCCAAGACCCCGGTCGTTTTCCCAGAGGCTATTTTGTGCGCCTCGGGTGACAGCGATCCGCGCTGTGGGCCGGCTTTCGTGCCCGAGCAGGCCATGGCCCCGGAAACCTTGGAGCAGACCTTGTCCGCGGGCTTGCAGGCTTTTCGCTTCGAGGGTGAACATGGAGCCTGTGCGAGCTGTCATGTTCCCGACGGCTTCGATTTGGCCTTTATTGGCTATTCGGATGCGGACATCCGTCGCCGAGCCCTTGAGCACGTGGATGAAGTCCGTGCGGCCGAAATCGTTGGTTTGATTCACGCCCAAAGGCAAAAGCATGACTTGAGGCGGGTCGTTCATCCCGAGCGCTTTCGGCCGCTTCAGCCGGGATTCGAGCCTCTTCCGGGTGCGACAGTCCAAGATCGGGACCTGGCTTTTCTTGAGTTCCTTCGCGATGAAGTGGGCCTGCTTCTGGTCACCGATTCAATTGATTCTCTCGAAAAGGCCCGGGAAGCCCAGTCGCAACTGCAATCTCTGGACCTCCGGACACTTCGAATTGGGGTTCAGCTGGATCGTTGGAGCGAAGACCCTTTCCACGGACTGAGCCATGTAGGTCAGGATCCTTTGAATCCGAGCGAAGAGGCGGGTCATCAGGGCAGTGTGGCCGAGTGGCTCCCCAATATGGGGATTCGCCCGACGGATCCCGAGGCCTTCCATGCAGCCTTTGACGCCTACGCGGCCTCTCCGACGGACGCCGCCTTCTGGACTTTCTACGACGGGATTCGGGAAAGCGCAGCGAGCCATGAGCCGTTATCGAGTGAAGCCGACCGGCGAGCCTTTGAATGGATGCTGACCAAGTACGAGTCCATCCAGGTTTTGGGACATATGTGGCGACAGGGCACGCTCGAATATCCAGACCGAACTGTGGACCAAGTTGAGGGGAACCCGGTGGCTGACCGGTCCGTCGCCATCGAGCGAAATCCGATCTGGCGGGTGGGCGATTTGATTCGACAGCGGCCCTTGAACTGCGATCACCCTGATGGCTGCACTGTATTCCCGACGTTTGTCTCCGCGGAGATGGACCTCAACAAGCAGCGGCTTCAATCGCAGATCCTGCAGCGCGCGTGGTTCTGGGCGGGGTGGATGATCGATCCAGCTCTGTTGACCTCCGATGAGTCCTTTGAGACGGTTTCAGGCGACTACTTTTATCCGCTCCATCAAGGGCATTGGGGGGGGCACTACGCCTTTATTTTGGCGCGGATGTCCGTTGAAAAGGCTCAAGCCGAGGGTTGGGAAAAGCGGCTTGGGCGAGGCACGACCGGTCACGGTCAGTGGGCGAGCATTCGGCCGTTTCTTGTCTACAAGCACAGCGAATTCCAGCGTCCGTTGTTTGGGGCGGGGGATCCGCGGCGCGAGATGCAACGCAGACTGCTCGATAACACGGCTCGGATGTGGCTCTACTTGGTGAACGACGACTTGGCTCAATCCGGCGCGGCTTTTGATCGAGCCGGAACCGCCTGGGCGATGAACTTTGCTCGGCTGAATTGGCTTGACGGGACGGACCCGGGAGGCGATCGAACGGAGACCGATCGATTGTTCTCCGAGATTGTCGATCGGCTTCGGGAGGCAGAAGAGCGTCGCCAGCCCCACCATACTGACGATCTCTACGACTATTTGCCGGTGCCCCGGGTTTCGGTCGACTGAGATCCGGTGAAAGCCCTCGGGAGGCCGAAAAGGCCTCTTGGGGGATCTCCGGGTACGCCGAAGCCAAGCTGAGTCAAATCAGATCCGGGAAGGCCCGGGTCCCTGGAAAGTGGGCGAGAAGCTGATCGGCCGAATCTTGCTGTCCGAGCGCGCAGTAAGCCCGGACGAGTGTGAGGCGGAAAAGGTCATCCTGCGCGTCGCTGCCGCCCACTTCCGGAATCTGGTCGACCACTGATTCGAGATTCGCAATGACGATCTCGGGCTGCCTTCTCCCCCATGCAATGGCCGCCTCCACAACCGGCTGGCCCGTTCGTTTCCAAACGGCCCGTCTTCCGGCGGGCTGCTCTTCGCCGGCTTCTTGGACGGCTGCCTGTAAACGTTCTACGGCCTCATCGG
>NHEP01000176.1 GCA_002171515.1 bacterium TMED88 | reverse complement strand
CGTGGAACCCTTCTCATGGATTGTGGCGCCACCACCACCATGGGGCTCGATGAACTCGGCGTCGAGCGCAATGAGGTGGATACAATTTTGGTTTCCCACTTCCACGGGGACCATTTCGGAGGCATTCCTTTTTTTCTGTTGGCCGCTCTCTACGAGGACCAACGAAAGCGGCCTCTGGTCATCGCCGGCCCGCCCGATATCGAAGCCCGGGTTCGTCATTTGGCCGACGCAATGGGATACGGACTCGACGGACGAGAGATCGGCTTTCCCCTCGAATTCCAAGAGGTTCCGCCGGGTTCAAATCACGAAATTGGACCCGCCACGGTCAACGCTTTTGAAACTCGCCACCAACTCGAGGCCCACCCCCATGGCTATCGGATCAATCTGGGTTCGCGAACGGTCGTCTACTCGGGCGATACCGGATGGTTTCCTGAGTTGCCAAGGCTCTCTGCGGGAGCCGATTTATTTGCCTGCGAATGCACGCTGTTTGAAAGCCGGCTCGACTTCCACCTCAGCCTTGAGCAGCTTCTCGAACACCGAAAGCAGTTCGATGTTGGCCGGATGATGCTCACTCATCTCGGCACCGAGATGGCTGAACGTCGAGGGGCCGTCGAATTTGAAACCGCCGACGACGGCCTTCGCATCCGCCTCTAAGGACCGAGACGGCTGCGCGCAAACTGCCCAGGGTGACGGTTTGCGTCACCCCCCTGACGAGATTGGGAAGTCATTCGCGTCAGAACGGAATGAATGCGGGCGTCCATACATCCCCAAGATCTCGGCATCTTGATGGTTTGCGGAGCAGAGTTGCCGGTTCGCCCTCCGCCTTCTCAATATTGGCACGGTGTCTGCAGTAGTCGGACCCCGAGCGATCCGGTCTGCGCAAGGCGGCCAAGATCGGCTCAGCCTTAATCTGCGGGCGCTTGGTCGTAACCACTTAGGAGAACAATTTTTATGCGCAAAATCAATCGAAACAACGAAAGCGGCTTCACCCTCATCGAACTTATGATCGTGGTGGCCATTATCGGCATTCTTGCCGCCATCGCGATTCCCAACTTCCTCCGCTTCCAGCTCAAGTCGAAGAGCTCCGAGGGCAAAGTGAACATCGCCGCCATTCGAACGGCTGAAGAGTCCTACCTGGCCGAGTTCGGAACCTACGTCGCCGGCACCGCCAGCCCGGCAGCCGCTCCGACGACCGCCAAGGCGACCTTTCTGGACGCCGGCGGTTTCAACACCCTCGGATGGTCCCCGGAAGGTCAGGTCTTCTTCCAATATGGTGTCGCTTGGACCTCCGGCACCCCGAGCGCCTACACGATTAGCGCTTCGGCCGACATTGACGGTGACAGCACCACGCAGTCCTGGGGCTATGTGAAGCCCGTTGCGGGCACCACCGCGGGCGTGGTTGGCGTGCACACCAGCTGCGTCGCAGCCGGCGTCGGCGCCTCGCAGAATCAGCTGAACACCGTAGGCCCCTGCACCTCAACCTCGGGCCAGTCGGTCTTCTAAGGATCGAACGCTTCAGTTTGCGTCACACCGATCAGGGGTCGGACCGGAAGGTCTGGCCCCTGGTTTTTTTTCACCCCCCAACCCGAACACCCAAAACTCGAGGGGCCCTGGCACCCGTGCAAAGAGGCAGATGATTGATCTCTCCCCGCAACGCGTTGCGGCCCATCAAAGAAAACGCCATCGCCTCGGCAGCCCCCGCCGGAACCCCGTGCTCATCCATGCTGTCGACGACGACCCCGGGGAGCGCCTGCCTCAATCCATCCATCAGAACAAAGTTGAGGCCTCCCCCTCCGCCGACAATCAAACGCTCCATGCGCGGAGCGTTCGCCTGGGCTCGTGGAATCAACTCCAGACAGGCCCGTACAACCGATTCAACCGTCAGAGCAGAAATCGTCGCAACCAGGTCGTCCTCGGAGCCCGCTCCTCGCTGCTGCCAGTCCGACAAAATGTCCAGCACTTTCTGGGGACCGTAACGCTCCCGCCCTGTTGACTTCGGCGGACTTCGGTCGAAGTATTCGTCCGCCAGTAAGCCCTTGAGAAAATCGCGATCAACCTGTCCGCGGGATGCTCGCCGCCCGTCGCGGTCCATGCGCTCTTTTCCGGCGGTCAATTCCGCAACGAGGCCGTCGATCAAGCTGTTGGCCGGCCCAACGTCAAAAGCAAGCACCTCCTCGGGCTGACCGCCTCGAGGGAGAAAGGTGAGATTCGCCATCCCGCCCAAATTCAAAATCACCCGGGTTTCGGAGGGCTTGGCCAAGACGGCGTGATGGAAGAACGGAGCCAGCGGAGCCCCCTCTCCGCCGGCGGCGAGATCACCTGGACGAAAATCCGCGACCACTGGCCGCTTCGTCCGCTCGGCGATCACTGCTGGGCTGCCGATTTGCAGGCTTCCCCCCACTTCCGGGTGGTGGGCGATCGTCTGTCCGTGAGACGAGATCGCATCGACTTGGTCGATCCCGATGCCCACCTCTCCAGCTACCCCCCGGGCAGCCTCTGCGAACTGCTCGCCCAGAAGCCTGTCCAAGTTCAACAAATCTCGAAGAAAAGTCTGACCGGGCCGCTCACCGGCGGCGAGGGCGTGGATTTCGGCCTGCAGAGCCGGCGGAATCGGAGTTTCCCGATAGCCAAGCAAGCGGAAAGGACGGGCCTCCGGCCCCGCCGGCCATTCGACGAGGGCCGCATCGATTCCGTCGGCGGAGGTTCCCGACATCAGCCCGATGACCCGCATGGCCCCATCTTAGGCCTTCTCGGGAACTTTCGTGGGACGAGGACAAAACTGGAGGGACGGCCTGAGATCCACCCCTTCAAATGGTTGACACCAAAGTCAAATCCCCCACCATTGCGGCCCCCGGGACACGGGTCCCGTCAAACCTCCAGCCGGAGCACGCCGAATCATGAACGATGCCTCGCGAACCCAGGGCTGGGTGATCTGTCTTGGAGCGGGTTTTCTCGCCTTCCTCTTTATCGTCGGCCTTCTGAAAGGCAGCTACTGGGCGCTGGCCATTCCGGTCGCCGTCTTGACCCTTTTTGTGCTCGGGCTCGCGGCCTGGGTGGGCTACACGATCGCCACGATCCAGGTCGAACCGGATCCGGCGCCGGAAGTGCTGTCCACGGACGCCGAGGACCGGGTCGAGTCTGGAACCGAAAACGGCGAGAGCGCCTGAAGGGTTCGCCATGCGGATTGCTCTGCTCACTTATCGGGGAAACATGTTCTGTGGCGGACAGGGGATTTACGCCGCCTATCTGGCTCGAGAATTTAAAAAAGCGGGCCACGACGTCCACGTCTTTGCAGGACCTCCGCTTCCGGAAGTCGGCGAGGACATCCCGCTACACGAGATTCCGAATGACAATGTCTTCGGTCGTGACTTAGCCGAGTCCATCGAACCCACGCGCCCCTTCTCAATCCTGAAGCCGATGAGTCTCTGGGAGCTCGGCGTATCTCGCTTTGGCGTCTTTCCGGAAATGCAGACCTTTGGTCTCCGGCTCATGCGGCGCTGGCCCGAAATCCAGAAGCGATACAAATTCGACGTCGTTTTTGACAACCAGTGTCTTTCCTGGGGCCTGCTGGGCATCCAAGCCATGGGGACGCCCGTCGTTTCGGTCATCCACCACCCTCTGCATATCGACCGGGAAGCTGACTTCTCGATCGATCCGCGACTCATCAAGAAAATCAAACGGACGCTTTATTTTCCGCTCTTCATGCAGCAGCAGGTCGCCCCTCGGCTGGACCGCATCGTCACGGTGAGTCAAGCCTCGGCCCACGAGATCGAGCGCTACTTCAAGATCCCCAGCAAAGAAGTTCCCGTCGTTTACAACGGCACGGATACGGAGCTTTTTCGGCCCATTGACCACGTCGAAAAAGAAACCGACATGCTCTTCGTCGGCCGAACCGAGGACCGAAAAAAAGGGATCGGGACCATGCTGGAAGCCCTCTCCCTTCTCCCCGACCACATCACCCTGAAGATCGTCGACGGGCGCATTCCGCCGGATGGACTCGTCCCGAGACTCATCCAAAAATTTGGACTCCAGGATCGCGTTCGCCTCGTGGACCGAATGCTGGAAGTCGACGAACTCGTTGAGCAATATTCCACAGCTCGGGTTGCCATCGTTCCATCATTTTTCGAGGGCTTTGGGTTTCCGGCCAGTGAAGCGATGGCCTGCGGGCTCGCTGTGATTGCGAATGCGGCCGGCGCTCTCCCCGAAGTCGTCGGCACCGACGGGCACGCCGGACGATTGGTCCCGCAACGAGACGCGCGCGCGATGGCGGAAGCCATGGCCGACGTCCTGTCTGACCCGGAGAAGACCGATGCCATGGGGCGGGCTGCTCGGGCACGGGTCGAGCGGATTTTTCAGTGGAAGGACGCAGCCGCTGGCCTAGTTGACGTCTTTGAGGACACGATTCGTGCTGCTCACGGTCGATCTCGAGCGGCTTGACGTTCGGCCCGGGGACGCAGTCCTCGATGCGGGCTGCGGCGAGGGTCGGCATTGCTTTGGCTGCCTTGAGCGAGGGGCTCAAGTTGTCGGTTTGGACCTCGACTTGGAATCCCTTCGTCTACCTTCTCGCCGACTTCGCTCTCGCGCTGACGAGATGGGCACGTTGGGGGGGATGGTTCAGGGAAACACTTTCCACCTTCCCTACCGGGACGGCAGTTTCGATCGAGTGATCTGCTCCGAGGTCATGGAGCACGTTCACGACTACGTGGGCGCGGCCAGAGAATTGGCTCGTGTGACCAAGCCAGGGGGCAAACTGGCGATCACGATTCCCACCGCCACCAGCGAGCACCTCTACCTGAGGCTGGGCGACGAATACTTTGAAAGTCCGGGCGGTCACATTCGCATCTTCCGACCCCAGGAGCTCGCCCAGGGTCTGGCTCAAGCGGGCCTGGCGACGGTCGGCGTGGGCTTTGCCCACGGGTTTCATACGCCCTACTGGGTGCTTCGATCCGTCATGCACCTGCCCGATGCAGACCAAAGCCGCCTCGTTCGTCTCTATCGAAAATTCCTGATCCATATCACGGGATCGCCCGTGATGGACGCGGTCGAGAAGAGACTCCTCAATTTCCTCTGCCCCAAGAGCCTCATCCTCTACGCCGAAAAGCCCGAGGCCCCGGCCCTCGCCGCCGCGTGACGCCGCCCGATCGACCGCTGCGAATTTGCTTCATCGCCTACCGGGGCAACATGGCCTGTGGGGGACAGGGAATCTACCTGTGGTTCCTCGCGCGGGAACTCGCACGGCTGGGCCATTCCATCGACGTGCTGGTAGGTCCCCCTTATCCCGACACCATGCCCTTTGCCCACAGCGTGCAAACCCTCCCCAACCTCGAACTCTGGGGACGCTGGTTCACCCGTGATTGGCGCGGTCTCCTGGCCGAGAATTCGCCAGGCACCCTTCTTGAACCGCTCAACTTTTACGAGTTGATGTCCAGTCGCCTCGGATTCCTGCCCGAGCCTTTCGCATTCAGCGTCAGAGCCTTTCGCGAGCTCTCCCGCCGACTCCAACAGGGACAGACCTATGACCTCGTACACGATGTCCAGTGTCTTGGCTGGGGAACCTGGGGGCTCCATCGATTGGGTCTTCCCGTCGTTTCCACCATCCACCATCCACTGACCGTCGATCGCCGCGCATCCTTCATTCGAGATGAGAGCTTGCGAGAAGCCATCGGGACCATGCAGTTCTACCCAGTCGGGATGCAATCGCGGGTCGCCCGTCGAATCGATCGTATCTTCACATCCTCCGAGGAAAGCGCGCGAACAATTGTCCGTGACTTCGGGGTACGGCCAGATCGAATTCGTAACGTTTTAAACGGTCTGGATACGGAACTATTTTGCCCGGCCCCCGAAACGAGTAAGTCGGACGGGGAGATCCTCTGTGTCGGACGCGCCTCCGATCCCAACAAGGGAATTCGAACCTTGATCGAGGCCTTTGCGCAGCTTCCCGAAGAAACCCACTTAACACTGGTCGACAACGACCACCCGGGGAACGAAGTCTTCAAGTGGGCTCAGGACGCGGGCGTCGCCTCCCGCATCCGGGTCACGGGACGTATTGAAACCAGCGAGCTGATCCATCTTTACCGCCGAGCAACGGCTGTAGTCGTTCCCTCCCGGTACGAAGGCTTCGGACTCCCGGCCGTTGAGGCCATGGCCTGCGGAACACCCGTCGTCGCAACGCGGGCCGGGGCCCTCCCAGAGGTCATCGCCCTTTCCGAGGGCGGACTTCTGGCCGAGCGAGACAATCCCGCGTCTCTGGCCCGAGCACTGCGAACCCTTTTGAATGAGCCGACCTTGCGAAACCGCCTGGCGGAAAAGGGACGGCAGCGCGTGGAAGCCCATTTCGCCTGGCCACGCGTCGCCGCCGCTACGGCGAAGGGCTACGCAGAGGTTCTCTCAGAACGAAGCGGTGTGCCGGAGAGGACGATCACGTCAGACAACCCGGGCCATTGACGACCGATCCGGTCGAGGCTCGCCACTGCGCCTCGCGCGACCCCCAACGGCATACGCGCGGTCCACTTCGACCACCCTGGCATGCCCCAGCCCAGGGAGACCCCTTCAAAATGATCAACCCGAAGGTGCCTCTCCGCCTGTTCTCGAATGAGCTCAGGTTCGTAGCGGGTAAAGTGGTCACTCGGAGCGTCGTAGCCTCGGCGGCTACGAAGCGGTCCGCGGCGAAGCCAATCTTGGCGAAAATCATCCAGCGCCCGACCAACCCGGCAGGCCAAGGACTCGAAGTTGGCGATCGCCAAAACAACCCGGCCATCCGGGCGAGTCACGCGAGCCATTTCTTCGATCGCCCGCTCCGGTGTATCAAAGTGATCCATGGCGCCCTTACAAAAAGCCGCGTCAAAACTTGCGTCTGGAAAAGGAAGCCGATCGGACCAGCCTCGAACAAAGCGGGGCATCGGTCCGGGCTTGTCGGCGGCGAAGAGTGTCGCCATGCCGGTCATCCTCGACGAGGGCTCGACGCCAATCACGTCGGCTCCGCGTTCCGCAAGAGCAATCGAATCCTGTCCGACCCCACTGGCCACATCGAGGACGCGCGGTCGATGCCCCTCCCGCAGAGTCCCGAGTGTCCGATCGAGGGTCAACTCAGTCATCCGCCCAAAGAGAAATTCGCTGTCAGGCGTCAATCCGGTGGGAATGACGTCGCTCATGTCCCGATCGAGGTCCACAACTCGCATAACCCCGAATCCTAGCCGCTCCGCTGACGTTTGCCGCTCGACCTGCCACGGAATTGACGAGGCGAACCAATGCCTCGCACGTCCCTCTTGGACCTTTGAGCGGGCGCGGTATGATTGCCCGTCACATGGCCGAAACACCGCAATCGGACAAGGACGCCGCGACGGTTGGTCAATCAATCTGGACGGCGAGCCGGTCGGCCGGAGGCCGCATACTCTCATTCAGCCTCGTGTACGTCGCGATTTTCGCTTTCATCGTGATGTACATCATGACAGTCCGCGCAGTGGAGAACGTCCTCGACACTCATCTCCAAGAAGCGGCCGACCAAGCTGTGACCATTGCTCAACTGGACGCGCCGGTTGCGACTCAAATCCGAGATCGCATGAACGAGGCCGTCGAGGCGTCTCCCTGGATCACTTGGGGGGGAGCCCAAGCCACCTCCCTTGTCCTTGGGAACGATGGCCTCACTTGGCTCTATGTGCAGGGGCAGGCCCCCCCACAACCGGAGGGCCTCGACCCCACCGACGTACTTCGCCAAGCTGTCGACTTGCTCCCGGCCACAGCCGTCGTCACAGCAACCGTTCCCCATAATTCACTGATCGCCAACGGAATCCTCATCAGCTACGCGGCGTTTCTACTGTGGGGACTCTACGCCTACAACCGAACCAATAACCGGCGTCATCAACGGGCTATGGAGGATGCCCTCCGACAGAGAAAAGATGCAGCCGATCGGGCCCAGCAGATTCAAAGCGAATTGACCTCAACCCGACAGCGGCTGTCGGCGGTCGAGCCTTCGGATCAAGCGTCCTCCTTGGAGATTCGCGAGCTAGAGACCGAGAGACAATCGCTTCAAAAGAAACTCGCTCAACTGGCGACCCGGGAAGAGGAGCTGCGCGGACAGGCCGATCAGGCGGTCGGTCTTTCCCAAGAGGTGCGAGCCCTCGAGGACCTCCTTGAGGAGGCGGCAGGCGACCTGAGCTCCAAAGATGAGGAGATTAGAAGCCTTGAGCAGAACCTGCGGAAGGCCACGAAAGCGGCAGGGCCCAAAGGTCGAAGCCGCGGGAGCGAAGCCCTCGCCCGGCGCCTCAAAACCCTTTATCCCAGCCTTGAAATCGACCCTCATGCCGTCGACGATATGGTGGCCCTGCGCGACGAGACAAAGCAACTCAAAGCCGAGGAACAGCTCAAAAGACTTTGCGAAGAGGCGGACAACGTGTCGGTCCGAAGGAAGGTGGGGGGCCTGCCCGAGCACCTCACAATTTTCGAGCTTGGCTTCGCGGGCAAAGGCCGTATTTATTACTGCCGGGGTAAGCAAAGCCGATTTCGAATTCTCGCAATCGGCGCCAAAAATACTCAGGACAGCGATATGGAATACCTGCGACGTCTCTCCCGCGAGGACATGGCTTAGCCACCTGCGAGCCCCGCTTCACGGAGTCAGAAAAGATCGCAGGGTCGCTTTCAACTCCCCATCGTCCCAGGGCTTCGAGATCATCGTTCGGATTCCCGCTTCGCGCAGGATCTGCTCATTGATCGAGTCGGCCCAGCCGCTGATCAAGACGCAGACGGTCTCCGGCCAGCGCTCTTGAACACGGGCAAGGAGTTCAACCCCGGTCATGCTTGGCATTTGGTAGTCCGAAACCACCATATCCACCGCCCCCCCCTGCAGCAGCCTCAGCGCTTCACGAGGACCTGCGGCGGTGAGCAGTTCCCAACCTTCCTTGCGAAGAGTTCGTCGGAGCGAGGCCACAATCCCCGGCTCATCGTCCACGATCAAGACGCGCGTCACGAGTCCTCGACACTCGGAGCGATCGGATAAAAAGGTAACCAGATCTCAAAGGTGGCCCCTGCATGGGGCCCACTCTCAACAGTCATGCGCCCCCCATGACGCTCGACAATCGCGTACGAGGTCGACAGACCAAGGCCCGTCCCCGCCCCCACTTCCTTGGTCGTAAAGAACGGGTCAAATATGCGCTGCTGATCCGACTCCGAGATCCCCACCCCTGTATCGCTCACCCGCACCACGATCCCATCCGCTTTTTCGGTGGTCACAATCCGGATCACAGCCTCTTGGCTTCCGCCGGCCAGAGCCTCCTCGATGGACTGATAAGCATTCACTAATAAATTCATGAACACCTGCTTTAGCTCCATCGGGTAGCAACTCAGCTCGGGGATTTCTCCGTATTGCTTCTCGAGCACGACGCTATGTTTCATCATCGTAAAAACAATGTTGGCCGTTGTGTCCACACATTGATTGACGTCGGCCAGAGATCTCTCCGCACTTCCCTTGTGGGAGAAATCTCGAAGATCTCGGACGATATGGCGGATTCTCTCGGAACCTTCTTGGGATTCAAGAACCGCTTTTCGAAAATCGTCTCGAAGAAAATTGAAGTCGATGCGTTTTTCCGTATCGACTAACCGCCCGAGGGCTGCAGTCAGTGCGGGATTAGAATCCTCTGCGGCGGTCGCCACCAAGGCATCCACAGCCTCGAGGTAAACATCGAGGTCATCGAGGTACTCGGTCATCTGATACAGATTTGCGTGGATAAAACCCATCGGGTTGTTGATTTCATGGGCGACGCCCGCAGCCAACTGGCCGATCGACGCCATCTTTTCCTGCTGAAGAACCTGCTGCTGAAGCTGCTTGATCTCACTCAGATCTTGAAAAATAGCGACGGCACCGTGGGTCTCCCCATCCGAGTCGAGAAGAGGCGTACAGGAAATGCCAATCGGAACGGCATCTCGGCCGGGAAGAGCGATCACGGTTTCCGCACCGCGAAAACGAACCCCCTGTTCGAGAGTTTGCCGGACCAGCGAAGGCTGCATGGGATCCGAGGGGAACCAGTCATCGATGGAACGGCCCGTCATGTCCAGCGGGTCGGCGTTGAGGGTCGCGCCAGCCGTCGAGTTGGCGACGGTAATTTGCCCCTCGACGTCCACGACCAGCAAGGCGCTGTTGATACTTTGAACAATGTTCTCGCTGTAGCCCTCAAGCCAAGCAATCTTGCGGGCCGCCACGACGCGTTTTCGTTGCTGCCGCCAACGACGAATCTGCTCCAAAGCGACGACTGGCAGGACCTCGGCGTAGTCACCCCCCTCTCGAACGCAATCCGAAACCCCCGCCCGAAAAGCCTCCAAGGCCTCCGACTCGGGACTGCCGTCTCCCAAGACGGCCACCGAAGGCGGCGCTGACGGGCCCACAGCCCTCAGCACGTTCCCAATTTCGGTTGAAGAGCGGCGGTCGAAGACCAGTAAATCAACTTCGTCGTCTGCCGCGGCCTGAGCACAGCTTTCGGGTCGGTCGCAACGCAAGAACTCGACCTCAGCGCCAATTCGATCGAGAGCAGGAAGCGTATCGTTGGCCGGGCCCGGCGCCTCGAAGACCACAATACGAATCAGCGCCGGAACGTCTGCAGAGTTGTCGTGGCTGCGCACTTTTCCACCTAGAGTCGGTGGGGGGCGGGTAAAAGCTACAGAATCCCAGAGGGCAAACCAAACCCGTGGGTTGATCGAGACGCAGCGCCGCTCTATGATGCGCCAGCCCTCCCGCAGTGTGGAGTGACACCCTGCGATCAACACACGTACTCGTCGTTGACGACGAAGAGCTCTACCGACGAGCACTCGAGCGGATTCTCCGCCGTGTGGGCCACGAGGTCACCATGGCGCGGGATGCCAGCGAGGCGCTCGCTGCGGTCGTGGATGCCGCCTCGAGCGTTCCGTTCGACTTGGTGCTCTGCGATGTCAAGATGCCCGGCATCAATGGCCTCGAATTGGTGCGTCAGATCCACGAGTTCCAGCCGGACCTCCCCTGCATCGTGATCACCGGTTTCGGGAGCGCCGAGGCCTCCATCGAGGCTTTGAGAGCAGGGGCCTATTGGTACCTAGAAAAGCCCTTCGAGCAGGAGAGGCTCGACGTCGTGCGTCGACTCGTCGAGCAAGCCATTGAACACGGGCAGCTCAAGCTCGAGAATAGGCGGCTGCAAAACGCGCTCGAGTCGAAATATCAATTCGATAATATTGTGGGTCAGAGCGGTCCTTTGATGCACCTTCTCTCCCTCGTCGAAAAAGTGGCGGATAAAGAGAGCACCGTTCTGATTTGCGGCGAGAGCGGAACAGGTAAGGAACTGATCGCTCGGGCGTTGCATTACAACAGTCACCGAGCGGACCAGCCCTTGGTGACGGTGAACTGCGGAGCCATTCCCGAGGAATTGCTCGAATCAGAGCTATTTGGCCATGTGAAGGGCGCTTTCACTAGCGCCACCCATGACCGTCCAGGCCGCTTTGCCCTCGCAGACGGTGGAACGATCTTCCTCGACGAAATCGGCGACATGAGCCCGAACTTGCAGGTCAAGCTCCTTCGGGTCCTCCAAGAGCGTACTTTCGAAGCTGTCGGCTCATCGAAGACGACTCAGGTCAATGTTCGCGTTCTGGCCGCGACGCACCGGGACCTTCCCAAACTGATTGAGGAAGGCGGGTTCCGTGAAGATCTCTACTACCGACTCAACGTTTTTCCTCTGACGGTCCCGCCTCTCCGCGAGCGCCGTGAAGACATCC
The DNA here is from genome assembly GCA_002171515.1 of bacterium TMED88. Taxonomy (GTDB): domain Bacteria; phylum Myxococcota_A; class UBA9160; order UBA9160; family UBA4427; genus TMED88. Next base: position 15,068 of record NHEP01000176.1, on the reverse strand, counting down.
CCCTCCTGGTCCAGCATTTCCTTGAAAAGGCGGCCGAGGATTGTGGATTGCCAGTCGAGTCCATCTCCGACACAGCCCTCAAAGCCCTCGCCCTTCATTCTTGGCCGGGCAATATCCGAGAGCTTCAAAACACCGTAGAGCGGTTGGCCATCCTCGCTTCGGGGGGCGAAATCACCGCGGATCATCTCCCAGAAGAGCTGAGGGGGGCTCCAGCCGGCCCCCAGACTCCGGCGACGACTCTGCCGGAGGACGGTCTCTCCCTGACCGCCGCCGTCGATGACCTCGAACGCGATCTGATCCAGCAGGCTCTGGAGCGCACGGCCTGGAATAAAAACCGGGCCGCCCAGCTGCTCGGCATGAACCGCACCACCCTTCTTGAGAAAATCAAGAAAAGAGGCCTAGTGCAGCCGGACTCCGTCTGACCGACGGTTTTTGGCTTCACCCAAGCGCCTGAATCACCGATGGTCTCTGTGACCCCGCCGGAGGGGAAATTCAGAACGCCTCGGTCAGAGCCAGGGCGTCGGGGCTCCGACGTTTTCGAACGAGTCCGGACGTTTTTCGTCGGCCAAATGACACTCTGCGGCCTGTCCGAGATGGAATGCCGCCTGATGCGGCACCCCTCGGCGAAAAAAGATGCGGACAACGTCAAAACCGAAATTGACAAATTCCGCTTTCTTTCCGCAGATCTCGGTGGACTCTTGCGGCTTCCCCGCAGTCGACGGCGCCTCTTCGAGCCGCCCAACAGTTCGACCGGCCGAACTTGGCACGAACTCTGCTTTAGAGCCCTGTGTACATCCAATTCATCGCAACAACCTCTTCCCGTCGGGGGGACAGGGAGAGGCGACTCAAGGCCCAAGCGGCCATTCGAGCAGGGGATAGGGGAGCAGCGAGATGGAAACGGCACTTCGTGAGGCAAAAGAAAAGTTCAACGAGATTCCCAACGACCTGAAAGATCAGATCGTTCTTGAGCACACCGCATTGATCAAATACATCGTCAATCGAATCGCGGTTCGCCTGCCCTCTCACATCGACCTGGACGACCTCTACAGTACCGGCGTGATCGGGTTGATCGACGCAATCGAAAAGTATGACCCCGAGAAAAATTGCAAGTTCAAAACGTACGCTGAGTTTCGAATCAAGGGCGCCATCCTCGACCAGCTGCGCTCCCTGGACTGGGTCCCGAGAAGTGTCCGTCAGAAGAGTCGAAAGCTTGAGCGAGCCTACGGCGAGATCGAGCAACGCTTGGGACGCGCCGCGACAGATGACGAGGTCGCCGATTCTCTCGGACTCGAAATCGATAAGTTCCACACAATGCTGAACCAAGTCCGCGGAATTTCCATGGTGAACTTGGAGGAAGTCAGAGGGAGCAATAGCGATGGTGACCGCACGGGAACCTTTGCGGACATTATCGAAGACGTCCACAGCGAGAATCCTTTTGCCTCGCTGAAACTCCTCGAAACGAAGAATGTCATCTCCGACACAATCGGTCTACTTCCGGAAAAAGAGCGGCTCGTGGTTTCTCTCTACTACTACGAAGATCTCAATATGAAAGAAATTGGTGGGATTTTGGGCATTACAGAATCTCGCGTCTGCCAAATTCACACCAAGGCCGTCATGCGCCTTCGCTCCAAACTCAAGGGAATTTCAGACCGTTAAGGATCCGTGGAGAAGGTCAGCCGTACAACAGGAGGGCCGTAACGTTGTCGCGGCCCCCCTTCTCGATGGCTGAACCAACCAGCCGACAACAGGCCGCCTCGGGGCGAGGAGATTGGAGAATGGAGCTCAGAATCTCCTGATCCGAGAGCGGCCCGGTTAATCCATCCGAGCACAAAAGAATTCGATCGCGGGGCTGCAGGGTCAGCTCCCTGAAATCCGGCAAAACCTCCCCAGGCATTCCAAGCGCCTTCGTGAGCACGTTGCGGTGAGGGTGCCCCGCGGCGGCGGCCTCGGTGATCTGCCTGCGCTTGAGTAGCTCGCCCACCCACGAGTGATCTTCGGTCAGTCGACGGATTTCTTCTCCTCGAACCAGATAGGCTCGGCTATCTCCCACGTGGGCGAGTGCCAGCCGTCGCCCCGGCGTGACCAGGGCCAAGACCAGGGTCGTTCCCATCGCGTCCGAAACCGACGCGCCCTCCGCAGCTCGACCAATTCGGCTATGCGCCAGTTCGACCGCCCTACGGACTATTTCCCCGGGACCCAAGCGGCTCTTTCGGGCAACCGATACGGCTTCGATTGCCGCAAGAGCCGCCAGGCGGCTCGCCGTCTCCCCCTGGCGATGCCCTCCCACACCATCTGCGACCAGAAATAAGCCGAGATCCGGCGCCATCGCGTAGCGGTCCTCATTGAGGGTGCGATGGCGACCCACATCCGAATAAGCCGCCACGCGAAACGTCAAGCTCATCAAAATCCCGTTGAAATCGGCTCCGGTCCAGTGGCCGGTGTCTCGTGGTCCTCGGGCAGAGGCTCTCACCCCTTCCTACTTCGGCGCGCCGCGGGGCTGGCTTGAAGCCGTGTACAGCGCCTATTTTCCCGGCGGGACCCTGCGGGCTGATCGGAATCATTGCACCCGCCGGGCACCCAAAGTCACAGGAAGCGGGAATCCCATCAATGAAAGGTCGGCGCAGGACGATGAACTCTGCAGACGGTAGGCTGCGGGGGTCGGATCCCATCCCCGGTCCCGACTCGAGGAGGCACTATGCCGAAGACTCTGCTTCTCGCCGACGACAGCGTTGTCATTCAAAAACTGGTCGGTCTCAGTTTTGCGAACGAGGATTTCAACCTGATCTTGACAGACAACGGCGACGATGCGGTTGCGCGCGCTCAAGCGATCCGGCCTGACATTGTCTTGGCCGACGTGGTGATGCCGGGCCAGAGCGGTTACGAAGTTTGCGCGGCGCTCAAATCCGACCCGGAACTCGCTCAGGTTCCAGTCCTGCTGCTCACTGGCACCTTTGAATCCTTTGACGAAGCGCGCGCACAAGAAAGCGGGGCCGCCGGACATATCAGCAAACCCTTTGAAGCACAAAATTTGGTTGAACGAGTTAAGAACCTCCTCGCCGACGCTCCGGATCTAACCCCAGGGGCCCCCGTCGCCCCGAACACCTCAGGGAATGCCCACTCAAAACCCGGCGAGGACATCACGGCCGACGCCGTCTTGCCGACAAGCCCCAGGCCTTCAGCCCAAACGGAGGAGCCCTCGATCTTCGACCTCGAGGAACTCCTTGAGGATCCTCTGAGCAACCTTCAGTCCCCGCGAGATCCCGCATCCCCCGCGAGCCTCTCCCAAGACGAGGAAGCGTTCTTCGCGGACGACACATTGACGGCCGGTGATTTTGAATCTCAGCTCCTCGAACTGACTGAGGCCGAAATCGGTTCGGGCCACGAAGACGCGACAACCGAGCCGCGGATCGTCCTCAGCGACGGCGATCATTCGGTCGATTCGGCGGTGTATTCCGAATGGGGAACCCCGGACGATCGCCAGCGACCGACCCGCCCAGCGGACCCGTCCGCGACGATGCCCGTACAAGAACCGAAGACTGCGTCCGACAAATTGAACCCCACCCTGCAGGCGAAGGTTCACGACACTCTGGAGCGGATCGCGTGGGAAGCCCTCGCGGACCTGAATGACACGATTGTTCGTCAAGTCGTCGAACGGATCGAAGCGGTGGCCTGGGAGGTCATTCCGCAAATGGCCGAAATCCTCGTCAAGGAGGAAATTGAGCGCCTGAAGGCCAAGCAGGAGGAGTAAGCGAGCGGGGCTGCTAGAATCGGACCCGTCCTGACCAGACACGACGGTTTGGAGCCTTCTGATGTCGACTCATTCATTGCCGCCCAACTCGCCGCCGCTGAGAACTTGGCAACCTCTTCTAGACCTCGCCCTGGCAGAAGACATTGGCCCCGGGGACGTCACCACCGAAATCGTTTTGGGTGCGGAAGCCAAAGGCCGAGCCCGGATTGAAGCCCGCCAAGACCTCGTGGTCTGCGGACTTTTTGTCGCCGAGGAAGTCTTCGGGCAAGTCGATGCCCACCTCCAGTTCAGCGCGGCCCATCGCGAAGGCGAGCGCGTTGCGGCGGGAGATGTATTGGCCTTTGTCGAAGGTTCGATGCGCTCCATCCTCTCAGCAGAAAGAACCGCCCTGAACTTCCTCGGCCGACTTTCAGGGATCTCAACGCTCACCAGCCGATATCGGGACGCCGTTTCTGGAACGGGCTGTCAAATCGTCGACACCCGAAAAACGCTGCCCGGCTGGCGCGTACTCGACAAATTTGCGGTGCGAGCCGGAGGCGGAATCAACCACCGCTTCGCACTTTTTGACGGCATCCTCCTCAAGGACAACCACGTGGCAGCCGCCGGAGGCGTTCGCGAAGCCATGAAGAGCGCTCGGGCTCACGCGCCGGCTGGACTGCGAATTCAGATTGAAGTCGAGTCCCTTGAGGAGGCCCAGTCCGCATGCGAGGCTGGTGCCGATTTCCTTCTCCTCGACAATTGCAGCCCCCAGCAGGTCAGAACCATTGTCAAAGAGCTGGGCTCAGACGCTCTCCTCGAAGCTTCCGGGGGAATCAACTTGGAGAATGTTCGAGAGTTTGCCACAGCGGGCGTTCACCGAGTGTCGATTGGTGCGCTGACCCATTCAGCTCAGGCGGTGGACGTCGCCCTCGAAATCGAAGACGGACCGGGCCGACGCCCATGAGCCCCTCGGCCAACCGGGATGGGCCCGCATCGGTCCTGAGCGCCCTCCGGCACGGTGCAGATCAGCCACAATCCGGCCAGAACCTGGCCGAACAGCTCGGCGTCTCCCGCGCCCAAGTTTGGAAAGATGTGAGTGTGCTGCGGGAACGTGGCTACCGGATCGAAGGGACGCCTGGCGGCGGCTACCAATTGGCGGATATTCCGGACAGGCTTTTTCCGGAAGAAGTCCAACGCGGTCTCAAAACCCGATGGCTTGGTCACATGATTGACTACTTCCCCGAAGTCGATTCGACCAACCGGGTGGCCTTGGAAGCGGCTCTCGCCGGTGCCCCGCACGGACAGGCCGTGATCGCGGAGGCGCAAAGCGCGGGGCGCGGCCGACTGGGCCGTCCTTTTTTTTCACCCCCCTACCAGAATCTCTATGTCTCGATCGTTCTTCGTCCACGCCTAGACACGTCGGCAGCAGCCACCTTGCTCCTCGCAGCTGGGATTTCAGTGGCAGAAACGGTTTCTCGCCTCCTCGACAACGCAAAAGGAGTTGAGATCAAGTGGCCAAATGATGTTTTGCTGGATGGACGGAAGACTTCCGGGATCTTGATGGAGCTCGGCACCGAAGAAGCGCGGCTCAGCCACGCGGTTCTGGGAATCGGTGTCAACCTCAACGTCGACCCCAACCTCTTTCCAGAGGAATTCAGGGCCCGGGCTACCAGCCTCTCTCAATTCTCCGGCGCTCGCGTAGACCGCCTTGCGTTCACCCGAGCACTTTTCGAGTCCCTGGAGGCCACGATTGAGGCCCACCAAGAAAATGGCTGGGAATCCCTCGTGCCTCGTTTTGAATCCTTCTTCCAAATGACGGGACGCGAGGTGACCGTTCAGCAAATCGGGGGCGATGCGCTTAAGGGAACCGTCTTGGGTGTTCAGCGCAGCGGTGCCCTTCTGATCCAGAACGGAAGCGGTCAGACAGTCGAGGTGCTGGCGGGAGACGTCACATTGAGCGGCCCACCGCCAAGAGAGAGGATGAGGACGTGAGTGAACCGACCCTACTCGTCGTAGATATCGGGAATTCGAACGTGTCGCTTGGCATCTTTGATTATGCCGAGGACGCGGGCCGCCTCGCAAATCACTGGCGAATTTCAACCCATCGAGAGCAGACATCAGACGAACTCGGAATTTCACTGACCGCCCTATTCGAGCAGGAAAACCGAAAAAGGCACGAAATTACCGATGTCATCATTTCAAGTGTGGTTCCTCCTACCCTGCCCATTTGGGAACGCGTTTCCAGTAAACTTTTTGGCGAGGCCCCCCAAATCGTGGGTCCGGGGATGCGCACCGGGATGCCGGTGCGGTACGAAAACCCTCACGAGGTGGGCGCGGACCGCATCGTCAATGCCGTGGCCGCATTCGATATGTATGGCGGCCCCATTATTGCGGTGGATTTTGGCACCGCGACAACCTTCGACTGCGTTTCACAAAAAGGGGAGTACATCGGAGGTGTCATCTGCCCCGGGGTTCACATTTCGATGGAAGCGCTATTTGATCGCGCCTCCAAACTCCATCGGGTCGAGATTGCTCGGCCCCGTTCCGTGATCGGAAAGACCACCACCTCCGCTCTTCAATCTGGGCTTCTCTTCGGCTACGCGGGCATGGTTGACTCGATGGTCGAACGCATTCGGCTTGAACTCGGCGAGGACGCAAAGGTCATTGCCACCGGCGGCTTGGCTCGCCGGATCGCCGACGAAAGTCGGGTGATCGGAGACGTGGTGCCCTTCCTGACGCTTGAAGGTCTACGGATTCTCTTCGAGAAGAACCGCTAGCCCCTTTTGGCTGAATCAAACCCTCCAACCCTTTGAAAATTCGACATTTTTGGTCGTCGCTACATTCAAGTCCGGTGGCCCGCAAGCCGAAGTAGACAGAGGCGGCTGGGGGCACAGCCTCCGCCGATGGCTGGTGCCGCCTTCGGAGAAATCAGCCCTTGAACCCTGGCCAATCTGAACGCATCCGGCTCCAACTTTCCGCCCAAGCGGAAAAGTATGCCCGCAAAGATGCCCCGCCCAATATTCGCAGAATGGCCGCCCGCGGTGCCTTGCCCCTCGAACCTCTCGAGTTGACCACGGTCCTCTTTGCTCTCGCCCACGACTCTGAACCCCAGATCAAAGACACGGCCCGGAAGAGCCTTGAGGATCTCCCTGATTCCGTGCTGCTTGCCTCGGTGGAGGGCCGGCTTCATCCCGCGATTCTGTCCTATCTTGCTCGAGCCCACTCCCAGGACGAAGGACTTTGTCAAAAAATCGCCCTCAATCCTCAGACCTCCGATGAGACCATCGCGTACCTCGCAAGTCTCCCCTTGGTTCCGGTTGTGGATGTCATTAGCCACAACCAAGAGAGAATGCTCAGGCATGACGGGATTGTGGAATCCCTCGGTCGAAACCCACTGACCGGTCGAGCGACCATTGAACGCATCCTCGAATTTCTGGGGCTCCCCTCCGAGTCCGCCTCCGCTCAGTCGCCAAGCCAACCCGACTTATCCGAAGAGGCGGCTGAACAGGCCGTCTTGGCTTTATTGGGTCAGGATTCAGCCGGCCTAGCAAGTCTTCTGGCCTCAGAGCAAACCGTGGAGGACGAGGTCGCCCAGGGGAACCTTTTCGCCGCAATTCAGAACATGTCGGTCATGCAGAAAATCAAATTGGCACGTTTTGGAGGGAAAGAGGCGCGATCGCTCCTGATCAAGGATCGCAACAAAGTCGTGGCCACTTCGGTTGTCGCCAGTCCAAAAATTACGGAGACCGAGATCGTCTCAATTGCCCAGTCCAGAGCGATCAGCGAAGAGATCCTTCGATTGATCAGTGCGAATAAGGATTGGACGCGCAATTATTCCGTCAAGCTGGCACTGACTCGCAACCCAAAGACGCCCCAGCCACAAGCGGTAAAATTCCTCAACTATCTTCAGGATCGAGACCTCAAAGCACTCATGAAAAGCAAAGACGTGCCGTCGGCCATTTCAACCCATGCACGTCGCATTCTGACCAAGAAAGGGAAATTCTAGATGGCTCTCTCCTCTTCCCCGGACGGTACAATGAAGGCTCAGGTGGTTTATTGGGGCGCCGAGAAATCCGGCAAGCGAAGCAGCCTCCGAGCTGTGCATGAGAAGCTCAAGGCGGATCGTCGGAGCCCCCTCAGGACCGTTCCGACTCGGCTTGATCCCACCGTGGTGTACGAAGCGTTCTCGATCCAGATCGGCCAGATCGCCGGGGCACCCACCCATCTTGAGGTGATCGCCGTGCCGGGAGGGCCCGGGCTCAAAACCACAAGAAAACAGCTCCTCGATCAAGTGGATGGAATCATTCTCGTGCTCGACGCTCAGGCGGATCGACTGGACGAGAATCTGGCCTCGATCGCCGAACTTCGAGAAAGTCTCGGCTCATACGGTCAATCACTGGCACAAATCCCGGTGGTCATTCAATACAACAAGCGAGACCTCGGCGAACCTTTCTCGATCGAGGCCCTGCACCGTCGGGTCGGATTACCGGAGGCAGCGGTCTTTGAAACGATCGCCACCGAGCATTCCGGCGTTCTACAAGTTCTGACAACCCTGTCCAAGAGCGTGGTGCGGATCCTACGAGAAACCGCTCAAGGTGAACCTTCGCACTCAACCACGGGCCCATCCACAGAGCCCTTGGAGCCCGATTTCGCAATGCGCGACGCCCTTGAATCCGGGATTCTCGACGAAGGAACCGAGGGCGAGGGCGGCGACCTCATGATGCAAAGCACCCAGTTGGCCTTGGAGGACAGCTGGCCTGCTCCAGAGGATCGCGAGAAAGAACAAACGCCGACTGCGGCCCCCTCCAACGGCCTGAAAATTCAGTCGGTAGGGATCGCCCAAACCATCGGCGAACTCGGACTCCGCGTGCCCTTAGTGCTGGAGGACGAGCAGGGCAAAAGTACTCGGCTCGCCCTCACAATCTCCCTTGAGCCGCTTCTCGACGAGGACCTGTAGGCCCTGTTCGGCCCCCAGGGCCCACACAAACGGTCCCGTCGAATCAGTCGCGGTATGCCTCAATCAAGATATCCGCCGTCTCCGGACGCATGATCCGAACATCCGGCCGATCTCCTGCCTTCAACTGCTCGCGGACTTTCGTTCCGCTGATGGAAAAGGGTTTCTCATCCGGATGCCGCTCGGTGAGATCGACGCGGCCCAAGCTTTCGTAGTACGCAGCAAAACCGATCTTACAAGGCTGAATATGCAGCTCGCCGGCCAGCTTGTCGAAGATTTCGTGAGCATCGAAGTCTCCCCAGATCGCTGAGCCGTCTTCGTAGGGAGCGTCTGCGTGCTTTCGACCGATCACGATGTCACTAAATCCATAGTTTTGTCGGTAGATTGCGTGCATGACGGCCTCTTTCGGCCCTCCGTAAAACATCTTGATATCGAGTCCAATCAGGTCAAAGACCTCTGAGATATCGTAACCCGCCTGCTTCCAGAGCTCTTCGTTCTTATCGCCCTGCCCCAGAAGCTTTTGCCCATGGAGCACCCGATAGCAGCGCATTCGCATGCTGGCCGGAACGTCATCTCCCTTGAGCTCCCCAACGAGCGGATTCAGAACAGCGCCTGCAAAGAAGCCCTCTGACGTCAGCTTTTCAACTCCAGAAACGAGCGCGTACTCGTGGGCACGGTGCAAAGGGTTTCGAGTTTGAAACGCCAAAGCCCTCTCCCACTTTCGATCTCGAATCAAACTGCGAACGCCACGCGGAGAGAGCATGAACTCCCCATATTCCGAGTTCAGCGGCTGAGGTAGGACGCGAATCGATCCGCCCAGCAGCTTGCCCCGCGGATCATTCTCGACCATTCGACCGCCTGGGTGATCCAATCGCTCTGTTCCGTACACGCTGGAGACGTAGTGGGCCTTGTCCCAGTCGTACACCTCGACGTCATCCACAATGGCAACGACCTCACCCGACTCATTACGAATCGCCACGGAGTCACCCAAGGAGATCGCCGAGGCCTCTTGATCGGTCAGCGGCAGCGCAAGCGGAATCGTCCAAGCAAAACGTTTCCCCGCGCGAACAATCGAGGATTCTTCAAGGACCTGTTGCCATTCTTCGGACCTCATGGGCCCCTCAAGGGGCGAGAGAGCGCCGTCGGCGAGCCGGTAAATCGTGGAGAGGTCCGCCGCGGTCACAACCACTGAGGCGAGGCGCCCCGCTTCATCGATCAGGGCAAGGCGCTCTTTCAGCGAGACGGTCCGGTCGACGGGCTGCGTACAGCCTCCATGCACCGGCACCAAGTCTTCGGAACGGAGTTGAGTCATCGCTTCAATCCTCTCTTTCTCGTGTATCAAACAGGCTCTCAATCACGATTGAGAGCAGAAATTTTTCAGCCGGGTCGGATCTGTCCGCAACGACACCCATCTTGAGATACTTGAGCGAGCTACCAAACGGGAAAAGCCACCGAACCCTCTTTCAACAGAATGCGATCGCCTGATCCATCAATCCGTCGGATGTAGAGTTGGTCAAATCCCGCTTCGTTCGAGACATAAACGACGTGGCGTCCATCGGGTGACACCGCCGGCCACCTCTCGTCTCTCACGCTCCGACCCACTGCCGCCCGACCAGAGCCGTCAGACCTCATCCGCCGCAGCTTCCAGCCTTGGGCCGTCTGGGCGGAATAGATAATCGAATCCCCATCGGGCGTAAAGACCGGCTCTCGGCCTCGGGCCAGGGCATCAACCTCAGCGTCCAACTCAGGTGCCTGAGAGACGATCTCCGAACGATCTTTGCGGGGATTTGTGGCCTTTGATCGGACGTAAATGATCTCTTCTCCATCAGGAGACCATTTCGGCGAAGACGGGTAGACTCCCTCGAGGATCGGCTGACCGACCCCGCCAGCGGGTGGACGGATATCCAAGCCCGCCGTTCGACGATCCTTCTCGACCTCGACCCAAGTAATCAAGAGCTGCCCCTGAGGTCCATATGCACCCTCGAGGTGATATGCGGGCCCGTGAGTCAGCTTGAGGACAGATCCGGTTTGCTCGTTGTGTTCGTAAATCTGAGACCGGCCTCCGTCCTGATGACTGCTGTTGAAAAGAAGCCGTGTGTGGTCACCCGACCAAGCCAATGGGCGCGCGTTCGGCGGCGCAGAAGGAAACGGCTTCACCTCGAGGGTACGGGGGTTCAGCAAGGCGATTCGTCCGGGGAAATCCCGAATTTTGAGGCCTGCGGAGCTTCCGGCTTGCAGACCCACAGCGCCGGCGATCCCTTCCAGCCGAGCGACACCGGCGCGACTCGGTCCAGAGGGCGCACCCCGAGCTTCCATTTCCTCAAGCAGTTCCTGTCTCCGCCGAGCCGTGGCCGCATCCCAGTAAACGAGAGCGATCGGTGCCTCCGAAATTTCATCGAGGGAAAGCCCGGGCCCCGCGCATCCCCCGGCCGCACCGATCCCCAGGGCCGCAAGAAAAACAACGAAGCGAGCGCTCACCCCTTGGCCGGACCTCATGTGTCAATGACCTCAAGCAGTCGCCCATTCACGCCCCGAAAGTCGCGCGTCACCGCATCCATCTCAAAGATGGCCGCTTCCTTGACCCGGCCCCCCAGTACGGAGATCACGATTTGGGCCGCACCCGGAAAGGGAAACAGCGGATGTTCGGCGTACGCGAGATCCTCATTGGAGAGGTAGGCCCCTGCATCAACGTGCGAGTGATAAACCGCGCTCACGAAACGACCCGACGTTTCAGCTTCTTGCTGGGCGCGAAGATATTCTACCTCGGTCATGTAATAGGCCTGCCGAGCATCCCGAGGGAAAGAGACCGGGTCAGATAAATGCATTTTGGTCATCACATTCGTAATTCGACAGGGGTTTTCGAAACGCTGACGGATCGATCCGACCACCAAGCCACAACACTCCTCTGGCGCCGTATCGAGGGCATGACGACAAATCTCACTCATCACCGAGGCCGGAAGGGGCACCGGATCTAAATCTCGATTCAGCTCGATGCGGGCTCGCGCCATTCCTGGCCTACCGGTTGCGAAAGGGCCCGCGGCTGAAAGCGCTGAACCCAAGCCGAGCGGACCACTCACTGGGCCTCACTTCACCGGCGTCCTCCCACAGGAGGCGTTCAGCGCGGCGGACCATCGGCGGACCATCTCGACAATCCACATCGGGGCCGGCCCATCCCCGGGTCGGCGATCGCAGTCTACGTGAGTCAGTGGCCCGATGCGAACCCTACTGGGCCCGGGCGACGCGTCAGATTTGGTAGTCACTGACGGGCAGCGAAAGCCGTGGGACACCCTGCCGGGCCGCCTGTTGACAAAGATCCGCGAGACTGACCGACTCCAGAACCGAGGAAAAGCGGCTCGCCAGATCCGACCAAATAAACTCGGGACGGCCCGCAACTCCGCTGGATTCAGCCGAATCTACAATCCCGGAGGTCCCGACAGGCCCCTCAACCGCTTCAACGACTTGTTGCAAGGTGATCTCAGCGGCTGATTGAGCGAGAACGTAGCCCCCGCCGGGCCCACGCTTTCCTGCAACGAGCCCTGCCCGTCGCAGTCTCTGAAAAATCTGTTCGAGATAACGCGTCGGGACCTGCTGCCGGTCCCCGATCACCCGGACCTGCACGGGCTCGCCCCCCCCGTTATATGCGAGATCAAACAGTCCACACACTGCATAGTTGACTTGGAGAGAAAAACGCATGCTGGGGTCAAGAATGCGGAAGGACACCCGCCCCCGCCACCCGGAAACGGGCACGTTTGCCTTTGGTCACGCTTTGCGTAGCCTCCGCGCGGAAATGAACGGACCCAAATCCCGAAACAACCCCGAGCAAAAACAGCCCATTGAGGCGACCTTGATGGAAGCGGCGGATTTGCAGCACGCGCTGCAGCGCACCCACCGAAGCGTGCTGATTCTCCTGGCCGCCTGCGCGGCGTGGATCCTGCTCCAGGGGTTTGGACCCGACGAAAGTCCTCCCGAGCGCGGATGGACGACCCTCGGTGCCGCGCTCGGCCTTGGCTGCGTGCTCCTCCGGCGACTCGGCGCCTCCCCCAGCCGTTCGCCTCGTGCCGGATTCTTTCTGTTGCTCGCCGCCCTCGTCTTCGCGGCAGCCTTGGGGCTGCTGGGGAGCTGGATTGCCGCAACGACCGGAGCCACACGAACCGGCCTTCTTTTTACCCTGGCCGGCCTGATCTTCAGCCTGCGGCCCAGTCGCCCTGTTTCCAGGGCGACCAACGCGTAAAGGAAGCCTCGACCTTGCTCATCCAGTGTTCTCAGCTGGGCCGCCGAATCGGCGATCGGTGGCTGTTTCAGGACCTCACCCTCTCGGTTCGTGCGGGTGATCGAATCGGGATCGTGGGCCCAAATGGCGCGGGGAAATCCACATTGCTGCGCTGTCTCGCCGGAGATGACTCGCCTGACGAGGGCAAGCTCTCTCGGCCTCGGGAGACCCGAATTGGCATCCTCCGCCAAGAAATCGATCCACGCCTTGAGCACAGTGTGCACACGGAAGCGGCCCGGGCCTTAAAACGACTCGATCACCTTGAGCAGGAACTCCGCCAATTGGAAGCTCAGATGACCGAGTCGGGCGAAAAAGGTGAGGCGGTGTCCGCGACTGTGGCCTCACGCTACGACCAAGTTCACAGCGAATTCGAGCAGGGGGGAGGGTACGATCGGGAAGCCCGAGTCGCTCGCGTGCTCGCCGGCCTCGGCTTCGACGAAGCCGCCCGAGCTCGCCCGCTGAAAAGTTTCAGCGGCGGCTGGCTGATGCGCGTCGAGCTCGCCAAACTCTTCCTCGCCGAGCCTGATGTGCTGTTGCTCGACGAACCCACCAACCATCTCGACCTCCCCGCAATCCAGTGGTTTGAGGAGGCCATCGGGGATTTCCCCGGCGCCCTGCTCGTCGTTTCCCATGACCGCACTTTCCTCAAACGTCACGTCGGACGCGTCATTGACTTTGATGGCTACGGCCGAGCCACCGTGTACGAGGGGCGATACGATCGCTTCCTCCAGCAACGAGAGGAACGGCGGGAACAATTACTCGCCCAAAAGACCAATCAAGATCGCCAAATCGCCCAAATGGAGCGCTTCGTCGATCGGTTTCGCGCCAAATCGACCAAAGCACGACAGGCGCAGAGCCGGATCAAAGCCCTCGAAAAAATCGAACGCATCGAAATCGACGATGCTCCTCGCCGAGCCATGCGGATGCGAATTCCCGCCCCACCGCGTGCCGGCGAGCAAGTGGTTCGCCTCGATAAAATTCGCAAGGCCTACGGCGATCATGTGGTCTATGACGGGCTCAGCCAGCAAGTCATTCGCGGAGAACGTGTGGCGCTGGCCGGCCCCAATGGCGCCGGCAAATCGACCTTGCTCCGCATCGTGGCCGGGGTTCTGCCGGTCGACCAAGGAAATCGCACCCTCGGCCACAATGTTCAGGCCGCTTTCTTCGCCCAACACCAATTAGAATCTCTCGACGCTTCCCGCAGCGTTCTCGAAGAGCTGGAAGCCGACGCTCAAATTGATGATGTCCCTCGCATTCGGGGACAACTGGGCGCTTTCCTCTTTTCTGGGACGGACGTTGACAAAAAAATTAGCGTGCTCTCCGGAGGTGAAAAAGCACGAGTCGCCCTTGCAAAGCTCCTTCTGCGCCCATCCAACTTGTTGGTCCTCGACGAACCCACGAATCACCTCGACATCGAGTCCTGCGAAGTGCTCGAGGAAGCCTTAGCGAGTTACGAAGGCACCCTCGTATTCGTGTCGCACGACCGCGCCTTCATTAATGCTTTGGCGACTCGAGTCATCGAGGTTCTGCCGGGTCAGATTCAGGACTTCCCGGGCAACTACACCGACTACCTGAACGCGAAAGAGCGAGATGAACGGAGGAAAATTCAGGCTTCGAAAGCGCCCAAGACCAGGCCCAAGGGGCAAGAGGTCTCCTCAACCGATGGACGGAAAGGGCCTTCATCAGCGGCCACGCCCGAAACAACGACTCGTTCAAAAGTGAACCAGAACCAGCAACGAGACCGTCGCAAGAAAAGAGATCGGATCCTCCGGAAAGTCGGCCGGATCGAGGAATCCATCCAAGAGCAAGAGGAGGCCCTCCGGCAGCTTGACTGGCGACTGGGTGACCCCGCCGTATATGCAGATCCCATTCAAGTCGCCGCCGTACAAGCCGAACAGAGCACGCATCGAGGACAGCTCGACGCGCTCTACGCCGACTGGGAACGTTTATCAGACGAGCTCGCGGCCGTAGAAGACCTGCTCGCCGATTGACGATGCTCCTCGCGCGCCGTAACTTCGGCGCCGTGCCCGGGTGGCGGAATTGGTAGACGCGCCAGACTCAGAATCTGGTGTTCGCAAGGACGTGCTGGTTCGACTCCAGTCCCGGGCACCATCGCG
>NHEP01000175.1 GCA_002171515.1 bacterium TMED88 | reverse complement strand
TCGCTCGAAGGACCGGAGCTTGCGTTCTGCGACCGATGCGATCACTTGACCACGTGACCTCTAAACGACATCTGCCCGACTTCTTGCGTTTTGCTGTTGGTTCGTTGTTGTTTAAATTTCCGCCAGCGTGGGCTCGATGAGCCCGCTTCCTCTGATGGAGGGCGGAGCTTACTGCATTTGAGCCGGAGTGCTTAGATCTTTACGCAGCCTATTGCTGCTTTGGTTCTGCAATTCGGCAACTCTTTGCTGTTGCACTGCTGGATTCATCAGTCCAGCCATTTCCCGCTTACGAGACGTTGTGTATCGTAAGCGTTGAAGCGTCCAACTGGGCGCTGGACGAGGATGTCCGTGTCCAATCCCGAGGATCCAGAAAGCGCTTTAGAATCGAGGGGTTCCGTTCCGGTAAGCGCGCCGACGGGGCGGCCTCGGAGCGAGGAAGCCCACAAGGCGATCCTGAATGCGACGGTGGAGTTGCTTGCAGAGGTGGGTTTCTCGGGTCTCACCGTCGAGGGGGTCGCCCAGAGAGCCGGGGTGGGAAAAGCCACCATCTACCGGAGGTGGCCCTCCAAAGTGCCCCTGGTCGTCGAGGCCTACGGGCGTTTGCCCGGTATGGAGGACGTCGACACAGGGTGTCTGGCGGACGACCTGAAGGGAATGCTGAAGGGCTATCTCGAAGCGTTCGCCCGAACTCCCCTGTCTGCCCTTTTACCCAGTTTGGCCGGCGAGAGGGCCCATAACGCGGAGCTCGCAAAGGTCTTTGACCCGATCAGCATCGAAAGGCGAAGGCCGTTGATGCGGGCCCTTGAGCGGGGGGTCGCTCGGGGAGAAATCGCCCCGGAGATTGACCTCGATTTGGCCGCGGACATGATTGTCGGGCCGATCGCTGTGGGACTCTTCTTTAAGGGGGGGCGCATTCAGCCCAAGAGAGTCGGCCCAATGGTCGACCTGGCCTTGGCGGGGCTGGGGATTCGGGAGTGAGCGAGGCGCCAGCCGATGACTAGCGGGTGGCCACCTCTTCGCGCAAAACATATTTGGTGATTTTGCCCGAAGCATTCATCGGCAGTTCGTTTCGTATTTCGACCCGTCGGGGCACCTTGTAGTTGGCCATGTTGGCCCGGCACCAATCCACGACAGACTCCGGAGTAGGGGATTGATCGGGGGCGGGGACTAAAAAGGCCATTCCCACTTCGCCCAGTCGTTCGTCGGGAATTCCGATGACGGCGACTTGAGCACAAAGACCGCTTCCGTAGAGAGCGCTTTCGATCTCGGCGGGATAACAGTTGAATCCGCCACAGATGTACATGTCTTTAATCCGGTCGGTGATCCGGATGTAGCCCTGCTCGTCCATGATTCCGATGTCGCCCGTATGCAACCAGCCCTCGGAATCAATGGCCCGAGCGGTTTCTTCGGGGTTTTTGAAATAACCCTGCATGACGTTATAGCCCCGGCAGACGATTTCGCCGGCCTCTCCCCGGGGCCTCTCTTCCCCATCGGGGCCAACGCACCGGACTTCGACGTCCGTCAGGGCCCGTCCCGAAGTCTGTGCGATTCGCTCGGGTTCGTCCTCTGGGCGGCAGAGGCTGACCACACCGCAGGATTCGGTCAAGCCATAGGCTGTAATGACGGTTTCGAAGCCGAGTTCAGAACGCATGCGGCGAATTAACTCAACCGGAATCGCAGCGGCTCCGGTTGTCGCGAGCCGCAGGCTTGAGAGATCGTGATCACGAAGCTCGGGGTGGGTCAGGAGGCTCTGATAAATTGTGGGTGGACCCGGGAGGACACTGATCCGGTCTCGCTCGATCCGCTGCAGGACCTCGGGAATGTCGAAAGTGAGTTGAGGCAGGATGGTGGCTCCTCGCATGATGCAGGAGAGCCACCCGGCCTTGTAGCCGAACGAGTGAAAGAAAGGATTAATGATGAGGTATCGATCCCCCTCGCGGAGACCGATGATGTCGGTGAAGCGCTCGAAGACCTGCATGTTTTGCTGATGGCGGGTCATCACCCCTTTGGGATGTCCCGTAGTGCCCGATGTGAACAGAAGATCCGACAGATCCTCCGGGCCCACGGATTCAATGCGCTCAAGGGCGAGGGCTTCGGAAATCGCGTTGCCCGAAGTCAGGAACTCCGACCAAGTCACCGCGTCCGGCGCGGAATCCTTGAGGACAACAACTTTCTCAAGCTTGGGGAGTTCTTGGTCGCCCAGCGAATCGACATAGTTGAATCCCAGAAATTCGCCCATCGTGCAGAGGATTCGGGCACCGCTGGTCCGCAGCACATAGGCGGCTTCACTGCCCTTCATTCGGGTATTGAGTGGAACCAATACGCCCCCAGCAGACTGGGCGCCGAGGGCCGCGACGATCCATTCGGACAGGTTGGGGGCCCAGAGGGCGACTCGGTCTCCGGATTCGATGCCCGCAGCCATGAAGGCCCGGGCGGCTTGAAGGCTGACCCGCGCAAGATCCTCGAAGGAGAGCCGGGTGGAGCCTTCTTCGATCGCCGTGCGGCTGCCCATTCTCTGGGCGGCGCCGCGGACGAGTTGGGGAATGGTCTGTTCCATCGGGTCTCCCGGTCGGCAGGGCCGCGAGCCCTCAAGGGCTCCTCCACGGCCTTGCTTTCGACACGCACCGTATCGTATCGTTAGGAATTCATCCAAGGTCCGCATGGAAGCCGGTCGGCGCCGCCAATCCGGGTTTGGGGAGCGAGCATTGAAGACGGGATTCAGCGAAGAGGACGAGGCCTTTCGGCGGGACATCGCCGGGTGGCTTGAGGATAATCTGTGCGGGGTCTTCGCGTCGATCCGAGGCCGGGGCGGCCCCGGAGACGAGCATGCTTTGATCGAGGAGCGTCGAGCCTGGGAGCGTTGCCTCGGTGATGCCGGTTGGATTGGAATCGGTTTGCCGTGTTCCGTGGGTGGGCGGGATTTACCGCTGAGCCATCAGGTCATCTTTCATGAAGAGTATGCCCGGGCTGCGGGCCCCGGCCGGATGGGTCACATTGGGGAAACCCTGTTGGCTCCGACTTTGGTTCATTTCGGAGACGAAAGCCTCCAGCGCCGATTTATTCCGCAGATTCTTTCTGGAGAAGACGTTTGGTGTCAGGGCTATTCCGAGCCCGGGGCGGGAAGCGATTTGGCCAATGTGCAGACCCGCGCAGTCCTCGATGGCGACGAATGGGTGCTCAATGGACAGAAGGTTTGGACCTCCGGTGCGGCTTGGTCGGATTGGTGCTTCGTTGTTTGCCGAACGGATCCCGATGCGCAGCCTAAGCAGGCAGGCATTTCTTATATCCTCTGCCCGATGGATCAGTCGGGAGTCGAAGTCCGTCCCATTGTTCAGATGACCGGTGATGCCGAATTCAGCGAAGTGTTCTTCAATGATGCGCGAACATCGGCTGAGAATGTGGTGGGCGAAGTGAATGGGGGCTGGAAAGTCACCAACGGCACCCTGCTGTTCGAGCGGGGCGTTTCGACACTCGGGCAGCAGATGCTCTTTCAGAACGAACTCGACGAGATTATCGAACTGGCGAAGCAAAACGGTCGGGCAGAAGACCCCTTGATTCGGCAGCGCATCGCCAAGGCATGGATGGGGCTTCGGATTCAGCGCTACAATGCGCTGCGGATGCTGTCGGCTAAAACTCAGGGGCCAGAGTCGACGATCATTAAGATTTTTTGGGCGACTTGGCATCGAGAACTCGGGAAGCTGGCCATGGATGTCCTGGGACCCGAGGCAGAAATCGCTGAAGGCGACGACTATCAGCTCAGTGCTTTGCAGCGGATGTTTCTCTTTACGCGAGCCGACACGATCTACGGCGGTTCCAACCAGATCCAGCGGAATA
Organism: bacterium TMED88; assembly: GCA_002171515.1. Lineage (GTDB taxonomy): Bacteria > Myxococcota_A > UBA9160 > UBA9160 > UBA4427 > TMED88. Next base: position 12,545 of record NHEP01000175.1, on the reverse strand, counting down.
TTATCAGTGAGCGTGCTTTGGGTATGCCGCGGGAGCCTCGGCCGGCTTGAGGCAGCGGCTCAAATGGGTTGCAGGGAGAAGAGATGAGCAAGCTGCCGCCTCCGTATCCGGAGGGCCACGCATTACTGGAAGGCAAGAATGTTTTGATCACGGCGGCGGCCGGTGCCGGGATCGGTTTTGCGGCGGCGCGTCGGTGCATCGAAGAGGGAGCGCGTGTCTTCATCAGCGATGTTCATCCACTTCGAACCGAGCAGGCCGCTGAGTCGCTTTCGGAGGTTGCGGATGCGCCGGTTGGCTTTCGGTTGTGCGATGTCACTTCGGAGGATCAGGTTCGCTCCTTGGTGGCAGCAGCCGTTGAGTCGTTGGGTCATATCGACGTCTTGATCAACAACGCGGGACTCGGTGGGACCTGTGATGTTGTGGATATGCAGGATGACGATTGGTTCCGGGTGATTGATGTCACCCTACACAGCGCTTTTAGGATGACCCGAGCGGTTCTGCCTCACATGATCGAGCGCGCGCGGGGCGCCATCGTGAATAACGCGAGTGTGCTGGGTTGGCGAGCCCAGAAAGGGCAGAGTCACTACGCCGCGGCGAAAGCCGGAGTGATGGCGCTGACCCGCTGTTCCGCCCTTGAGGTGGCCGAGCAGGGGGTTCGAATCAACGCCGTCGCACCGAGTTTTGCAACGCATCCGTTTTTGGAGAAGACCACGCCCAAGGAGCAACTCCAAGCACTGGAGGCTGCAGAGGCGTATGGCCGCGGGGCACAGCCCTGGGAAGTCGCCAATGTCATGGTTTTTTTGGGCAGTGACTATGCCTCGTATATGACGGGTGAAATCGTTTCCGTCTCGAGCCAGCGGGCCTGAGAGCGCACCGAAGAAGAGTTCGTCCACGGGGCGGCGAAGGGGGAGAGAGCGTGACGTTGGATGGCAAAGTGATCTTGGTAGCAGGGGTCGGAGACGGTCTGGGGCGAGAGGTGGCTCGCTTGGCTTTACGCGACGGGGCGCAGGTCGTTGTAGCGGCCCGCAGCGCGGAGAAGCTTGAGGCCATTGCCCAGGACCTGGATCCAGAGGGCCAGAGAATTTCCGCTTGTCCGACTGATATTCTGGACTCAGAAAGCTGCGAGCGTCTCGCCCAGCAGGCGATCGACCGTTTCGGAGGCCTCGACGCGGTCGTGAACGTGGCCGCTCTGGACGCGCTTTTCGGCACGCTTGAAACCACGCCCGACGAAGATTGGAAGCGTGCTTTTGAAACGAATGTCGTGGGGACTCTGCATGTCGTGCGCGCCGCGGTTCCCAAGCTTCGGGCTCGAGGGGGTGGGTCGGTGGTGCTCGTTGGGTCGCGAAGCCAATGGTTTCCTCCGGACAATGGCCAGATCGCCTATGCGTCTTCAAAAGGGGCCTTGCTCTCCGCCATGTACCACCTGGTGCACGAACTGGGCCCTGACAGGATTCGCGTCAACATGGTGGTGCCGACGTGGATGTGGGGGCCGCCCGTTCAGATGTATGTGAAATGGCAAAGCCATGAACGTAAAATCAGCGAGCAGGCGGTGATCGACGAGATTACTTCGGGCATGCCGCTGGGTGACGAAATTCCGGCTGATGAAGATGTCGCCGAAGCGATCCTCTTCTTTTGCTCAAACCGGTCTAGGATGATCACCGGCGAGACCCTTCAGGTTCATGCGGGAGAATTGCTGCGCTGAAAATGAGCGCAGCCGGACCGGTGGCTAGTAAAAGATCATCCCGATGCCGGCGGTCACAAAGTCGAAATCCGTCCCGTCTGAGCGACCTGCGAATTCGGGCCTTAAATTGGCTGAAGCAAAAGGCATGTGGTAGTTCATGACCACGGTCACTGCGACCGACTCCGTCGTATAGATCTCTGTCCCAATGCCAAAGCGCAGCGAGAACTTCGGGCTGAATGATCCTCTGCCGCTCGTCGAGATGAGTTGAAGAAATCCCATTCCGAGAGAGATATAGGGCTGGATTCTCGATTTGGTGAAGTAGAACTTTTCGTCCAGGCTCATCCCCCAGGATAAGTACTCCGTGTCGCGGTAGTTGTGGATGTACATGCCTGAGATCTCGGTGGCCAGCCAGCGGTTTTGCCGGTAACCGATGCGAATATCGAAACCACCACTCACGTAGTAAGAGTCGCCACCGACCGCAACACTATTCTCGACCGCCACCAGTGGGTCCACGGCAATGAAGTAGGCGGGGACGACATAGCTTTTTTTCGCGAGGAATTGTTCGGCTTGCGCCTCGGATTCTGGGGCGGGTTCGTCGGCGATGTTCTGACCTTTTGAGAGCGTCGCTTCTGCTTCCGCTTCGGTTTGCGGTTTCGGCTGATCGGCTGAGGTCGCGTCGACCCCTGCGAAGACGATTAGTCCGATCACGACCCCCGTCCAAATGTTCAAACGCTTCAAGAGTGTCTCCCCCTCGGATCCTGAAGGACGCGCGAACCATAACAGGCCTGCGCTCCGCGGCGTCCGCATGTTCTGTTTATCGGTCAAATGGCCCGAAGGTTCAGTATTGCCTTTTAGGTGTGGGGCATTGCCATCAATTCCGTCCGCTGGGAATCGGGATCGAGTTTTCTTGGCCGTCGATTCAAGGCTGGTTTCCGCTGGCAGGCTGGCTGTTTAACCCCCAGTCGAATTCACGGAACTCGATCCGGCAGTCGCGGCACTCTGCGAGGGCCCTGGTTTGCTGCTCGCTGAGATAGGGGGCGATGTAGCTGAGAAGGGTTGCGGGCCGATCCGGCCGGTTGTCCTTGAGCCACTGGATGAAGTCGTCCCGGTAGAGCTTGAAAATGGGGGAGAGGGAGATCTTGCCGTAGACCGGTTCAATCGAGACGTTCCGGCGCTCCCGGATAAAGAAAAATGTGGCGGCTTCGAGTTGAAGGGAGAGGGAGGGGGCTTCGAAGGCGCGACGCCGTAGGCGAGGGTCACTCAGCGAAGCGCAGTTCAGCGCAAAGTGAATTCGCGGTTCTTTGAATCGATCCCGAATGATTCGATCTTCGAGCGTTTTGAGGTTCATCGTTGAACCACCGAGCACAACGTGTTCAAGAACAAAGAAACCGGCCAGCTTGGGTAAGAAAAACAGCGCGCTGGACCGGACCTCCTTGACGCTGGTGATCGGATAATGGGCCACTACGAGGGCAATAACTGAAGCGTTGTAAGCGTTGATCCAATACGCCAAGGCTTCATCTCGGGTAGGGAAGATCTCGGGGTTTCGGTCAGGGCTGACTTCGGCGAGCCGAGCATAATAGGCGTCGATAGGCAATGGATCGATCCTCAAGGCTTCGTAATTGACCTTTCCTTGACCGTCGACATGGCGACTGAGGATTTCGCTGAATTGCGCTTGGCTGAAGCCCGATGTCTGCACAGCCAGTCCGGGCGCGATGCTGTCCGGCGGGGCAAGGGTCGAGCAAGCAGAGCTCAGGGTGAGGCTGGCCGCGAGGGCCACTAAGGATGTTGAACGAAACAAGAAGTCACTCAATGGGGTACCGAGCAGTGGGAAAGGAGTCCGATCCGGGGCAATGCTGGGCTGCTTACTCACTCGGATAGTAGCGGCTGATCGTGTCGATCACGCAGCCGGGGCGGTCGCCGTCCTGGATTTCGACGGTGACTCGGATCGTGGCTTGGATGCCGCCGTCGCGAGTCTTCTCTGCGGAAAGAAGTTCAGCGGAGCCGCGGATGGACGAGCCAACGGGGACCGGTGCTGGGAACCGTAGGCGATCGGCTCCGTAATTGACGCCCATGGAGATTCCTCTGACCTCGACGATCTGAGGCAGAAAAAAGTTGACGAGGCTCTGGGTGAGGTAACCGTGGGCGACGCAAGCGCCGAAAGGACCCTCCTGAGCTCGCTCGGGATCGACGTGGATCCATTGGTGGTCGCCGGTGGCTTCGGCGAATTGGTTGATTCTTTCTTGGGATATGGTCAGCCATTCACTCTCGCCGAGGGACTGACCAACGGCCTTCAGCAGATCTTGAGGTTTTTCGAATATCGTGGCCATGGGGCACCTCCAGGCAACTCTGTCTCGGGGCTAATTTTTCCAAAAGGCCAGGGTCCGGACTTCGATGCTTCGTCGCGGATTGGGATGAGGCGGAGAAAGGGGGTCTTGGATGGCAGAATGCGCCGTCCAACAGGCGACAGACGGGTCGCTGTCATAGCACTTGAGGAGGAGAACTTCGTTTTCTTCTTGGTGGGGATAGTAGTACCAGCGGTGCAGCGTCGACCAATGAAACGAGTAGATTCGGCCGACTCGGTCCGGGTAGAGGAGGTCTGTTTCAACCATATCGTCTGGCTGCAGTCCCTCGGCATTGAGGACGGCGAGGGGGCTTTCTTCGACGGGGCCGGAGATAGGTTTCCAAGCATTGATAATTGCGAATCGGCCTTCAAGCAGCGCCTCGGACCGCGCCCCCATGATGTCTCGGACGCGCTGGGGTGCCGATTCTAGGGTGTAGTCGTTGTGGACAAAACGGACGGGTTTGGCCACGTCGCCGAGGGCTGCATCCTGTTCGGCATTCGAGCGAAGATTGTGATCGAAGGCGACCACTCGATCGCAGCCCGTCATTTCAGCGACCAGTCCTTCCATTTCGGCATAGTATGTTTCTTCGATTGCTTGTTGATCGGCAAAGTCGATCGAGGGACCTTTCCAGCTCGAGAGCGCAAAACCTTCGCGATCGAGGTGGGGTGCGGGATCAAGCGGGCGAGCATTGGCGACGGGGAGAGTCCTTCGATCGCCTTGTGTGTTTCGCCAGGGCTGCTGGTCGCTCCGCTTGAAGGTGGAGTAATAGGGGCGTGGATCGCCCTCTGCCCATCCGGCCAGGTAGTTAAGTGTTGTTTTGATCATTTGACGTATCGCTTTGAGCGCCTACTCGGCGACCGTCCGAGACTTGTCTCGACTGAGAAAATCTTGAAGTTGTCGGTCGTGGCGGCTGAGTGCGCTAAACGGCTTAATGTGAGGGGCCCAAGACGACCGGGAAGCGGCCTCGGGGATATCGCCCATGACGGTGACCCGCTGAATGATGCGTTCGCCTTCAAAATCGTTGAGAACGCAGTGTTGGGTGCAGCGGTTGTCCCACATCGAAATGGTTCCGGCCTGCCATCGGTAGCGAACGTTAAAGCGGGCTTGTCCGATCCACCGCGTCAAGAAGCCCAGGAGGGCTTCGCTTTCTTGGTGTCCGAGTTCCACGATGCGGCGTGTGAAATGTTCGTTCACAAACAACGATTTGCGCCCGGTTTCTGGATGGGTGCGGACCACGGGATGCGTGGCCATTTTTTCCGGGCGTCCATGCGGATGGGCGTCATGCAGAGCGGAAAGGCCCTCGCAAAAAGTCTGCATGGGGGGCGAGAGCTCCTCGAAAGCCTTGTACATATTGGCCCAGAGTGTGTCGCCGCCGACTTCGGGACACTTCACCATTTGCAGAACGGCCATTACGGAAGGCTGGGCTTCGCAGGACAGATCGCTATGCCATTCGTCTGCGATCGCGCCGGCTCCGCCTTCTGATCGCAGTTCAAAAAATTCGGGCCGCTCGGTATCGAGCGAAAGATTGGGGTGGCGCTCAAGCTCGCCAAAATGACGGCCTAGGGCGATGTGCTCGTCAGGCTCTAGGTTCTGATCAGGAAAAAATAGCACCAAGTGTTCGTTGAGAAGCTCTCGGATCCTGGCGACCTGTTCGGTGGTGACTTGCGACAGTCGAAGCCCGCGAATTTCCGCCCCTAGAGATCCGGAAAGTCGGGAAACGGTCAGCGGCGAATGGGGATGGGCCTGAGCCATGTTGTTTTCCTTTCGAGCCGAGGCGGCGCAACGGGTTCGCTCTTCTCTGAAGACTACCAAACCCACCGTGCGGCTCGTGGGGCGGGTCGTGGCGAACCCCTCGGTCTTTGATCGAGGAGATGATTGAATCACCCGCTTGCTTCAGGAGCACTGAAGGCGCCCCGGCTGGCCCTGTGCGACCTTACGATTTATGTCAGCCGGAGGCCCTTTGCCGGGCGATCCCTACGCGAATCCAGAAATTTCGCACTTCATGGGCAGTATGGAGGGGATCCCCGATTTCCGCGATATCGCGGAAACACCGGCGGAGCGGGCGGCGCGTCAAAGTTGGCGCGCATCGGGACATACCGTCCTCGACTCCGTGGGGCGACTCTTGCCCGGGCTTTGTCTGGCGCTTCTGATTGCCATGCTGGGCCGGGGCTTCTCGAGCACATTGGCCGCAGGCGTATTTGGTTTTTCGGGTTTTCCAATTTCGCCGATTCTCTTGGCAATTTTGGCGGGCCTTCTGCTCCGCAACACCCTGGGCCTGCCCGCAGTCTATGAAGACGGCTTGCGACTCAGCATTAAGCATATTCTTCGGATTGGGGTGGCGCTGTTAGGAATTCGCCTTGGATTAGTTTCTGTGGGCACCATCGGTTTGATGGCTCTGCCGCTCATCATTCTATGTATTGGGACTGCGATTGGCGTCGTTCAACTCGTTTCACGTTGGTTGTCCATGCCGGCCCGATTGGGCACTCTGATCGCCGTTGGAACGGCGATTTGCGGCAATACCGCGATCGTTGCGACCGGTCCGGTGATTCAAGCCAATGAGGATGAGGTCAGCTACGCGGTGGGGACCATCACCCTTTTTGGCTTAGTGGCTTTAGTCCTTCACCCCTTTATTGCTCACTTTTTTTTTGGTGGGGGTGTCTTGGAGGCTGGACTGTTCCTCGGTACGGCCATCCATGATACCGCTCAAGTCGCCGGAGCCGGTCTGCTCTATAGCCAACAATACGACGCACCCGGCGTTCTTGATACAGCGACAGTGACGAAGTTGGTTCGGAATCTCTTTATGATCGCCGTAATTCCGATTATGGCTTTGGTGTATCAAGGCCGGGAGGGCCAAGGTCAGCAGGGCACCCCATCGCTTCGTGCCCTTGTTCCGACTTTCGTGATCGGGTTTCTCGCAATGGTGGGACTTCGCACCCTGGGCGACTTCGGGGAAGAGCCTTTTGCGGGACTGCTCTCCGTTGAACAATGGCAGGGTTTTATCGCTTTTGTTTCAACGCTCTCGACATGGTGCCTGACGACCGCGATGGCCGCCGTTGGACTCGGGACTCACTTGGCGCGGTTGCGGGGCCTTGGCTGGAGGCCGTTGGGGGTGGGCCTCGTGGCGGCGGTCACGGTGGGTTTGGTCAGTGCCGTGGGTATTGCGGTCGGCTCGTGGGCCTTGGGCGGTTTGGCTTGAGGTGCGCCGGGGAGGGCGGTGCGTAAGTTAGGAGCGAGCCGCCCCGAGAAAGGCGGGCTTCTCTCCCCCGCCGTGCAGCAAGATGTTGGCCCCGCTCATGTAGCGCGACAGGGGGGAGGCGAGGAAGAGGCATGCGTCTCCTACGTCTTCCGGTTCGCCCAGTCGACCCATCGGAACCGTTCCAGCGACCGCTGCGATGCCGGCTTCGTCTCCGTAGTGGAGATGGGATTGCTCGGTCTGGATCATCCCCGCGGTGACCGCATTGACGCGGACGAGGGGAGCCCACTCCACCGCCAAGCTGCTGGTCAAAGAAAGCAGTCCTGCTTTGGCCGCACCATACGCTGCGGTTCCGGGGGAGGGCCGGATGGCGCTCACGCTGGCTATGTTGATAATCGTCCCGCCCTCTGGCTGCTGTTGCATGACAGCGTTGGCTTGTTGGCACAGGTTGAGAGGGGCGATCAGGTTGAGACGGAGAATCGCTTCCGAAAACCGAGGGGATACCGTGGCGGCCTCCGCCTCTGGGGCGCCGCCCGCATTATTGACAAGAACATCTAGTCGGCCCGATTGCTTTTGAGCCGCGGTGACTAAGTTTTGACTTTGCTCGACATCCCGAACATCGGCTTCGATGAAATGTGCTCGCCGCCCATTGGACTCGATGGCCGTTTCAGGCGCATTGCGTCCACAGATGATGACCTCGGCCCCCGCGGCCAAAAAACGCAGGGTAATCCCTCGCCCGACGCCTTTTCCGCCTCCGGTTACTAAGATGGTTTTTCCTGAGAAGTCTAGGGCCTGCTCAAGCTGGGGCATGTCAGTCATGGGATCCTCAGAGTCCGATGAATTGGGCCACTTTTTCTCGATGCCACGCCGGATCTCCGAGTAGAGTTTCGGTGGCCTTGGCTCTCTTGAAGTGCAAGTGCACGTCGTATTCCCAGGTGAATCCGACGCCGCCGTGTATTTGAAGCGACTCCGACGCGCACTGAAAGTAAGTGTCGCTCGCCGAGGCCTTGGCGAGAGATGCGTTGAGCGTCATTTCCGAGGTTTGTTCGTCGCACTCGCAGGCCGCATAGTACGCAGCGGATCGAGCGCACTCAATCGCGATCATCATGTCGGCGCATTTGTGTTTGATCGATTGAAAAGAGCCGATGGGTCGCCCAAACTGCACTCGTTCCAGCGAGTAGGCGACCGCCATATCGAGGCATCGCTGGGCTCCGCCCACCTGCTCGCACGCTAAGGCGGTTGCGGCGCAGGCGAGGGCACCGGCCAAGGGGGCTGCTGCGGCACCGGCTTCCCCAAGGAGTGCGCTCTTGGGCAATCGGACAGCATCGAGATGAACCTGCGCCAAGCGGCGTGTCTGGTCGAGGGTTGGTCGAGATTCTCGGGTCAGGCCCGCACTTTCGCCGGGGACCCAGACGAGGCTCACGCCGTCTGCACCCACAGAGCCTGGGGCTCGAGCGGCTACGATGAGTCCATCGGCGGTGTGCCCGTCCACGACGAATCCATGGCTCCCATCTAAGACCAACTCATCCCCTTCGATGCGGAGAACGGCGGTAATCGAATCGACGCCGTGCAGGCCAGACTCGCCCGAGTATGCGAGGGCAGTACGGAGATGGCCCTCTGCGATTTGCGGCAGGTACTCCTTCTTTTGGGCTTCGCTTCCGGCCGTGAGCAAGGCGTTGGCACCGAGGCAAACGCTTGAGAGAAAAGGGGAGCACAGCAACTGGCTACCCATGATCTCCATCAGGGACCCGAGTTCAACATGGCCCAGGCCGAGACCGCCGTAGTCCTCCGGGATATGGACCGCCGTCCAACCCAGCTCACTGCCGATGGATTCCCAAAGGCCTGGATCGAAACCCAGGTCGGTTTCCATGGCTTTTCGGACCCATTCAGAGTCGGCACGCTCCTCGAGAAAGGCGCGCGCGATGCTCCGGAGTTCTTCTTGCTCCTCGTTAAAAGAAAAGTCCATTGCTTCGACCTCAGGTTCCAAAGACTTTCTGGGGGGTGGGTGACTTCTGGATCACCTCGTGGACGGCTGCACCCACTTCGTCAGGTAACCATCGAGCGCCTTTGTCAACGATCGGTCCATCTCGCCAGCCGTCGGAGGTGCCGATCATTCCGCCCTTGACCTCGAAAACTCGACCGGAGATCTCGCGCGATTCTTTGCTGCCCAGCCAGACGACCAACGGAGAAATGTTTTCAGCGGCATTTTCGTCAAAGCTGCCGTCGGCAGGCGCCGCCATGTCGGCAAAGACCGCCTCGGTCATGCGGGTCCGAGCTGCGGGCGCAATCGCATTGGCGGTGACGCCGTAGCGGCCCATTTCGGCGGCTTGAACCAAGGTGAGGCTGGCAATTCCGCCCTTGGCTGCCGAGTAAGTGCTTTGTCCAACGCTGCCTTGCAGCCCCGCACCTGAGCTGGTGTTGATGATTCGCGCATCTACGGGATGTCCGGCTTTGCTTTGATTGCGCCAATACTCACCCGCATGACGGGCTACGCAGAAATGCCCCTTGAGGTGCACCCGGATGACCGAATCCCACTCCTCTTCACTGCAGCTGACGAACATTCGGTCTCGGAGAAATCCTGCGTTGTTGACGACGACGTCCAGACCTCCAAAAGTATCGATCGCGGTTTGGACCAATTCGCGTGTTTCGTCCCAGTCGGCGACATCCGCTCCGTTGGCGATGGCCTCTCCGCCCAAGGCCTTGATTTCGTCGACGACTTGATGGGCAGGGTCGCGACTTTGGCCCTCGCCTTCACGGCTTGCTCCGAGGTCGTTGACGATCACCTTGGCGCCTTGCCGGGCAAACTCAAGGGCATGCTCACGGCCGATGCCGCCACCGGCTCCCGTCACAATGACAATGCGACCTTCACAAATTGTGCTCATGGTATTTTTCCTCTCGATTCGGATCCCAGCCCCATGATTTCCGAATTTTGATGAAGTTAGAGGCGTTCCAGAATGGTCACGTTCGCTTGGCCTCCGCCTTCACACATCGTCTGCAGGCCATAGCGTCCGCCGCTTCGCTCGAGTTCATGAAGGAGGGTCGTCATCAGTCTACAGCCGGTGGCGCCCAGCGGATGTCCCAGCGCGATGGCGCCCCCGTTGACATTGACCTTGGAGAGGTCCCAATCGCCTTCCTTCTGCCATGCGAGGACCACCGATGCAAAGGCTTCGTTAATTTCAACAAGATCAATGTCTTGGGTAGATAGGCCGGTTTTCTGGAGGGCAAACTCGGTGGCCGGAATCGGGGCAGTGAGCATCCAGACCGGGTCGGCGCCACGCACCGAAAGGTGATGAATTCGCGCGCGGGGAGTCAAATCATGGCGCTTGAGTGCCGCCTCGGAAACAACGAGCATGGCGGAGGCGGCATCCGCGATCTGACTCGAAACAGCGGCGGTCAGTCGCCCGCCTTCAATCAAGGGTTTGAGCGTCGCCATTTTTTGAAGAGAACTCTCTCTCGGGGTCTCATCATCTTTGAATTCGCCGAAGGGGACGATTTCCCGTTCGAAGCGTTTCTCCACGATCGCACGGAGCGCGCGTTCGTTGCTCTCAAGGGCAAACACTTCCATGTCTTCCCGGCTGATTGCCCATTTTTCGGCAATCATCTCCGCGGAACGAAACTGCGAAACTTCTTGGGTTCCGTAGCGGTCCACCCAGCCCTTTGAATCGTTGAAGGGAGTTTCGAACCCGTAGGGTTGCCCCGCAAGCATGGCGGCCGAAATCGGAATTTGATTCATATTTTGAACCCCGCCGGCGACGACGACATCACTGGTGCCGCTCATCACGGCTTGGGCGGCAAAATGCACAGCCTGTTGAGACGAGCCACATTGACGATCGATGGTGGTCCCCGGGACCTCCTCGGGAAGGCCCGCTGCGAGCCAGCAAGTGCGGGCGATGTCTCCCGCTTGCGGCCCAATGGTATCGACGCAGCCGAAGACAACGTCCTCGACCGCTGCTGGATCAATGGCGTTGCGATCCATGAGGGCCTTCAGAGCATGGGCGCCGAGATCAGCGGGGTGGACCGTGCTTAGGCTTCCCTTTTTGCGTCCTGTGGGGGTTCTTAGGGCATCAACGATATAGGCCTCAGGCATGATGATCGGATCTCCGTGGTTTTTTCAATGTCGCCGGGAGGGCGACCAAGCGACCCGTGGCCTGAAGAGGCCTCTGGGCATCAGGAGTGGGTGAACTGTGGGCGTGGCTGGCTTCAAGTGCTGCAGATGACCGAGGAGCCGTGACCGAAGAGGCCGATATTGGCCGTGATCCCAGCTTGGGCCCCCTCGATTTGACGATCTCCGGCTTGCCCGCGGAGTTGCCACGTTAATTCGCAGACTTGGGCGATGGCCTGGGCGGGGACGGCTTCGCCGAAGCACGCCAAGCCCCCGCTCGGATTCACCGGAATGCGGCCGCCCAGACTGGTGTCGCCGTCTCGCAGCAGCTTTTCGGCATCGCCCTCCGGGCATAGCCCAATGTTCTCATACCAGTCCAATTCCAAAGCGGACGAGAGGTCGTAAACCTCCGCCATCGACATGTCCTCGGGACCGAGGCCGGCTTCTTCGTAGGCCGCATGGGCAATGGACGCCTTGAAGCTGAGTTCGTTGGGGGCCACGACCGCGGCAGAGTCGGTGGAGAAGTAGGGCATCTCTACTGAGGTCATCGGGTAAGTGGGGGTGACCGTGGAAACCGCGCGGATTCGGATCGGGTCAATGTTTCGCTTACGTGCATAGTCCATGCTCGAGATGACGACCGCCGCAGCACCGTCACTGGTAGCGCAAATCTCGAGCAACCGGAGGGGGTCCGCCACCAGAGGCGACTCTAGAACCTGCTCTTGCGTAAATTCCTTGTGATAGCGGGCGTTAGGATTGGCCATTCCGTGTCGGGCGTTTTTGACCTTGACTGCAGCGAAGTCCTCTTCGGTTGCGCCGTAGAGGTCCATTCGGCGCCGAGCGTACAGCGCGAAGTAGGTTGGGTTGGTGCATCCCATCAGTCGGAACCGGAGCCAGTCCGGGTCGGCCCATCGCTCCCCAGCATTAGGCGCCAGAAAGCCTTTCGGCGTTGTGTCTGCACCCACCACGAGAATGACATCAGCCATGTCGGCGAGGATCATGGCCCGGGCATTGTTGATGGCTTGTGAGCCAGAGGCGCACGCCGCATAGGAGGTCAGCACCCGTGCACCGGACCATCCCAATGCTTCGGCGAAGGTCGCGCCCGCCACGTAACCCGCGTAGCCGTTGCGAACCGTCTCTGCGCCGGCCACCACTTCAATGTCTTTCCAGTCGAGGCCCGCGTCGTCGAGAGCATCGTTGCACGCCTTCAGGCCGTACTCCACGAAATTC
>NHEP01000174.1 GCA_002171515.1 bacterium TMED88 | reverse complement strand
CCTGGCTCTCTGAAGTGCGAGCACCGATGGCTCCCCAACTCACAAGGTCCGCGTAAAACTGAGGCGTGATGGGGTCCAGAAACTCGCTCCCGGCCGGGAGGCCCAAGTCGAGCACCTCAAGTAGGAAACGCCTTGCGCTCCGAAGCCCCTCGTTGATCGCAAAGCTGTTGTCGAGATTTGGATCGTTGATCAGGCCCTTCCATCCCACAGTGGTGCGCGGCTTCTCAAAATACACACGCATGGCGATCACGAGGTCCTCGGCCACCTGCGAGCGCTTCGCCGCAAGAAGACGGGCATACTCAAGCCCAGCTGCGGGGTCGTGAATCGAACAGGGCCCTACGACAACCAAGAGCCGGTCATCGTCTCCGACGAGAAGTCGTCCGATCTCCTCGCGCGCTTGGGCGACGGTTGTCGAACCGGCCTCGGTGATGGGAAAGTCTTCCATGAGGATCGCCGGTGAGATCAAGGGACGAATCCCTTCGATCCGGAGATCGTCGGTCTTGCGGAACATGGCGCGGGCCCTCAGGCGGATCGCTTGACCGCCTCTGGATGGTTGAGCCTTTGTTTAGTCTCTCATTCGCCCGGCCGCCAATCGCCCCGGGGGATCCCCTCGGAGCCGGGGGCGGCGGGGGGCCCTGGGCAGCCCCGCCAGGCCGACCAGATGCAGAGTCCGTGAAGCAAAAAACCGGGGAGAATAATCGCCCAATAGGCGAAAGCAGTCGCCAAGAACCAAAGGGCTGCAGCGCACAGCCGTCCACTGTAGACATGTCCCAAACCGGGCAAAAAAACCGAGAGCACTGCGGCAATCCCCGGGCTCGGTGGCCGTCTGATAATGATCTCTTGTGCCTCGAATCGTGACGAAGAAAAGTTGAAGGCTAAATCCCGGTCTTCGTTGAATTCGAAATCAGAGCGTCTCATTCCTTTTCTCCTCATTGGGGTACGCCCTCGAGGGCCGGACAGAAAAACGGACCTCGAGCCGCGAAAATTCAAGCGCCCGACGTGAAACGCGGCAGACAGGCTTCTCCTGTCTTTCTATTCTTGAGACCGGCGGACCTCATCAGGGCGTCCCGCCGGCCCCCTTTAGTCTCTGCCGGTTCTTGAGGCGAGCATTGACGAGTGACCTATTCAAACTGCGTGCCCGTTACGCAACGGCTCTCGGGGGCCTGGGAGCGCCCCCATGCCGGGGAGAGGTGTCAAACACCGCACGCATGCCACAATCAAACTGCACCTTAAGAGCCGTCGCAGCGAATTTCAGTACGGCCTCTACCGGAAAGTGAGTCCAGTGAGACTTCCCTCATACACCACTCGACCCTTCTTGCATCGATCTCGAAAAGAAATCTCGCGAGCCTTGGCCCGAGGAAGAATGCAAAGCTTCTTGGCCAGCATCGCGATCCTTCATGCTGCGACCGGCTGTAGCCCAATCCTTGGACCCACAGCGCAGACGCCAAGTTCTCCCACACCCTCTTTTATCACGAAGACCCACCAGTTCAGCTTTGCCGGGCGACGCTCGGGAGAGGGCTACTTCTCGCCGGACGCTCGAAACCTCATCTTCCAAAGCGAGCGAGAGCCAAACAATCCCTTCTTTCAGATTTACTCTCTCGATCTCCGAAATGGTGATCAACAGCGACTTTCCACAGGACGCGGCAAGGCCACCTGCGGATTCTTTCATCCAAGCGGAGCCCGAGCGATTTTTTCGGCCACACACCTCGACCCTGAGGCCTTAAAGAAACAACGCAAGGAATTGGGGGGACGAGAAACGAGACAAGGACGCCGCTACGCCTGGGACTACGATCCTGAATACGAAATTTTTTCTGTTGCCCTCGAAAATCCGACGGCGGCCAACCCTACTCGGCTGACTGACGCCCTCGGCTACGACGCCGAAGCCTCCTGGTCTCCGGATGGACGTCAGATCGTGTTTGCCTCGAATCGCCATGCCTATGCGAAAGGATCCACATTTGAGGCTGAGGAGTTGGCGCGAGACCCCTCCTATGCGATCGATCTCTACATAATGGATGCTTCCGGACAGAACGTTCGACGCCTCACGAGCACGCCCGGATACGACGGAGGCCCCTTCTTTAGCCCCGACGGCTCCCACATCGTCTGGCGGCGTTTCTCGGAGGATGGTCAAACCGCCGAGATTTACACGATGCGAGCAGATGGCACCAACGCTCGGCCCATTACGCGAGCAGGCGTGATGTCTTGGGCCCCCTTCTATCATCCCTCGGGCGATTACGTGATCTTTACGACCAACCGCCACGGTCATGCCAATTTCGAATTGTACATCGTGGACAGCGAGGGTCTTCAGGAACCCGTTCGGGTCACCGACAACCCCGGGTTCGACGGAATCCCAGTTTTCTCACCCGACGGAAAGCAGCTCGTCTGGACCAGTGGCCGTACGACCTCGGGCCAGTCGCAGCTCTTCCGAGGCGAGTGGAACGACGAAGAAGCCCGCCGCGCTCTCGACCTTCCTCACCGAAGCAGGCAAATTGCCCAGGCCCTTTTGCCCATCCCCGCGCAAACTGATCCTGCTATCCGTGAGAACGACCTGCGCGCACACGTGGAGGCCCTCGCCAGTGACATCACAGAGGGTCGGCTTACCGGAACGTCGGGTGAGAAAATCGCCACCAGCTATGTCGCGCGCGTTTTTCGTTCCATCGGCCTCCATCCAGCGGGCGACAACGGAAGCTTCTTTCAAAACTTTGGATTCACAGCGGGCGTTTCGCTGGGACCCGGCAATGCATTGAGTCTCGAAAACGCGGCCTCCGAGCCTAACTCGACACAAGAGTTTGAAGTCGACACCGATTGGCGACCTTTTGCATTTTCAGCTGAAGGTGAAGTTCCGGCGTCGGAGGTCGTATACGCGGGCTACGGCATTGTTGCGCCCGCCACGGAAGGGCAGCGGGCGATCGATTCTTACGCCGATCTCGACGTCGAGAATCGCTGGGTACTGGTTTTTCGATATGTGCCTGAGCAACTCAGCGCCGAATCGCGTCAACACTTGCATCGCTACTCAAGCCTCCGTCACAAAGCGATGGTGGCCCGGGATCGAGGCGCTCGCGGGCTGCTCGTGGTCAGCGGCCCCAACTCAGAGGTACGCGAAGAGCTGGCGCCCCTACGATTCGACGTCTCTCTCTCGGGCAGCGGGATTGCGGCGATCTCCATCAGTGATGCCTTGGCTGAAGAACTTCTCAAATCGACGAACCGAACCCTTCAAAGCCTTCAGGATCAAGCCGATGCCAACAGCGCTCAGAGCGGATTTAAATTGGTCGGCACTCAGGTCGCGGCGGAAATCGCCCTCAAGAGACTTCGTCAGACCGGACGCAACGTCATCGGGCGACTCAAAGTGGGGCCGGAAATCAGCCAGGAGCTCGTGGTGATCGGCGCCCATGTGGATCATTTGGGGCGTGGAAGCGGTTCAGGGTCTCTGGCGAGAGCGTCGGAAAAGGGATCCATTCACCCCGGCGCAGACGACAACGCCTCGGGCGTGGCCGCCCTCATCGAAGTCGCCGAGCTGTTAGCCGCTCGTCGAGACTCAGGCGAACTCGGAGCCCGGCGCGACATCCTTTTCACTGCCTGGTCGGGCGAGGAACTCGGCCTGTTGGGTTCAACCCATTGGGCCAACCAAGAGGGCAAGACCCTAGCCAACGCCCATGCGGGTCATGGTTCTCTTGAGGGTCGGGTCTCGGCTTATCTGAATTTCGACATGGTGGGGCGCCTTGAGGAAAAGCCGCTCTCTCTTTTTGGGGTGGCATCCAGCCCGGTGTGGCCACGCACAATCGAACGCGAGAACATCGCGATCGGTCTTCCCATCGATCCTCAAGAGGACAGCTATCTTCCCACCGACGCGACCGCGTTCTATACACGTCGAGTTCCGATTCTTGCGGCCTTCACCGGGTCCCACGGCGATTACCACACACCCCGAGACACCCCCGAGAAACTCGACTACGCAGGCGTTAAAAGTATCGCGGGACTCATGGCCGGCATTGCTCAAGAATTGGCCAGTCGCGACGCCCCCCCAGAGTACGTCGCAGTGGCGCCTGATCCGCGCAAGGCCGGAAGCCCTGGGGTGATGCGCGTTTATCTGGGCACGATCCCCGATTATGCACAGAGTGACCGACCCGGCGTTCTCCTCTCGGCCGTGGCGCCGGGTGGACCGGCTGAACAAGCCGGCCTACAAGGCGGCGACACCATCATCTCTGTGGCCGGCCAAAAAATCCAGAATATTTACGACTACACGTACGCACTGGACGCCTTAAAGGTGGGGACGCCCGTAACGATCCGAGTGGTCCGCGACGGACGCCCCCTGGAAAAAGAGATCACACCCGGCTCTCGCGAATAAGGCCTCCGGTACCATCCGCCCGACAAGGATCTTTCACTCAGATATCAAACGTCGAGAAAAAACCAGTAGTCTAGCCCCCGACAATCAGTATCGGGAAAATAGGAGACTCAGGTGAGCATTGAAGAAGAAGTTGACCGTCTGATCGATGAACGAACGGGCCGCGAGCTTCTCAACGTTCCGTACGACGAAGAAGCCGTTCAAGTGCACGAGAGGGTCTATCGATCGGCGGGGGCGACGGCCAGCTACCTGATTGACGCGGGCGCCAGCCGAGTCATCGTCAATACGGGGATGGGCTTCGAGGCGTCCCACCACAAAAATCTTTTCGGAGCCGTTCATCAAGGCCCCACCGACTACATCATCACGACGCAAGGCCATGTGGACCATGTGGGCGGTGTCTCTCAATTTCGCGAAGAGCACACCCGATATGTCGCGCAGCGCAACAACCCTCGGTGCCAAGCCGACGACAAAAGAATTCAAAGCTTTCGTCAATCGACGGCCCTAATATGGTTTCCCGAACTCCCCGGAAAAATTGGCAACCTGACGCGAAAGTACCCTGACTCCGTTCCCGTTCAGGATATTCCGACGCCCGATATTCTCTTCGATGCTCGGATGAAACTTCAAACAGGGGATCTCGAGATCGAGCTTATCCACGCCCCCGGCGGCGAAACGATCGACAGCACAATCGTATGGCTGCCCGAATGGCGCGTCGCCATCACGAGCAACCTCTTCGGCCCTCTGTTTCCACACTTCCCGAATTTCAACACCCTTCGCGGCGATCTCTACCGATTCCCCGTTCCTTACATGGAAAATGTGGATCGCGTTCGCGCCCTGAACCCAGCCATTCTGATTACGGGAAGAGGCCTCCCCATCGAAGGAGCCGAGCTCATCGACGCATCCCTCGCCCGAATGCGAGGAGCCGTCGACTTTGTCCACCAGCGAACACTGGAACTCATCAACCAACAGAAAGACCCTTACGAAATCATGAGGTCAGTTGAACTGCCCCCTGAACTCAGGGTCGGTCAGGGCTACGGCAAGGTGTCCTGGGCAGCGCGGACAATCTTCGAAGAGTACACCGGCTGGTTCCAGCGGCGTTCGACCGCGGACCTCTACGGCGTGGATCCGGCTCTGGCGACTGCTGCCCTGGCAAAAGAGCTGGGGGCGGAGGCCGTTGTCCAGAGGGCGCGGCGGGCATTCGATTCTGGAGACATCCCCACGGCGCTTCGCCTCGCCGAGGCAGTCCTTGCCCACGAGGAACACCTCGAAGCGAGGCAGCTCATGGCGACACTGCATGAGAAGCTTTTAGAAACGGGAAGCGAAAGCTTCTGGGAGCATGGCTGGCTCAGGGCCGAGGCCGAGCGCTGGAACGCCACAATCAAATCCTGAGGCCGGGGCGGGCCTAGGCTTTCGTTTTTACCTCGGCCTGAGCGATTGCAACAGAGAAGCGGCCTTCTGCAAGCAGCGCACCGCCGGCTCGAGGGTCGTCCCGATGCAGCGATGCGTAATGCGCCACAACCCTCAGGCCTGGACGACCGAGTTTTCTCTGAGCCGAGACCCACAGTCGATCCCCAGACTGGAAAGGATCCGCTGGCAGCACAAGGCCGCTCACAGAGACCAGAAAACCGGGACGCTGAGACTGCTGGGCCTGAGCCGCCATGAGTCCTTCGAATGCCGCCACGGCCTGAGCCATGTACTCCATCGACACCCATGGGGCCACCCGCCCTTCTGCGTCACACAACCAAGGCGAATCGCCCACGATGAGAGAAACCAAAATCGAATCAGGCCTCTGCTCAACAATTTGATCGATTAAGATGCTGTCGCCTCGGTGCGGAAGAATCTGCGACAAATCCTGCAATTCGAAATGCTCCACTTTATTCCCTGCCCCAAAAGTCGTAGAAGTTGAACCACTGAAGGGGCGCCCTCATGCAGTAACCCTCAAGCAGTGCGACATATTCGGCCGACCACCTTCCAACGAGCTCCTGCCTTTTCGACCGTGGAACCCGGCCACCCTCAGAGATGAGTGTCAGATAGCCGTCGTACTCCCGAAAACCTCTACGAAGCGCAATGCTCATAATCAGAGGGATGCCCAAGATCGCCGCCATCAAGAAAGGACCTTGAGCGAAATCAGCGGGCTGCCCCAGGAAGTTGAGCCTGACTTTCCTGCGCCCGGTGGCGCTCGGATGGACTCGATCGCCTAACATCGCAACAAATTCGCCTCGATTGACACACTTTCGAATTTCCAAGGCAGTCGAAAAAGCGTGGGGGTCAAGCTCGATCAATCGGACACTGGCAGAAGGGTCGAGCTCTTCAAAGGCACGATTAATGAGCTCGGCGTTTCCTGTGTACATGATGACGTTCACCTGAATTCCGTATTCTCGGGCAATCAAACGGAGGACGTCGAAGCTCCCCAAATGAGCGCCCACCAACATGGCACCTCGCTTGTGCTCTATGAGTTCACGCATGCACTGCTCACCATGAAGCCGGATTTGGAACCGGCCAATCGCCCCTGACCAGAGTTCGAGGCGATCAAGGATGACAAACGCAAAAGTTCGAAGGTGTCGGTAGGTCTGTCCGAAGATGGGACCGGGAAGGTCCGCCGATAATCCACGCATTCGCTCCATGTAGTCGCGAGATGCCCTTCTGGCCTTGCCCCCAAAAAACACAAAGTAAAGAGCGACCACGGGAACCAGCGGCCGCAAAGGAGCGGAACCCAATTTTCGAATCGCGGCGACCAGGAAGCGAAGGATCCACCACGAACCACGCTCCGCGTGCACGGACCAATTTGTCCGATCAGCCCCGCGCGGAGCTTCCTCGGCACTCAACGACGAACCCGCCAAGTCTTGGGGAACCAGGACATTTGGGTCAGCGGCGAAATTGCGAGCCGCAGGTAGGCCAAAGCGATCTTTACGTTGTCTAAAAACATTCGAAAGTGCGAAATACCGTGGGCCGGATAAATCACCTGCGTCGGAATATTCACCACAGGAGAGCCGGACCGGACCATTCGAATAATCAACTCCGGGTCAAAATCCATCCGATCTCCAGATCGAACGCCCCTCAAAACCTGAAGCGCAGGCCCTAACGGGATACACCGAAAGCCACAGAGCGGATCACGAACGGCTAAGGAAAGCGTCTCTAACCAAACGATGGCCTGCGAAAGCTTCCGTCCATAGAGTCGGTGAAAGGGGGCTGAGTCATCGAATATGGGTGCGCCCAAAATCAATGCAGCCGGGTCCTGCCTCGCGGCCTCGAGAAAGAGGGGGACATCATTCGCTTGATGCTGACCATCTGAATCGAGTTGAACAACGTGGGTGTAGTCTCTGTCTGCCGCGGACTGGTATAAGGTGCGCAGGGCAGCACCCCGACCGCGATTCGCTTCATGTCGAACCACATCAACCCACTTATAGTGCGAAACAATCTTTTCGAGTTCACGACGAGTCGCTTGGTGGCTCCCATCATCCACAATGATGCAAGGAAGCCCGTAACGCTCAAGTGATCCGACTACCGAAGCAATCGTCTCGGCGTGATTGTAGATCGGTATCCCGAGACAAGGCTGCAAGAGATTCAGCCTCCGCGATCTACCCTGGAATCCAAAAAGGTCGCCCGGCCTTTTGTATAGCAGTGATCTCCGCTGGATAGATTGAATGCAATCTGCCAGCTCGAATCACCCTGATTGGAATCATCTCCAATCTCTGCCGATACGGTTATTTCGAACTCATCGTTTGGACCCAATGGCGCGATGAACTTAATCGATTTGATGGTTGCGAGCACCGCCTTTACGGGCAGGAGTTCAGTAGCGAGATCCATCACCCAGTCAAATTGGAGAACACCGGGAACGATCGGCAACCCCGGAAAGTGTCCTGAAAAACAAGACAAATCCCCAGGTACTCGACATCGCCTTTTCACGGATGAAGCCGTCCGATGCTCATCCAGTCGCTCAGGTCGATCTGATCCGATACAGGCGGAGTCCATCTCTTCAAAAAGAGCCCTCAAGGAGGCCTGGGTGACCTTCCCCTGGGCGGTTGTGGGAAGCCGAGAAACGAACCGCCAAGACCGAGGGTGGAGGACGGGATCCCAATCATCCATTAGACAATCCCGGAGAGCGCGAGTGAATCGGCGACGGCCTTCCTGCTGGAGAATCCGTTCTCCCACTGACGACGCCACAACGGCACCTGCCACCCGCGGATCTGATGCCGCGACCACCGTCGTCAGCTCCACATCTTCCACCCACTCGTGACTGCGAATTCGAGAAGCCATCTGCTCGAGATCAACTCTCTTTTCGCCCACCTTCACAACTCGGTCTGTTCGACCGAGTAAAAGAAAGCCACCTTCCGGAACCCACTCGATTCGGTCGCCCGTCGAGTGACCCGCTTGCCCCTCCTCTGTCGTCACATAGGGCGAAAGAACCCGAAGAACGCCCGTGGCTTCGTCACGGTGCACCGTGACACGACCCATAGGCTTCCAGGCCGACTCATTGGCGTCATCAGTTTGAACCCGCCAAGCGATTCCACCGGTCTCCGTCGAGCCCAACACCTCATAAGGCGCGCAATTCATTCTCGCCCGCATCAGTTGCGCCACCGCTGAAGGAAGCATCCCTCCGGAAGAAAAAGCAGTCACTCCGGAGCCCTTCAACGAGACACACTGCGGGTGCTTCGCGAAACGGTTGAGAAAGGTCGGGACGCTCACAAGCGTGGGCGAGTCATCCTCAAGGAGTCGAGGAATGAGCTCAGCCGAATGAAGATAGTGGTGGGGATCAAAACTGCGAGCACTGCAGAGTGGCCAAAGTACCGAAAAGAGAAGGCCGTAGAGGTGCTGATGCGATGCGGTTGAATAAATTCGGCTCGATCCCATTTTTGAACCAAAGACGGCTTCCAGATCGACAAGCTCTTCCTCCAGATGCGAAATTCGTTTCGTGACGGTCTTGGCATCGCCGGTGGTCCCGGAGGTGAACATCTCAACCGAGAAGGCAGAAGGGAGAATCGGCGGAAGCTCTTTGGATCCCGCGGGATCCGCATCAAAAAGAGGATGAAGAGGCGAACCGGTTGGGAACCAGTCCATTCGATCCGTCAGAACACCCGTCGAGCGAGTCTGCAACCCTTCGAGGGAACGGACTTGGGAATTGGGCGGAAGAATCGCATGGCGACCTGCGTGCCACAGCGCGAAGAGGCCGACGGCAAAAACGTAGGCATCTTCTGTCAACAGCAGCCAGGGGCCCTCGGACGCGGACGCGAGGCGCGCGTACAAGCGGCCTACGTCTGAGCGGAACTCGGCGAAGGTGATCGAGCAATCCTGACCTGAGGAGAGGCCATGGCGTCTTGCAACTTCCCGCCCCGGGTTGGCCTCATGTATGAGCAGCTCGGAAAGGCGATTCACGTTCTCCGGTTTCCCTGCACAAATCGAGCAAGACTGGCAACCGATTGAAAGATCTCGCGGTTGGTATCCGGATCCTCGTCCAGAACGACGCCGTAATTCTCCTCGAGAACCATTGCGATTTCCAAGGAATCGATCGAATCAAGCCCCAACCCCTCGCCAAAAAGCGGGGCATCGGTCTCGATCGCCTCGGCGGTGACGTCCTCCAACATGAGCGTCTCGACGATAAGAACTTTAATTTCTTGATGCAGAGATTCATTCTCGGCCACGCTCGATCTGCCTCTCAAAATAGTCTTGCAGCAAGGCGGTCACTGACCTCGACGCCTGAGCCCTCGAAAAACCGCCATCCGCGGCTTCGCCGATCGGAATGGGCTCACCCACTCGGACGGTGAATGTCGGCAGGCGTTTAGGCACCCTCCACCACGCAACGTCCCGGGAGAGCGTAGCCGGGTCACAGCGCAGCGTCACCGGAATCGGATCGAGCTCAGCCCCGATGGCGATATGAGCCGCCCCGCGAGCGAATGGCCCCAAGCGGCCCCTCGGAGACCGGGTACCCTCAGGGAAAATCAAGATGCGGCGGTCCGCGCGTAGCCGCTTTACACACTCCTCGACCAGCTGCGGGCCCTTCACGTTGGGGATATAGCCGGTCGCGGCCACGGTCTGTCTCAACCAGAAATTGTCGGTGTGACTGGCCTTCACGACACAATCCGCCGTCGGCAGAAGGGACAGCAGCAAAACGGCATCAATGAGACTGGGGTGGTTGGCGATCATCAAGCGGCCCGACCTGATCCGTTCCCAACCCTCCACCTCGACTCGGATCACTCCCAAAGAGACGAATACGGCAATCCCCAAACGGCAGGCAAGATGGGTGGCGTATTGCGCGCGCAATTCCCGCGCTTCTCGTCCACCCCCCAACACACGGAGAACCGGCAACACGAGAGCACCCAAGAAAACCAAGACGAGTCCGGCGACCATAAAGCAGAGCGCTGTCGCGAAAACTCGCCACGCCCGACCGAGAAGATGACCGAGCTGGACAATCAATCTGATCTCCGTCTCCAGCTGCCGCAAAAGGTTGAGCTAGCTTCGCAGGAGCCAGCGTGCCCAATATAACGGCATCGTGTAACCCGGAGAAGAACAGCGCCGAGCCGTGCGCAAAAAGAGCCCACGAAGCCCACGCCCCCTGAGAGACATCCGGGACATTCAAGAGAGCGAGGCGATTTGTTTTTTGTCACCCCCATAGACCGCGCCGTGAAGCGAATGAGGCCGTCCAAGGGCCTGGTCCGTCAGCGGAGAACCGTATTTTTCCCACGGGGCGGATTGATCTCTCGAAGACGCCGAATGCGCGCGGGAGGTTGGTTCACGCTGCTGGGTCTCCTTCTCGCGCTGGTCGCAAGACCAAGCGCCGGGGCCGAAATGATTGCCGCGCCCCCCTCGCTTTCTGGCCTGATGAGCGCGTTGGCCCAAAGCGGTGCGGTCCGGGCATCATTTCAAGAGAGCCGCATGCTCGCTGTTCTCGTAGACCCCATCGAAACAAGCGGCCAGCTCTATTTCCTCCCCCCTCAGCGCCTCGCACGTGTGACCCGATGGCCGAGCCCATCCAAGGTGATCGTCGATGGTCCTCTCGTCATTCTTGAAGACGGGCTTGGCCGGCGTGAATTGAACCTCGATCAAAGTCCCATCGGGCAGAGTCTGATCGGCGGAATCGTTGTGCTCCTCGGTGGGGATTTTGATGGGCTGAATCGTCTGTATGAAACCGTCTACGAAGCCCATGAGGAATCGTGGACCCTCACGATGGTGCCCATCAATTCAACCCTTCGGTCGATGATCCGCGAAATTCGCGTCGCGGGTCTAGGCCAGACCATCACACAAATTAAAACGCTGGAGACAAACGGTGATGTCACGACCACCCAACTAACGAATATTGAAACGGGTGTTCCCATTACTGAAGTCGAACAAGCAGCATTCTCCACAACCCCAGCGCCTCGAAAATAACTGTGAGCGACTGGAAAATTCGCGCTGTATCGCTCGTCCTCGTTAGCCTCTCGGCACTCTACTGCCTATTCACTTTTCAAATCTCTGGCTCCATCACACACTTCATCCCGGATCATGCGGAAGCCAAGCGGGTTCAACTCACGCTGGATCTGCTCGACTCCCCTCTTTCTCGCCGCATGGTTCTCTCGATTCAGGGAGGCGAGGCAAGAAATGCCGTAACGGCAAACCTTGTCAAGAGACTTCGGGAGCACCCAGAGGTGGCCTGGGTTGAAAGCAATCAACTCGATGAAGAGACCATCAGAGCGGTCTCGGAAATTTATTTCGAGAGACGTGTGTACTTTGTCTCCGAAAATCCCGAGCACGAGATCCCCGCACTCTTCAAACCTCTCGCACTGCGGAAACAAGCCCAGAGACTGAAGCAAAATCTAAGTGCCCCAGATTCAATTCTCTTTAGCCGGATGTCGCAAAGCGACCCTCTTGGTTTTTTTTCAAGAATTCTCAACCGAATCGGTCAGCTCCAACCCCTCAAGGACCCTGCCACCGAGGTCGACTATGCACTGATTTTTATCGGCCTTCGATCCTCTCCCTTCGAAGCGGCGAAGCAAAAAACGCTCGTCGAGTTCATTCAGCGCGAGTTCGAACAACTGTCTCAACAGCAAACAGCCCCTCTTCGATTGCAAAAGAGCGGCGGTAACCTTTTTGCCATCTCCTCCGAAAAGACGATCCGCCGCGACGTAAACCTCGTCTCATCACTGTCCATCGTTGCCGTCTGCGGAATTTTTCTCCTCTTTTTCGGATCCCTCCGCTCATTGCTCATTGCGTTCCTCACTCCCTTCGCCGGGTTTGTCTTTGCCCTCGCTTTAAGCGCTGGCCCAGACAAACCCATCCACGGGATCACGCTTGCCTTTGGATTTGTGCTGATCGGCGTAGCCATCGACTATCCGATCCACTTAATGACGGCTCACTCTCTCCAGAAAGCCAAAGGCACAGCTTTTCGATCGGCACGGCAGCTGCGCGCCTCGCTGATTTTTTCTGCCGCGACGACGACCTTGGCCTTCCTCTCCCTCTCGTTGAGTGGCTTTCCTGGCCTGAGCGAGATGGGATCATTCGCCGCTCTGGGCATTCCCGTCGGACTTGCCTTCACCCTCTTTGCGTCACCGGCTTTCATCGCAAGGTCCCAGGAGACCACGCGAACCCAGCGCTTCATCGCTGAGAAATTTGCTCGGGCCGCGACAGCGCTAGACCGCCATCCCGCTATTTCACTCTCCACCCTCTTCTCGATGCTTCTGCTGATCATCGTGGGACTCGGTCAAGTCAGCTGGGAGGACGACCCATCATCGCTCATGCAGATGGATCCCGAAATCGTCGAAGAGGCGCAGCTTGTACAGTCTCGATACGGTGAATTTGATACCGGACGACTGGTCATCGGCATGGCGCCCGATTCGGAAGCCGCCCTGATTTTGAGCGAGACCGTCCGAGAACGCTTGCAGCCCCTCGTGGCCAAGGGCGCGATCTCGGGCATTGGCTCTCTGAGCGAGCTCCTGCCGTCCGTCGCGTTGCAAGAACGCAATCTCGCTGCACTTCAGTCTGTACCGCTGTATGAGGACAAGATTCGCGAAGCGTTTGTCCGGGAAGGGTTTCGCGACGATGCATTTACAGGCTTCTACGACGCAGTCGCGGCCCCAGCCGCCCCGCCCCTTCGGCCCGAAGACCTACAGGGATCTTTTCTCGAGAAAGCGCTCTCTATGCTTCCATTTGTTGAAGGTCAGAGGGCCACCATCACGCTTCTGCGAGGCCCACTGGAACCAGAGTTGATTAAAAGTGCGATCTCTGATCTCAAGAATGTTTTTTATATCGACCAAAAAGCAATTTTGTCCGAGGTTTATCAGAGCTATCGCCGATCCACTATTCGAATGATTGGAATCGGGGCTGTGATTGTTCTAATCAGCCTGCTGGTTCGATACCGTGACGTCTTCAAGGCCGCGATGGCGGCGCTGCCGGCAGCCTTCGGAATCGGCTGCACACTCGGTCTTTTCGGGATTTTCGAGATCCCGGTTAACGTGGCGTCAGCCATCAGCCTCTTGGTTGTGCTGGGCATGGGCGCCGATTACGGCATCTTTGCCGTAGACTCGGCCGGCGAGCGCGAAGCCGAGGTGGCCACGCTCTCCAGCCTTCTCGTTTCATGCCTGACATCTGTATTCGTCTTTGGTGTCCTCGCGCTATCGAGCCAGCCGGTCCTCCGCACCATCGGATTCACGACGGCGCTCGGCGTGTCGATCTCCCTCTGCGTGGCCCCTCTGGCCTTATCTCTGCTCCGACGCAGGCGCCCCCCGACGTCTCTCACGAAGACTTTGAGCGCTGGGCTGCTTTGCCTCGTGCTCGCCGGCTGTCAGGGGAATTGGCCGCGCAATAGCCTGCATTCCTGTCACCCCTTCCTGATCCCTCCAGGTGCCCTGCCGGAAAGTCCTCGGCTTCGAGGACGCTTTGAGGTCCGGATCGACAATCGCTCTCTTCGGTTCGATGTCGTCGCGCGGCGCCCAAAAGACCATCTCGTGATCGCGGGAATCAGCGACTACGGCACTCGGATATTCGTCTTGGAACAATCCGGTCAGAAAACCGAGGTGCAGGCGGACTCGAAATCGAAAAAGGTGCTGGCCACCTGGGTGATCGATGCCCTCAGTCGTTCCGTCTGGCTGAACCTGCCGAAAAGCGATTCAAATAGCGATCGATCGATCGCCACCTGGAATTCCGAGCGAGTGAATGAATTCAAGTCGGAGAAAGGTGTTCGGAGAGAATTTTTCCGGGGACAGCAGGAAGGGGCAGAGCCTGGTGTAGTGATCGAGTACGATTCGTTGCCCCCGGAAAACCTAATCGACTCGATCACCATCCAAAACCGCTGGTGTGGCTATGATGCCACCCTCCTCGTGTTTCAATCTCCTGCTCCCGCAACCGATCGAAAGCCACGATCCCCCGCCGGGCACCCCGAGCTTCTCACGATTTACCGGAGTCAACCCATGAATCAAACGGACAGACCACACCGTGACGGCTCATAATGGATTTCCACTGACAGCCTGGGCAACCGTTAACGCTCTTGGCCAATCAACGTCGGACGTCATCGACGCCTTGCGAAAAACCCAGCCTGCTTTTTCGGAGCCGCCTCGAGGCACTGGCTTTCAAACGGTCTGCGGAATGGTCGATGCTAATGTAGCGCCTCTGCCTGCATCGCTGGCTGATCTCGACTCTCGCAACAACAGATTCATTGCTCAATCGCTGTCCGAAATGAAACCCGAAATCGACGCAGCACTCGAACGATGGAGCGCCGCAAGAGTTGGCATCTGTGTGGGCTCGAGCACTGCCGCTATGGATGAAATCGAATCCGCCTTTCGCACAAATGCTTCTACGGGGAAGTTACCCGACGGTTTCGACGTGCTCGCAAAAGGTTCAGCGGACGGACTGGTCCGAGCCGTACAATCCCTCACCGGCATCCAGGGACCGAGCGCGGTCTTATCCAATGCCTGTGCCTCAAGCGGAAAAGCCTTCGCCAGCGCGAAGAGATGGCTTGAGGCTGACCTGGTCGATGCGGTTTTAGTGGGAGGTGCCGACAGCCTTTGCCAACTCACTCTACGAGGATTTCGTGCGCTCGGCCTCTTGGCGCCGGGGCCCTCAAGGCCCTTCGGCCTCAACCGAGAGGGGATTCACATTGGCGAAGGTGCGGCCTTCTGTCTGATGGAAAGAGAAGGAGAGGGTCCGCTGTTCCTCGGCGCAGGAGAGACTGCAGACGCCCACCACATGACCACCCCGGATCCAGAGGGAAAAGGAGCCAGAGCCGCCATGCATCAAGCCCTCGAGCAGGCTGGCCT
>NHEP01000173.1 GCA_002171515.1 bacterium TMED88 | reverse complement strand
ATAAAGCCAGCACGAATCGCCATTCTGAAGTCCCCTCTCAATATTTGACCCTACTTCATTTGCATTGCAAATGCTATGTAAATGACCTAGGTTGATTCGTCGAGGAGAATGCGTGCTCGAATACGATCCATACGCCTACGCGTTACACGAAAATCCGTATCCCCTCTATGAGCGCCTTCGAGGCGAAGCGCCGGTTTACCGAAATCAGAGCATGGATTTCTGGGCGCTTTCCCGACATGCGGATGTTTTGAGGGCCTTCAAGGACCATACGATTTTTTCTAACCGTGAAGGGGTCTCACTGGACCCCAAGTCGAGGACGCCCGAAGCCGCCCGAATTGGAATGTCTTTTCTCGGCATGGACCCACCTCATCACACCCGAATGCGAGGACTCGTTTCTCGAGGCTTCACGCCTCGACGGGTTGCGGCCCTCGAACCGCGTATCCGCGAGATGACGATCGGCTATCTCGATCCGCTCATAGGGTCCGGCGGGTTCGATCTCATCGATGATTTCGCTGGACGCCTGCCCATGGACGTGATCAGCGAGCTTTTGGGCGTTCCGTCCGCAGATCGACGACAGCTTCGCAAATGGGCGGACCTTCTGGTCCACCGAGAAGAAGGTGTTCGCGACGTCCCGCCCGCGGGCAGCTTGGCCTTTGGCAAACTTCGTAGCTATTTCACGGAGCTGTTGGCAGAACGAAGAAAGACACCCCGAGACGACCTGCTTAGCGTTTTGACCAAGTTGGAGTTGGAAGGCGATGCTCTCGACGATATGGAGATTCTCTCTTTTTGCAATCTGATGATCGTCGCGGGAAACGAGACAACCACGAAGTTGATCGGCAACGCATTATATTGGCTGGATAAGCATCCTGATCAGCGGAAGCGCATCGATACACGCGAAGTCTCGATTGAGCATTGGATTGAAGAGACACTCCGTTATGACAACTCAACGCAGATGTTGGCCCGTCTGGTGACCCAGGATGTTGAGATTCGGGGACACCGGCTGGCTGCGGGTGATTTAGCGTTGCTCTTAGTGGGTTCGGCCAACCGCGATGAAGAGGTATTTGAGAACGCCTCAGCCTTTGATGTCGGGCGAGATACTTCGGCGATGCTTTCCTTTGGTAAAGGAGCCCATTTTTGCATGGGCGCGTCCTTGGCCAGATTGGAGGCGCGCGTGGCTCTTGAAGAGTGGTGGTCTCGCTTCTCAAACTTCGAGGTCAACTCGGCGGCGGCGTCGAGGGTCCATTCGATCAATGTGCGAGGCTTTGCGCACCTGCCGGTCGAGGTTTGATCGTCATGGGTTCTAACGAAGTGGTCGTGGTGACAGGCGCTTCTTCTGGAATAGGCTCTGCGACGGCAGCCGCCCTGGGCCAAGCAGGTTATCGCGTCGCGCTCGGGGCCCGCCGAGTCGAGCGACTTGAGGAGGTGGCCCAGACGGTCGAGTCCGCTGGAGGGTCTGCCTTCGCGCATGCTCTGGATGTGACCGAATCGTCTTCGCAAGATTCGTTTTTGGCGGCGGTTCGGGCCCATTGGGGTCCGATTGATGCATTGATTAACAATGCCGGCCAGAATCTATCGTCCCTGGTGGCCGAAGCGACCGATGAGCAGTTCCGATCTGACCTCGAAACCAACCTGCTCGGGGCGATGACGCTGACGCGGCGAGTCTTACCCGAGATGCTCGAGCGCCGTCGCGGTGACATTCTATTCGTGGGCTCGGACAGCGCCACGCGGCCTCGAACTTGGCAGTCGGCTTACTCGGCTGCGAAGGCTGGCCTTGAAATTTTTGCAAAGGTGCTCGAGATGGAAACCGAGGGCACGGGTGTTCGGTCCATGGTCGTTCGGGTAGGTCCGACCGGAACTGAATTCGGCAATCAGATGCCGAAAGCGCGGATGCCTGAAATTTTAGAATCGTGGAAATATTGGGGGGTTCTTCGCCACCTGCATTGGATGCCAGCCGAACGAGTGGCCCGCACCATCGTCGATACCCTTTCGGTCCCGCTTGAGTCAGCCTACCCGACCTTGGTCGAAATCCAGCCTGGGGGCCGCAAGCGCGAATTCGAATCGTAGAGGTCAAGTCATTTTTTTTGGGGGGGGTCCCCTTCCTAAAGAGAGGAGTCAAGCGTGCAATACGACGGAATCGTAGGGAAGGTCGCCATCGTGACCGGTTCGGGTGGCGGAATTGGTGAAGCCTACGCCAAAGGATTGGCCGCCCATGGCGCGCATGTCGTGGTAGCAGAAATTAATTCAGAAAGCGGAGAAAGGGTTGCCTCAGAGATCAACGCATCCGGAGGAAAAGCAAACTTTGTGCGTGTCGATGTGGGCTCCGAATCGTCGACTCGCGCGATGGCCGAGCACGTTGAAAAGATCTACGGCGGTGTTGATTTCTTGGTCAATAACGCGGCCATCTTTGGCGACATGAAGCTGGATTCTTTGCTGCGGGTCGATTGGGATTACTATCAGAAGTTCATGGAAGTAAATATGAACGGTGCGCTTCTGTGTACGCGGGCCTGTTTCCGGTCCATGAAGAAGAGAGGCGGAGGCGCCATCGTCAACCAATCATCGACAGCAGCCTGGATGGGCGTCGGATTTTATGGTCTTGCGAAGTTAGGAGTCAATGGACTGACCCACGCACTATCTCGTGAACTGGGGAGTCAGGGCATACGCATTAATGCCATTGCACCGGGTCCTACCGACACCGAGGCTTTAGCCAAGACCGCCGGCCCCATGGCACAGCAAATCGTCAACCAGTTGGCGATTCCGCGCTTGGGCCAGCCCGCGGACTTGGTTGAAACATGTCTGTTCTTGCTGTCGGACGCGGCTTCTTGGCTGACGGGTCAGATCATCAACGTGGATGGGGGCCAGATCACTCGTCCCTAAGGGTATTGTCCGTTCAGTCAATCCCGTCGCGTATTGCTTGGAGAGGCACGACTCGGACGGCAGGTTTGGGATGCGCATCCGTTCGAACCCATCGAAGAGCCATGACCCCGTGGTAGTGGTGTGCGGGGTCGATCCAATTGGGGACGCCGGGATCCTCGTGAGCGACCACCAATCGGAAGGATCCGTCTTCGCGGTACGTGGCCGTTCCGCTATTGACGTGAACTGGCCGATTTTCGAAATCGAGTGACTCTGCCCAGATGTTAGCGAGCTGAAAGTTCCAATAGTCGCATTGAGGTGGAGTGGCCTCGATGACAAGGGCTTCATCGGGATCAAGTTTCCATTGGCCCAACCACATGCGGATGTTTGGATCTCCTCCCATCACGCGATGTTTTTCGACGTCCGGAAGATGGAAGTCATTGACCGGGGCGTGATTAAGAAAATCCATCACCCAATCTGCAAACCATGAGGCGCACCCGATCGTGTACATAGCGCTGCCCATCAGGCGCCCCGGCATCTCGGCGGGATCGAGGGGCGGCGGTGGACCGTCCGCATCCAGGCACTCGATTTCGACCTCGACCGGTTTTTCGCGATTGCGGTCAAGGTAAGTCTGTCGGAGCAAGATTTGTCGAGTGTGTTCCGTCATCCGCAACCAGTTTCCCGATTGCTCTTCCTGGCTTGCGATGATTTCGAATGAGCCGTCGGCTTCGAGTTTGAGTTCGGCGTCGTTGAGATGGCCGGCGCCCCCGGTGATTTTGTCCTTGGCCGCAAAATTTTGGTTCTGAGCGGCAAAGCTCATGTAGTGGATGGTGCCGCGCGTACCGCGGATTCGGTAAGTGAAGGCCGGGTTGACGCTGGCGCTCACGTAATAGTTGTCGGGGTTATCGAGACCCATTCGGACACCATCCGGCATGGTTCGAAATCGGGGGTACAGCGGCCCGGGATTTTCCACGAAGGAGAAGAGGCCGGCGCGGAGTAATCGGGCCAAATAGCGTAAGCCTTCGCCTCGATCGAATAAGCTGGTTTCGAGATCCTCTCGGAGCAGAACATTGCCCGCCTTCTTCAGGAGATCGCAGAACTCGTTCCAGGCTTCGGCGTTTTGGACCTTGTCGATCGGTTCATTCGGCATGATGTTTCCCCTTGGCTGGCAGGATCCGTACGATATCCGCCGGCCGGGTCTTCTACAAATCGCCCCCGCCCTCGGGACAGGGCCCCCTTGGGCTGTGTAGAATGATCCCCCACGCCCACTCGAGCAGAGCGGCGGGGCGAGGCGGTCCAACTGCGAAAGAACTGAAGAGGCGGAGGAGGGGTAAAATGGATCCCGAAAAGCTCCTGCAGGCGATGAGCCTGGATGAGAAGGCGCTCTTGACCTCGGGTGCGGACATGTGGTCGACCCCCGCCATTGAGCGCATTGGTCTTCCATCGATTCGCGTCACGGATGGTCCAAATG
Organism: bacterium TMED88; assembly: GCA_002171515.1. Classification (GTDB taxonomy): domain Bacteria; phylum Myxococcota_A; class UBA9160; order UBA9160; family UBA4427; genus TMED88. The sequence continues at coordinate 4,622 of NHEP01000173.1, read as the reverse complement.
GTGCTCGGGGTTCGAGCTTGCTTGGACTCGGTGAGGCGAGTGCCGTTTGTGTGCCCTGCGGAGCCGCACTCGGCGCAACATTTTTTCCAGAGTTGGTCGAGCGTGTCGGCGTCATGCTTGGGGAAGAAGCGAGAACAAAATCGTGCCGCGTCCTTTTGGCACCGACGATCAACCTTCATCGCTCTCCCCTAGGCGGTCGAAACTTCGAGTGTTACTCCGAAGACCCTCTTCTCTCCGGCAAGATCGCGGCAGGGTTTATTCGAGGCGTTCAGTCGCAAGGCATTGCAACCACCGCCAAGCATTTTGTGGCCAACGATGCGGAGTTCGAGAGGCAAACGATCAATTCCGTCGTTGATTCTCGAACCTTACGCGAGATCTACCTCCGACCGTTCGAGATTGCGGTTAAAGAGGGCGGCGCCCTCGGGATCATGACGGGCTACAACCGTCTGAATGGAACTTGGTGTGCCGAGCACGCCGAGCTGCTCAACGGGATTCTCCGCCAGGACTGGGGCTTTGAGGGTTTCGTGGTCACCGACTGGTTTTCTGCTGGCTCGACAGTGGGTTCAGCGCGAGCCGGCTTGGATCTTCAGATGCCCGGCCCGGGCCGCTTTTTCGGTTCGGCCTTGGCGGACGCCGTCCGTGCGGGCGAGATTGAAGAGGCTGAAGTCGATGACATCGTCCGGCGGATGCTTTCGGTCTGGTCCCGGTTGGGCGCGCTTGAGGACCCTGGCGACGGAGAAGAGCGCAGCATTGATCGGCCTGAGCACCGGGTCCTCGCCCGAGAAGCAGCGGTCGAATCAATGGTTTTGCTCCGTAACGATGGGGTTCTCCCCCTTGATGCCCAAAGCCTGAAGCGGGTCGCCCTCATTGGGCCGAATGCCGATCGCGCGCAAATCATGGGGGGAGGTTCCGCGGCATTGCGGCCTCACTATTGGCGCTCGCCGCTGAAAGCGCTCAGAGAGAAACTCGGTGAGGGTGTTGAGGTTCGCCATGAGCGAGGCTGTTGGACGGAGATGACCACGCCCGCCCTGCCCGCATCGGCGATTTCTGGAGGCGAGGGCTTTACGGTCGAGCTCTTTGAAGGCTTGGATGCCCAGGGTCCGGTTGAGCATCGCCAACATCGCCAGGGATCGCAGATGATGTACTTCGGCCCGCCGGCTGAAGGTCTTCAGCCGGCTGCTTTCTCCTTTAGAGCGGTGGGGCGCTACGTGCCCGAAGACACGGGAGATCATGCATTCACCCTTGTCCAAGCCGGGCGTGCTCGCTTGTTGGTGGATGGAGAGGTTGTCCTCGACGGATTCGAAAATCCGCCTGATCGCGGGAAGGCTTTTTTCTCCATGGCGAGTCAAGAAATTGAAGCCACCGTTTCGCTCACGGCGGGTCAAGCGGTCGAACTGGAGATCCAGTACGCGGCCCACGAGGCCTATGTTTTAGCGGGTGTCAAAGTGGGCCATCGTCCTCCCGTTGGCGCCGAGCTTCTTGAAAGAGCTGTCGAAGCCGCACGCGATTCAGATGTCGCCATTTTGGTGGTGGGGACCAACGGCGATTGGGAGTCTGAGGGCCACGACCGACTTTCTATGGATCTTCCCGGCGACCAGGATCTCTTGATCGAGCGGGTCTGTGAGGCGAATCCCAATACGGTGGTTTGCGTGAATACTGGGTCGCCGGTTCGAATGGATTGGTTGGATCAAACGCGCGCAATCCTCCAGACGTGGTTTGGGGGTCAAGAAATGGCCGACGCCCTGGCTGAGATTCTATTGGGTGAACGAGACCCAGGCGGTCGATTGCCCACAACGCATCCGCTGCGGATCGAGCACACCCCGTCTTATGGGAATTTTCCCGGGGAGAACTCGGAATTACGGTACGGCGAAGGGCTCTTGATGGGCTACCGCGGGTACGATTCGCGGCATTGGCCCGTACGTTTTCCTTTCGGCCATGGCCTTTCGTACACCCGTTTCGAGTTTGGGGTGCCCGAGGTCTCATCTGGGACCTTTGAACAAGGTGAAACACTCGTGCTGAGAGTGCCTGTAAAGAACGTCGGCGATCGAGAGGGCGTCGAAGTGGTCCAATGCTATGTCGAACCCGAGGCGCCCCGCCTGTTTCGTCCGTTACGCGAGCTCCGAGCTTTCCAAAAAGTTCATCTTGCCCCCGGCGAGTCGGTCTCTGTGGAACTAGATCTGGATGAGCGCGCTTTCGCCTATTGGGACGATGCCGATCCGGACTTTGTAAAACGTCGCGAAGGCGGCGGGGGCGTGGCCAATGCGATCCCTGCCGGATCGGGCCATGCGCATCGGGTCCAGGCGGGTTGGTACCTTGATGCCGGTCAGTACCAGCTGCACATTGGTCGCTCTTTGGCCGACCGAGTCCATCAGGTGAGCGTCCAAGTGACTGCGGATGCCGGCCCATTGCCGCGGTGATGGGCTGGTCGTTCGATCAGACGCGGTTTCGCAACATCAACTCCTTGGGGTGTGGCTCGAGGTAGACCTGCCCAAGCAGATAATCGATCTGAAGTCTTCTGACGTGGTGTCGAATCAGCGTGATCGGCACCACGAGCGGTAAAAGACCATTGCGGTAGTCCTCGACGATGTCCGCCATTTCGCGACGACCGCCTTCATCCAAACGGTCTCGAAGGTGTCCCATCATGTGTTGCAGGACATTGACGTGCCGGCGGGTTGTAGAGCGTGAGGCGAGGGCCTTCATGAAGAGTTCGCTGTATTCGTCTCTTAGCTCCGCCCGGGGCCTTCTCTTTGCATCAGCAACGACACGGCCGAGCGCTCGGTAGTCCTTCTCGGCATGGGCGAGAAGTTGCATTTTGTGGGCTGTATGAAATTGGACAAGTTCTCCGAGATTCCAGCTTCCTTCAAATAGGCTTTTTAATCGCCTGTACGCGAAGATCCGCTCGACAAATCTTTCTCTCAGGAACGGATCCTCAAGGCGGCCTTCCTCTTCTACGGGCAGATTAGGCATTCGGTCGAGCAGGACCCGGGCAAAGAATCCTCGCCCGTTTCGGGTGGCTCCACCTTTCTCGGAATCTGACCAGACCCGAACCCGTTCCATGCCGCAGCTTGGAGAATCTTTCTTCAGGATGAAGCCGCAAAGGTCGTCATGGTCCAACTGCTTCACGCGGCTCTTTGTGAGTCGTTGCATAGCCGAGGTATGAGAGCGTCCTGATGCGGTTTCCACGAGGCGTTGCTTGGCCTCACCCTCCGTTCCGGTAGGTTGCACGATGCGGATCGAGGGTCGCGGAATGCCCATACCCGCCTCGACTTCCGGGCAGACCGGAACCCAATCCACGAAGCGAGCCAATTCATCGGTGACGAAGCGGCTGCGTTTGTGTCCCCCGTCGAAACGGACCTCGTCCCCCAGCAAGCACCGAGAGACCCCTACGCGGATGGGGGGGTCTGTGCTCAGCCACCGGGGTCGGGGCATTGGGGTCCGGCTTGTCGGCTGGTTTTTGCTCGAGGGTCGAGAGGACATTGGGAAAGGGTAGCGCCAGAAGATTTCCTGGCCTCGGGGAGGGCTGCCTAGAGGCGTCTCAGAAGGGCTGAATTCACCCTCGCAAATCGACCCCGGCCTCTCGTAGAATAAGGCCGATGTGAGCGCCTATGACGGAGCCGCCGAAAAGCGAGGATTGCCATGTACGATTTGATCATTCGAGGGGGGACGCTGGTCGACGGGAGCGGGGATGAGCCTCGAAAAGCTGACGTGGCCATCCAGGATGGTGTGATCTGTGCTGTTGGCGCTGTTGATGGAGAAGCTCGGAAGGAAATTGATGCCTCCGGGATGGCTGTGACGCCGGGCTTTGTGGACATTCATACCCATTACGATGGTCAGGTCACCTGGGATCCGCATCTGACGCCCTCCTGCTGGCATGGCGTCACGACAGTCGTCTTCGGAAATTGTGGTGTTGGCTTCGCGCCGGTCCGTCCGGACCATCACGACTACCTCATTTCCTTAATGGAATCGGTTGAGGACATTCCAGGCACGGCCCTCGCGGAAGGTATTCAGTGGGATTGGGAGACATTTCCTGAATACATGGACGCGCTCGACAAGCTCTCTCTCGGAATGGACGTAGCGGCCCAAGTTCCGCACGGGGCGATCCGCACGTACGTGATGGGGGAGCGGGGCGCCAACAACGAGCCGGCGACTCCGAAAGACATTGCCGCCATGGCGGACCTCGTACGCGAAGGGATCGAAGCCGGGGCGGTTGGATTCTCCACCTCCCGAACCATCGTTCATAAAGCCGCGAGCGGCGATCCGATGCCGGGTACATTTGCGGCTGAGGATGAACTGTTCGGGATTGGTCGGGTGCTCGGAGAACTCGGCCGGGGTCTATTCGAACTGGCGCCGGTTGGGGCTGCCGGAGAAGATGTGATCGGCGCCCGTGAAGAAATGGATTGGATGCGTCGCCTGTCCGCCGAAATCGGCCGTCCGGTCTCTTTTGCGATTCTGCAGGTGGATGCGGACCCCAATCTCTGGCGAGAAATATTGGATGAGTCCCAGCAGGCCCTTGCCGAGGGCGCGGACCTCTATCCCCAGGTTGCGGGGCGCCCCTTTGGCATGCTGATTGGTCATCAATGCGAATACCACCCCTTTCGAGAACGACCGAGCTACGAGGCTCT
>NHEP01000172.1 GCA_002171515.1 bacterium TMED88 | reverse complement strand
TCGAATGCTTCGTATTCTTTTTTGAACTTGTCGTAATCCATATGCCTCATTTTTTAATTCACCTATCTAATATAGAAACAACCGACTCAATATGTGAGATATGCCTGCACCAAAGTCAGATCCAACGTTTATTAAAAATAAAGATAAATACTTCATGGGTCTAGCCAAACAAGTTGCTACCGGAAGCACGCACCCGATTGCCTCAGGTGGCTGTGTGATTATTCGTGACCGTGAAATCTGTGGTGATGGTAGAAGTATCCTTGCTGATTGCAAGGTAGAGATTGACTGCATTACCTACGCCATTGCCACTGCTTGTAAACGTGGCACACCAGTGACTGGAGCTGTTATTTACTCCACTCGCTATCCATTCTCTGCGTCTGTTTTTCAGCTACACCTGATGGGTATTCGCAAAATCGTAGTCCTTGCTCATGAATGGGAGCCGTATTACAAGGACGAATTCAGACGTGCAGCACGACTAGCACGTGAACTATCAATCGCAATTGAACCACTCTTTGAAGATGAAGACGATCGTTTCAGTACCAACAACCAAGCACCGAGGTTCGACGAACGCGAGCAGCAGTTCGACGACAAGGACCTCTACACGTATAGCCCGGCAGAATCAGGCAGTTTCGACGCTACACAATATGACGAACAGATCAATGAAAACAACGACAGCACTACTCTTTGACCTTGAGTCTACTGGTTTACTACGCCGTGGCTCAAGTATTCACTGTCTTGTAGCACGTGACTTAAGTGAAGTAAACAAACCTTTGGTTTGGGATGGCCCACGATTAAACTTAGATGAAGGTATTGATGCACTTAGACGTGCTGATGTCTTAATTGGTCACAACATTATTGGCTATGACATTCCGCTAATTAAAGAAGCCTATGACTTTGACTACAAAGGTCAGGTCATTGACACCCTTGTGCTTAGCCGTTTGTTCTACCCACACATTGTTGACCGTGACAATGTACGCCGTCCACTAGGCATGCCGCAGAAACTCTATGGCCGTCATAGCCTAGAGGCATGGGGCTACCGCCTTAAATGTTTCAAAGGTGACTTCGGTAAACACGAAGCTGCTTGGGATATTTACACCCCAGAAATGCTTGACTACTGTATCCAAGATACAGAAGTTACTGTCAAACTATATGAACTAATGCTCAGGAGAATGAATGACTACGCCTAAAAAGAATGACCCACTCACACTTGAAGAAGTAACAGAAGCAGCTGACATATTCATGCCACTGTTTGATGCAGTCTATTCACGTATGCCTGAAGGCTCTCGCGTTGAAGACTGCTTAAGTGTTATGGAAAGTGTAGCCAAGCTAGGCCATAAGCTTCGCGCTGATAAAGCTGACGAAGAAAAGAAACTAAAATTTGGATTTAATAAAACTGACCTAGAAGAAACTGATGCTTGATTGTGTAGAACTTGAAATGCGAATGGCTGAGATCATGTCTCAGCAAGAGACCTCAGGCTTCCGCTTTGATGTAGAAGCTGCCGAGCGGGTACGTAACGAACTCTCTGCTGAAATGCAGGAGCTTGAAGCTGAGATTATTAAACGCTTTCCTTATGTACCGGGCAAAGTCTTTACTCCTAAAAGACAGAACAAGTCTAAGGGTTATGTAGCTGGTGCATCATTCACTAAGCTGCTTGACTTTAATCCAACGAGCAGGCTAAACATTGCTTGGGCACTGCAGCAGTTCCGTGGTGCACGGTTCACTCGACTGACTGACAGCGGTAAACCTAAGGTTGATGAAGCCTGCTTGTCTGAAATACGCGACCTTGCATTGCAGCAAAAGAACATGCTGCTCCATGAAGAGTGCGAGATGTTTATCCGTCTGCTTACTTTGCAGAAGTGGCTCGGTCAATTGTCTGAGGGGTCTAACTCTTGGTTCAATACGATTGAGCAAGACAACTGTATTCACCACAGCTGCACCTTGGCTACGCAGACGGGGCGGAACGCTCATCGTGGTCCCAACCTAGGGCAGGTTGTCAGTGCACCATGGGCACGTCAGCTATTCATTCCGCACCCAGGTCACGTCATGGTCGGCGCTGACCTTGAAGGACTAGAGCTCAGGGCATTAGGTCATTACCTATCTAGGTTTGATGAAGGTGCCTTTGCTGACGTTGTATGCAACGGCGACATTCACCAGCAGAATGCTGACCGTGTGGGATGCACACGTAAAGAAGTCAAGACAATTTGCTACGCCTTTATTTACGGTGCTGGAGACCAGAAGTTAGGTCATAGTCTTCACCCAGAACTATCTGACGCACAGAAGAAACAGCTAGGTCAAGAGCTGCGTCGCAAATTCCTTGACGCTATCCCAGGATTGGAGCCATTAATTGATGCCGTTAAAGAGAAGGTTCGTGGAAGCGGTCGTCTTAGGGGGCTTGATGGGCGCCCTATATTCTGCCGTGCTGAACACGCAGCCCTTAACTATCTACTTCAATCAGCCGGAGCAATCATCAGTAAGCGATGGGTGGTGGTAGGTCAAGACTTGCTTGATGAAGCAGGGCTTACATACAACCGTGACTACACTCGTTGTGCCTACGTACACGATGAAGTTCAACTCTCTGTTGTACCGACTGAAGCTGACCATGTAGCTGAACTACTTGTTAAAGCTGCACCGATTGCAGGACAGCACTACAAGTTCCGCGTACCAATCACAGCTGCTGCTGATACCGGTGCATCGTGGCAAGATACACATTGATATAATTAAGTCTATGGAACAGACAGAAGTTACATTTACGATGAATGAGCGCAGTGTTAGAGCGCTGCATTCTGCTGTTGCATTTACTTTAGAAAAGTGGACCGGGCAAGGAGAGATGGACCAAGAGTGGTTACTTGCAATGAAGCCTGCATTACAGGGTTGTATCTTTGAGTTTGACTTCAACCGTTCAAAATAGCTAGAATAATAATACGTTCATCCCCTATCAGGGGACGCAAGTAAGTCAGACAGGACTGAAGGAACGGGATTCTTCACCTCACTATGGAGTTTCCAATGACTAACGTACAAGTAATGAGCATCGAAAATGCTCGTAAGAAAGTAGCGCGTGCTCGTAAAGAGCTGCAGCTAGCTAAACTTAACGACACTGTCTATCGTGGCACTCGTTATTCCATTCACCACGAACCCTCAGAAACACACGGTACATTTGTTTACCGTGGTCGCACTTACACTAAGTAACTACAGAGTCCGGTTAACACCGGGCTCTTTTTTTAGTTTTTTATAATAGAGAATATATCTTATAGCCCAATGGATTTGTTTGGTAATATTACTCGCTTTGCTGGCTCTCTTTATGACCAAGCTTCAGATGCTGTGAAATCAGTCTTGCCTCAGATGCCTGAGACACCGACTGAAGTGATTGCTGTGCCTACAAGTGATGTTGCTCGCCCTAACATTCCAGCTAATGTTGAGCAACTCCATGACGGCTTATCTACTTATGAAATGAGTGATATGTCGGGGGGTGCAATCAAACAGATGCCTAGAACTTCTGCTTCAGCATTGACAGGTAATTACATTGTTGAAACAGGTGACCCTACTCTCAGTAACACCGATGTTGTTGAAATTAATGCTAAAAAAGGTAGAGGCTTAGCGCAATACACTGATGCTAGGCGTGGCCCTTATGACCGAGCACGTGCTGAATACATTGCTGCTGGTGGTGATCCTAATAGTATGGATTTCCAAATGAAGTACGCAGCTGATGAGTACGCTGGTAAACATGATCCTGCTCCAGGTCAAAGTCTTTCTGGATTTACTAGAACTTTAAGTGGTGAGACTAATGATATGACTGTGCCTCAAGCGGCTACTCATTTTCGTAAAGACTTTTTCCGTCCTAGCGTCCCTCATAATGACAGACGCATTGCTGAAGCTCAAAAAGTTGATACTCTCATTCAGCAGAGAGATCAACGACTGCAAGACCTTTCTCAATCATCAGGTCTTAAAAACTCTGGTCTGTATATTGTTGGTGAGCGTGGCAGAGATGGTCGTTACTGGGGTGGAGATGACTATGGTTGGCAGTCACCCAAAAGTTACAAGGGTCTAGTTGGTTATTAATCGTAGATATCGTAAATATTATCTTCCATGTCAGGTCTGAATGACTGAGCTCTTTCTTTAGCTTCACCCATTTTACGCTGACGTTCTTGCTGAATACTTAAACCCTGCGTCATACCACCAGTACCAGGTGTTTGAGGCGTAGTATTTTCCTGTTGTTTAGCGCTGTAATCGACAGCACCTTTAATCTGACGCACTTGCCTATCTTCCCTTTTGTCACTTGCATAGCCACCACCTTTATCAAGGTCACGACGGTCACGCATGTTTAATCGACGTCTGTCAATTGGGTCACTTCTAAAGGCAGACACTATAATTTCAAGGCTTTTCTACCATTATAAGTGGTTCTTTAAGGGCAGGTTCTGAATAAAAGCACTGTATCCAATCAGCATTCCTATCAAGCAGCTCATCAGGAAGAGCATCTTCCAGCATATTAATTGCTGCAATTTGGTGCGGCTCACGGTAGTGTTTAAATACCTGCGTCAGTCTCACTGCACACCAATGGCAGCCTGTAATTCTTTTACTGCCTTAGCAACCGGTGCAACAATCATCAATGTTTTCTTAGGTGCTTCCTTCTCAGAAGTTTGCACTGCTGTCGTTACTAGCTCAACGTTCGCTTGTAGCGCTTTGATCCTTTCTTCAGTTTCTTTTGTTTTATAATCAGCGAACTTCATACTGATTAGAAGTGAAATTACTGAACCTACGATGGCGTATTCCATATTAATATCTAGACTAAATGTAGTCTAGTAGATATCACATCATTGTGAGACCGTCGTCATCAATGTCGTCAATCTCCCAACCTTCATCCATGATGTCGGATGGCAGACTGTCGTCTTGCATTTTCAATAGTTCAATGAAAGTATCTTCAGAAATAATTTCAGGCAATCCGTTCTGCATTTCCTGAACTTTAAAGAGGATCCCATTACCCATGAGTAATTCCTGCACTCCATTTTTCTGCTCCATGCGTGACTTAAGCAACCGAACAGCTGTCTTCTCCAACGCACCACGGCTCATTCGTGCTACTTCATACCGTGCTCGCTGTAAGGCAAATCTCTGTTCGATTGTTAATTCGTTCATCATAGTCCTCTAAGTCCATTCGCTTGTTAGCAATCCATTCTTCAATTAGTTCTTTTGCGACTTCGCTATAAAACTCTTGTCGCTCATACCAGGTTAGCCAATCTTCACTCCCTTTGGAGTGGTTACAGGATTTGCAAGCAGGGACTAAATTAGACCTTAAATTACTACCACCTTTTGAGCGTGGTTTTAAATGATCAACTGTGTCTGCTCGTTTACATCTGCAGTATGCACATAGCCCTCCAAAGCTATAACGTATTGTTTCTCTGAACTGTCGCTTGGCGGAGCCTTTAGAAAGGCACTGGAGACTGAACATAAGTTCGCCCCAGTCTTCTGCGTATCCCATGTAGTTGTTGTGAGCAACTTAGGTAAAGTCTAACCAGGCAATGATTCTTTATAAAGTAGTATCATTTTCGGGTTTAAAACTGAGTCGCATTTCGCCGCCAAGTAATGTCTCTCCGTCCAGCACTTCAGTAAACTCTACTGTTGGTTCTGGTTCAGGTTGTGCTTCAAGCCAGACTTCTTGTGCTGCATCCAGTTTGTGCGGAAGCGTTGCATAAAATTTCTTTGCTTGTATCAAACGCTTTAAACGTTCAGCAGCACTCAGCGTGTTGAACTGATATATCCACTGTCCATCAGCGGGGATATTCAGATCTTTTTTCCAGGCTTAAGCTTCTCTACTGTATGAAAGATGAGTTGAATAATTGAGTTGTCCTTTAATGGGCTAAGTGCAATGATTTCACTAGCTGCAGCAAGCACAATCCAGAAGACTGCTGATTCAAGAATAGCCATTTGTTTATTAATAACTACCTATATTCTATAAACCACGCAAACCCCACTAAACCGCGCTGTTTCCTATAAACCTATCCTGTTATTCCCCCTCTCCTCCTACTATTAAATATGCACTTTATAGAGAGTAGAGTGGTTAGCGTGGTATTGAGTTATTTTGTTGCCAGTAGCCTGAAAGTAGCTATAGTCTTAGTGGGCAAATGATTGCATATATAAATGACTAAAGGATTACTACGGCCTTCAGAGGTCTGTCAGCTACTTGCTGTGTCAAGCAAAACTCTGCAGCGTTGGCGGCACTCAGGTCGGTTGATGAAAGGAGTGCATTACCAGCAGTTTGGTAGTCACACCATTCGGTACGACAAGACTTGGATGCTTGATTTTGCTGAGTCCGGGGGGCGCGGAAGTCACAAGCTAAAGATTGCTGAGTATCTCAGCCGCTAATTGAGCTAGCAAGCTGAGCCATCAGCTGAGCCTTTTCAGCAACACTCATTGCATTAATCATGGTGTTGAGATCAGGCTTGCCTTCCACCTTGTCCATAAGGGGGAAGTTGACGACACCTAAGTAGTTACTTCGAGTAGTACTTTCAGTATCTCCAATCCAAGTAGCGACCTGCTTACAGCTGTACTGACCATGATGAACCATCAATGATACGTAGGTGTGCCGAAGGTTATAGGGCCTTCGGTAACGAACACCTGCATAAGCACATGCTTGCATAAAATATCTTCTGAAATTGTGCCAATCAAACGGGAGCCTAAAGTCATCCCCTGCTTTTGGCCCCTGAAATACTAAGTTTTTACGCCACTCTCGATTGGTCATACAATCGAGCACGGGTGGTAGTGCAGCTTTTATTGCCTTAGCGAACAGGTCTTCAAACTCAGGTACATAGGTGTTCAGCAAAGGTTGATGCTCACATCCGTTCTTGACGCATTTGAACCGCTGCTCAGGGTCAACATGCAATCTCTCTCTGTTCTCAACTCCAAACTCAAAAAATACAGGCTGACCGTCTAGAACAAACTTCTGCGCAGGCGGTACATGCGTGCCAATTTGATGCCCTTTCCATAGGCCGATGACGTGACTCCACCTCAATGCCAGCACTTCGTTTGGCCTACTGCCTGTAGACAGCAGCAACGCAAATAGAGGGAAGTATGGCTTCAAATGCTCCTGACGTAAGAATACCTTGGTTAATGCTGTGCATTCCTCTTGAGTGAATGGCTGTGGTCGAGAGTTCTCGTCTTTTAAACGATTGTCAGCAATGATGGAATCAACTCGTCTCCGTTCATTGTTGATGGGGTTACCTCTGCCTTCACTGTCAACAGAACCCCAGTACTTCCCACGTCTGACACCAGTTGACTTAGGAAACTTGGCACCTCTTGATAGCGCGACTGAAAGAAGAGCAAATGCTCCTCTTAAGGTTGTATAAGCACGGCCTGCCTTGATCCACTCAAAGTGCATCTGGTCAGCGATATCTTCATCGAGATCTTCTGCATTGATATGGCCAAAGAATTCTCCATTCTTGCTTTCCATTCTTAACAGGGTATAAGCATCTGCTCCAAATGTATCTCTTTGATTATCAGAGCCTATCTCTTCTGACATATACCAGCGTAAACAGTGTCCCAACGTCCCGTGAGGATAATTGCGATGAATATGCTTTCGCTCCTTATGACTGACGTTTAGTTCCCCCATCCAGTAGCCATTTTCCATTTCTTCCAAAACCCCTTGGAAGAGCAAAAACTTCTCTGGAAATTTTTGCAAGTATTTTAGTGCCTCTTCTTTGCTCGTGATTTCTATTGGGCATTGAATATCAAGACTACGAGCAACTACTGGCCTTGCTCGAGAATGATCTCTTGCTCGTAGACGAAAGCTTCTTGAGTTGCTTTCAATCTCTAACGCCAAGGAACGTGACTTGCCATGACGCGGTGGCAAATTCACTTTATAAATCTGACCTTTTGCAGGAGCCATAAGCTGAGACCATTTGGGAGCTATTTCCTCCACCGGCTGTATTTGACGTGGCATCTGATCAATTCCTAAAAGCAGAATTGAGGCCAGATCAGCGGGTAAAGTTGGCGGTAGTTGTCTCAGTTTGACCTGATTTGCCCTACCACTGAACAGTTGAGATCCCAGTCTATGACTTATTTTATGCAACTGTGTGCACAAAATGCCATTTATATGACATGCTAGTCATAGCCTGCGATCTGCAACCGCTCTACCAGAACTCTACCAGTGAACGCCTACCAGTCAAGCAAAAAAGATTTAGAGGTTGGTGGGTGGGATGGTAAATTGGTCAAGTGCGATTAAAAGCAGGCACGGGGCTTTAGCTCAGCTGGTAGAGCGCGTCCATGGCATGGATGAGGTCAGCGGTTCGACTCCGCTAAGCTCCATATAGCTCAGTTATATGATAGAGCCGTTGATTCGGTTAAGATCATATGTGAATATCAGTGATGCCTTTAGGTTTCCACAGGCTACTTTCTTTTACGTATTCCGCCAGTCAGTACCAAAACGCCGACTGAGTTCATTATCAACCCAACTGCCAGTGATTTTATAAGGCTCTAAACCCATATCATAGGTTGTTTGATTGTGATACTTGTCAGGTCCAACAATCATGAATTGGTTCCATGCATTATGGCTTTGATCTGTAAACTTGTTTCGGTGAGCCCTTCCTGGGTCATATAGTGATGAAAATCCAGTTTTAGGGGTTGGAGTTGGTTGAGGGGTTGGTGTTGGTGTTGGTTTAGGTGCTGGGGCTGGGGTTGCAGGTTTAGTTTCATATTGGCCAGTCTTTTCATTGAAATTTTTAGAGCCGCCAGCATAAACCTTGCCATCTTCTAATTCAGCAGGGGGCGTGATTTCTGGCTTTGTCCAAGCATTACTACCACCCCAAGCAGGTTGCGTACCGCCTTTAATGTCTTCACCTTCATTCATTCCTGCTAATTGATCGTAATCAACTTGGCTTGCTCTTGTTGGAGTAGATTCTTCTTCTTTGTTTAGAAGAGACTCATCTTCATCTTTATCATTAAAAATATCACCGGCCATACGTCGCTTGCCGGCAGTATCTTGTAGATATTTATCTGCATTATATCCAGAAAAATTTAAACCCTTTTTCATTGGATTACTGTTGCTATAGTACTACAATTTTAACTAATTATGTTAGGGGGTCTGGTTTGCCTTCAACAATCAGTACTGCACGCCGGTAGTACTGACAATCAGTCTTGTTTGCTTTTTCCAAAGCTTCCTTCACTTTCTTCCAATTGTCTAATTCTCTTTTATCCATTTTCTGAAATTGATAGATGTTCCATTTCGGCATGCATTTGGTCACTTAGTGCGCATACTTGAGCGCAAGCACCCATAATCAAGCCGCGTTGATTTGGGCTAAGGGGAGCGGTTTCAGCATCTTCAGATAAAACATTACCAATATCTCCTAGTGCCATAATAATAGCTGGCAGGCCCCATTTTTCTACTAAGTTATGAAGAACAGACAGAAGTGGATTTTCTCCACTTTCTACTGCCTCCCAGAATTTTGCACGTTCTTCAGTAGTCATAAGTAAAGCCCTTTACTTATATTTTAATAGTTGTTTAAATGCCTTGTTAAAAGAGTAAGGCTTTATTGTTACCCGATGGATACTCTGCAGCCGAATTCGTCGGAAGTTCCACCATCAGAAGCTGTTATCTT
>NHEP01000171.1 GCA_002171515.1 bacterium TMED88 | reverse complement strand
CAGAATCCAGATCAAGACGGCCCGAGTCTTTCGATTGATAAAAAAAGGCGCCTTCATCTGACTGAGCAGAAAATCCACTTCCTCCATCATGAGAAACGAAATCATCGGCAGCATGGGAACCATGAACCTCACACCATGAGAAGCCATCCAGTCGCCGCCCACCCAAATCGAATAAGCCACCGAAACCAGCGGAATCGTTCCCAACAACTGATATGTAGTTTTAGTCCGATGACGCCAGACACTCCCTGCCGAGAGGAAAATGGGCAACACCAGAGCCGGCGCCCACTGACCCACGAGCTCGACTCCCTTGGCGAGCACCAACCCACGAGGATGTCCCGTCGCCTTCAGGTAGTAAGTGTTGGGCAAAAGATCGCCGTAATAGACCCAACCAGCCCCGAGCCAAATGCCGAGCACGAGGGCGGCGGATGCAGCGCCCAGAGCCGCTGCGCGACGCTGCCCGATTCGAAACGCTGCAAACAGCAAGAGCCCATAAAAGAGCGCGACGTCTGGACGAATCCATAAGCCCGGTGCCAAAGCCACGAAGCGAGCCGTTAAAGACTTCCCCTGACCGTATTCAACTTGGGCCAGACTGCGAACGCCAAGCAGAAGCCAGAGAGTCACAAAACCCATATCGGAGCCCCTCAGCGCCCAAAGCGCTAACGGGCCCGAGAGCATCGTCGTCCACAGAACCGCAAAGCTGACTCGAGTCCGATCCTGCAGCAAGATCTGAGACAGCGAGAAAGTCGCCATCAGAATACCCAAGAGGACAGCAAGATTGAGAAGCTGAAAAAAAAGCGAAACGGAGCGAGGCGCAATCGGAAAAAAGTGAAAACCGGCCATCATCAAGGTCACGGCTGGATTGGAAATCCCTTGCACTTTCGGACCATCCACATTCCAGACTAGGCCCTGCCCCTCGGCGAAATTCCGGGCGTACTGCATCGAAATCATCGCGTCGTCCCAGAGACAAAAAACGCGCCCATCCGGGGTTTCAAAACTGGTCTGCGCAACAAAGTAAAGAGCCCAGCCGGCGTATAGAATCAGCAGAAAGATCAGCGACTGACGTGGCGTGCGAGCCGTTTTCACTGACTTCTATCCTGAGCTTGCTGCAAGACGGCGACCTCTTGAACGAGAACCGGATTCCCCGGATGCAGTTTGAGTCCATCACGCAGGACCTGACCGGCCCGATCGAGGTCTCCCGCGTGAATCAAGGCGTCGGAGAATCGGTAAATCAGCTTCACCGGCTGAGGATCGATCTCGTAGGCACTCTGATAGGCGGCCGCCGCCTCCGACCAACGGCCTTGATTCCTCAGCACATGACCTTTCGCGAAGTGAGACTTCGGATGCTGCCTCACCTCCAGGCTTTTGTTGAGTTGCTCTAGCGCCTCGGACTGATCACCCCGGGCCAAAGCCACTTGAGCGAGATGTCGACGGTAGTTTCCCTGAGGACGACCGATCATTTCGAGCCGTTCGGCCGCCAATTGCATCCGGACTTCATCGCCTCGCCGACTCGCGCGGACAAATCCGAATTCGTTCTCCCACCACGAAAGGAGAGCGATCGATACGCCCACGGATCCCACCAAGCTCACAAAAATTCGTCCGAGATGCCGATCACTTCGAGATTCGATCGGCGATGCACCGCCCTGCGGACGATCCCGCAACAAGACTCGTGCCACGGGACCGTCTCGAAGTTTCCAGATCGCGCCATCCAAAACAAAATGATGAAGGTTAATGACCGCAGCAACCAGCAGCGCGAGGCCCTCCGTATAGGCCACGACGCCGACCGCAAGAGCAGCCAGAAGGATCGGAGGGACATTCCAGAGGGCGGATCCGGCTAGAACACAGCGGAACCAATACCGAAAATTTCCGGGATAGCGATCAGTTCTTCGGGCAAAATAGGAAGTCACCCAGAGATATTGAATTGAATGACCGGCGGCAATGAACAAAAAGACATACTCGCCATAGTTTGCACTAAAGGGCAAGAAACCCTGAGCGATTTCCCAATGCCGCATCACCAGAGGAATCACGAACCAAAGCGCCTGTGTCCCCGCCAAAAGCAGCGCGGGCAGAATATCTGAAAATGTACTTCTACGGAGCAGAGAGCCGACGGCCCCGATCAGACAAAATCCGTAGAGAGTCAGACCGACTCCCAGCAGGCCCGTGATCCAAGCATCCGATAACCCAATCGGCTCAAAATAGTAGAGGGGCCCGATCACCTTGGCATCGGACAGTGCCCCTTCAGGCCGAGCTCCATTCATCGCTACAACCGCCAGCAATGCGGAAAGGATAAATGATGCGTAGAACAAGTTTTGGGTCAAACGACTGACCGCGACGGCGCGGCGACGGAGAAACATCATCGCCAGTCCGTAGTTCTGACCAGAGTAATGCCAAGGGTTCCAATTGAAGTAAATCGAGATCATCAAGATCCCGAGCGAGTACCAGTAGAGCGAGGCGCCAAAGAGAAATACGAGTCCAACGGAGAACCACACCGCAAGCAAAGCGTATCGCCGCCGGGACTCACGCTGGTCATAAACCCGGAGCAATGTGGCGCCATAGTGGGGCGCGCCTGTCACAATCGCGAGAATCGCAAGACCACCGACCGAGAGTGTTCCGGTGACGGCCGGGCCGCTCAGACCCAGAGCAAAAAACGAAATGAAGTAAAGAACACCGCAGCCCAGCAGCACATCCCACACCGGTCCGTGCAGCCAGCGGTTGGCCGATAATTCAGCCGAGCCGAGCTCGGTCGATCCGTTGTTGGGCGCAGACGATCGCTTCAATCGAATTTCGCCTTGGGCGATTTTCATTAGTATAAAACGAGTCTAGGTTTCGAAGGAGACTTTATCAGTCCGTCTGAGGGTGAATCCACTAGCCCTCGAGCCATTGTCGCGCCGATCATGGCTGGAGTAGACTTTTGGGGTGGATCAGGACACCGCGGGACCCGTCCGGCCAAGCTTAATCGGCGGTTTTCGAAGAAGCACCGAACTCTGGAGAGAGGATCCGGCCATCCCGCTCGGCGCGGCGGCAGGGCTGGTCGTGACCGGCTTCCTGATCTCATGTTGGTCACGACTCAACTATGATGTTTCTTGGCTCATGGTTGGCGCCAGCCGACTGCTCGAGGGAAGCCCTCTATACGGCGAAGATTTCATCGACGTAAATCCGCCACTCGCGGTCTACATCATGACCCCGGCGGCCGTGCTCGTCCAGCTCACTGACGTGGGAGCACCGCTCGCAGTCACCATCCAGATGTGGTCCAGCATCAGCCTTGTCTTGGTCATCTGTTTCCGTCTCCTGATCCGATTGCACGCGTCTGCAGATCTACGCCCGACGTTATGGTGGCTCTTTGGACTCTGCTTTGTGGTGTCTTGGATGCCGGCTCTCTTCCTCGGGGGCGAAGCGGTGGCCTATGCACAACGCGAAGATTGGATTCTGCTCCTGATACTGCCCTTTCTCTTCCTGACCGCGATCCGCATGAAAGACCTGTCTTCGGGGACCGGTCCATCCATCGCCATAGGGATGGCTCTGGGGATCGCACTCTGCATTAAGCCGCACTATCTCTTGACCTGGGCTGGCTTAGAAGGCCTCCTCTTGCTCCGAAGGCGTCGCCTTTCCTCTCTTCTCAGACCCGAGTCGCTTGCGGTCGTCGGGACAGGCTTGGCCTACGGAGCGTGGCTTCTTGTCGTGACCCCGGGCTATCTCACCGTCGCTCTCCCCCTCGCCCTATCGAGCTATTGGGCCTATCAGACACCGCGGGCATCCTTGATCAGCCTGGAGTCACTCATCGCGATCGCTGCAGCCTTGTTGAGTATTCGCTGCACCCCTCCCCACTCGACCGCTCGAACGCTCAGCCTCGTTTTCGGAGTCGCTGCGATCGGCAGTTCGATCGCCTATTTGTTGGGCGGCACCCCGTGGTCTTACCACGCGCTCCCATTTCGATCTTTCATCTTTTTAGCCTGCCTCGCCCCTTGGATCGGACGCATTCCGAGTGAGACTCAGACGCCGCTGCATCCGTCCAAAAGGCTGGCCCATGGCACCGCGACGTTCGCACTTGTCGTAACCATCGCCTTTGTATCGCCCGGAGATGCTGGCCGCATTCTGAGAGCACAGGGTGGGTTGGGCTCGCAGGGAATGAGTGCGCAGCTGGCCACATGGCTCCAGCGCAGCGAGGAACCCCGGACCTTTGCTGTTCTGTCCACTTCGGTGCCTCCCGCTTTTCCTGCAGCCTCCTATGCAGAAGCAGAGTGGAGCCTTCGCTTTTCCTGCCTCTGGCCACTCGCCGCAATCCTCAGAAGCCGTTACGGATCGCCCGAAGACAGAGCACGTCTTTCCCCGGCGCGGGGATTGGAAATCGAGGCCTACCTACGCGAGAGCATTGTCAGCGATTTTTCCCGGCGCCCGCCCACCTGGGTCTTTGTTCCTCAAGCTGGACCGCTGCAGGGCTTGCCCCCTGGACGCTGGGATCTGCTGAATTTTCTGCGGTCCGACCCGCAATTCGAGGCGATCTGGTCGCAATACAGACCGGCGGGCCGCCTGGGATCACTCCGAGTTTTTGCTCGAGGTCTCACCGACCAGAATATTTCGGACGACGCTTCTCGATAAAAGACTGGGTGCCCTCGCGGGCGTCTTCGGTCATGGCCGACATCACGGCGGCCACACCCTCGTAGTCGTACATTTCGTCCGCCGTCGAAACTAACGCCTTATAAATAAATCGACGCGCCAGGTCGACGGCAACACTTGGGCCTCGCGCCAGCTTGTGGGCGTATTGGAGCGCCGCCGCTCTGGCCTCCCCGGGCTCGACGAGTTCATCAATCAAACCCTCTCGATGACACTCCTCCGCATCAAGAATGTCGCCGGTTGTGACCATGCGGAGGGCAGTCGGCAAGCGCGTAATCCGGGGAAGAAACCAAGTGATTCCGCAGTCCGGCGCAAAACCAAGCCTCACCATGGCCGCACTCATGCGTGTGGTCGTGGACCCGAAACGACGGTCACAGGCCAGGGCATACGCAAGCCCGGCCCCCATACAAACGCCTTCAACGGCAGCAATCACTGGCTTATCGACCTCGATAATCCATCGCGTGAGCTCAGCAAAATTTCCAGCGGGTGTCTTGCGCTGGTATCGCTCCAGAGGTCCATCCGTCAGACCCGGAATGGGTCGACTCTTGTCAGCCCCACTTAAGAACTCCGCATCGCCCCCAGAACAGAAATTTCCGCCGGCCCCCGTCAAAACGATGGCTCGAATCTCGTCGTCCTTCCGAAGCGCTCGAAGCTTGTCTGCAATCGCGCCGGACAGATCCCAATTGATGGCATTCATCCGTTCCGGGCGATTCAAGGTGATGATGCCCACCTTTTCATCCACCTCGTAGGTAAACCAATCCTCAGTGCTCATCCCATACTCCCCTCGATTCGACACGCCGCAACGAATCGCAAAAACGGTTTTTTCGAAACGCCCTCACTTCAAGGCCGAGACGGTCTCCCTCACCCAATCGTCATCGGCCCGAAGTCCACCCGGCAAATCCAAGAGAACCGTCGAAAAAAGCCCTTCACAGCGTTCGCGGACACGATCAGCAAACTTGTCTGCGGTCGCGATCACCGCCCATTCATCAAGCATTTCATCCGTGATTACAGCGGGCATCTCTTTCCAACGCCCCTCGCGGGAAAGGCGATGAAGTGCCTCCGCCGCATCCATCCAGCCATGAAATTCAAGCACCGAGTGATAGGTTGGCGTCGAGGCATAAAAAGCGATGTGCTGCTTGAGATCCAGCCTCGCCTGATCCATCTCCTCCTCGGTCTCGGCGACTACGAGGAAAGGAGCCCCTATCAGGTCGACGTCTTCGGGTGCTCGACCCGCTTTCGCCGCCCCGGCTGCAATCGCCGGAACGAGAACCTCCTGCGTAAAGCGGAAGGTCGCAATCGGGTGGAGCCGCAAACCTTCGCAGAGTTCTCCGGCCAGCCTCCCCATATAGGGATTGACCGCGGCAATTTGAATCGGGATCTCGGGAAACTCAATGGGACCGGGATTGAAAAACGGAGGGCACAGCGAAAACTCGTACTGTTCTCCCCGGAAGTCAGGGGCCGCACCGTGTTGAAAGGTGGCAAAAATCGCTTTCAAGCAAAGAATATACTCCCGCAAACGAGGCCCAGGGGCTCCGCGCCAATCCGCCGCGTAGCGCCGGGTCACATGCGGCTTCACCTGGGTTCCGATCCCGAGACGGAAGCGTCCCCCTGAATAATGCTGGAGGTCCCAAGCCAGTTGGGCGGTAATCATCGGACTTCGCGGGAACGCGATGGCGACATTCGTTCCGAGGTCAACAGCCTCAGTATGCTCGGCGGCGATCGCAAGAGGCAGGTAGGGGTCATGACCAGCCTCCGGAGCTGTAATCCCGTCGAACCCGAGTCCTTCCAGCCTCCCTGCGGCCTGAGCAATATCCGACAGGCTCGCAGAAGCAATTCCGTCTCCAGCGTACTGCTCCGTATCCGGTCCAAGCATCACGGTCTCTACGCGCACGAGGCCTCCTTACTTGTCATCACGCTCAATCCACCTCAGCGGAGTCGTCTTCCCATCTGCGGTTGAGCTTCAATCTCCTGCTCGGGCCATGGCATGACGAGCCGCAATCGATGCAAAGGTCGTGGAAGGCCCTAGGGTCGCCCCGGCCCCTGCATACGTCTTACCCATGACGGGTGACGAACAATTCCCTACTGCATAGAGCCCTTCGATGACCTCACCCGACTCTGTCAAAACCCGAGCATGAACATCAGTCCGCAGGCCTCCCTTGGTCCCCAACTCTCCGGGAAACGATTCCATGCCGTAGAACGGCGCTTCCGCAATCGGAGCGAGACACGGATTCGGCTCGACTTTCTCGTCGCCATAGTACCGATCGAACACCGTATCACCCCGACCAAACTCGGTGTCTTGGCCGGTTCGGGCAAACTCGTTCATTCGGGCCACAGTGGCTTCAAGGCCATCGGGATCGATCCCGAGCTTCTTGGCCAGCCCCCTGACCGTGTCATCCTTCTGCACATAGCCATCCTTCAGAGCTTTCGGCAGAAAAGCATCTGGCTGCTGGGCCCCGGGGAGCAAGGGACCGACCGGGTAGCTCTTTCTGAAGCGTGCATCGAAAATTAGATAACACGGCACACAGGGCGACTCCTCGCTGTGATCGGCGTACTGAGCGTTCACCACATCGATATAGGGCGCAGCTTCATTCACGAATCGACGCCCTGCCTGATTGACCATGACGCTTCCGGGAAGCGACTTTTCGATCACGAGCATTCGCGCATTCGTTTCGCCGGGCACCACCGTCACCGGTCCCCACCATCCCTCATCCATAAATTCGAGGGCCGCGCCGAGAGCACGTGCCATCTCAATAGCGTCGCCCGTGTTCTTTTTGTTGGCACAGCTCCATTCCACTCGACTCGGCTGAGGAAGGTACTTCTCGCGCAGATTCTGATTGCCCTCGAATCCGCCCGCCGCCAGAATCACGCCCTTGCGGGCCCGAATGCGCACTGAGACACCACCCCGCTCAACCACCGCGCCGACCACGCGTCCGTCTTCCGCAATGAGTTCTCGAGCGGGCGTTTCCAAGCGAAGGGGAATCCCTCGATCCACCATCGACTGGCGAAGCATCCCGACCAACGAATTGCCCATGGCGAGAAATCGATCTCGACGAGATTTAAATCGCCACGGAACATCAAAGAGATACCGAAACATGAGTCGCGACATCAATCCGATCCAGCCCTTGGCCCGAGTGAGCATCATCCGCGATTCCGGGATAGTCATAAAAATACGGCCCATCACGAGCATTTGCGGATTTTGCTCGTTCATCGAAAGAAGGTCGTCTCCGAGCGAACGGGCATCAAAGGTCATCGGATCCAGCGAGCGCCCCCCCGGCCGACTTCCTTTGGCGCGCGGGTAGTAGTCCGCATAGGCCGGCAAGGCCAACATGCGAAGATGCGTTTTCTCTTCGAGGTAGCGGAGGACCTGAGGCGCCTCATCCACGTATTTCTCAAGCTTCTCAATCGGGACTAAGCCACCGGTGATCTCACGCAAATAGTTCAGTGACTCCTCACGCGAATCCTCAATGCCCGCTTCCTTCATCAGGTGATTGTTCGGAATCCACAGGCTGCCCCCCGACATCGCCGAGGAGCCTCCGTAGCGCTCCGACTTCTCAATCAGTAAAACATCGCTTCCGAGATCGTGGGCCACGATCCCCGCCGTCATGGCGCCGGCCCCAGAACCGATCACAAGAAGATCAACCGTCTCGTCCCAACCTGTGTCTATATTTTCACTCATCGTTATCGCTTTCCCTCAATCGAGGCAGAAGGCTTCCACCTTCCCCAATTGTACCGACGAGCCGAAGCCTCTGCCGCGAAACCCCAGAGATCAGGCTGCGTCCTCACGGCCAAAATGGCTGGATTGTGCGGCGACTCACTTGATCTCACCCAGACT
Source organism: bacterium TMED88 (assembly GCA_002171515.1). Classification (GTDB taxonomy): domain Bacteria; phylum Myxococcota_A; class UBA9160; order UBA9160; family UBA4427; genus TMED88. Next base: position 21,074 of record NHEP01000171.1, on the reverse strand, counting down.
GCATTATTTCCGGCTGGTCCACCCGCCACCCTCCCCCCACACACAACGAACGCGAGGAATCAGGGGCCTCGGACCTCTCTGACTCCATCCTCAATGACCCAGGTTTCCTCACCTCCGGTTCACAGTGCAGCCGCCCGCTCCGGTGCCTCTCGGACGGCCGCCCATCGCTTTGCCGGCGATCAATTCCCCCATTGATGCCCGATTGTTTGGGAACATCCGCGCTTCCCGATTCTCCTCGGACGCCGGCGCCCAAGGGACACCACAGCCCTCTTCCTGGGCGACGCACAGCTGACGAGGCCCCCGGGTTTCGCTGGAAAATATCGACCGACCCGCGTAAAGTCCGGCTTGAGATGACGCAACCACTGTGTCTTGAATCCCCAAGGCGGCCTGAATTCACAAAGGAGGTCCTCCGTTAGATGACTCGAATGGGACGCCTACTCGCCGGCTGCCTCTCCGGCCTCTTTCTGGGCTCCGGCCTCTTTCTGGGCTCCGGCCTCTTTCTGGGCTCCGGCATCGCCTGGGCGGACGAGGATGAGGAACCCGACTATGCCCGGACCGGGGCTTACATTCGCGGGGCCGCACAAATCGCCGTCTGGAACGCCAAAGACGGAATTTCCCCCGCCGCCCCCATTTCCTGGCAGCCCGATTTCGCCCTCGATGCCGCAATCGGATGGCGAAACAGTAAACGAATTGCCATCGAAGCCGAATTCGAATGGATCATCAATCACGAAAAGCCCACCGATGGCAGCTGGCTGCTCGGCGTAAACGGAAAGTTCTTCCTTCTCGAAGACAGAATCCAGCCCTACGTGATTCTCGGAGCCGGAGCCATGTGGGTCAAGGTTCCCGGGGCCGCCCAGTCCAAAGGGGACTGGGCCTTTCGGAACGGCGTGGGTGTCGATTTTTATCTCAACAACCACTGGGCGGTGACCGGCGAGACAGCTTTTGTATGGGGGGTCGGATCCGTCTGGGACAACTACTTCGTCAATGTCAGCCTGGGCGCCATGTACCGGTTTTGAAATCAAGAGTTTGGGCTATCGGAGCTCCGTAACCCAAATTCGACCGCATGTTTTCAGCGCATCCACAACGATCGTGGGGCGCAGCGACGAGTTGGTAAAGGCGTAGCGAATCGGCTCTTCCTCGATCGTGAAACCAGCCCGATAGATATAGGCAAGCGCTTCGATGTGAAAGTCAAAGGTTCGGCTTTGCATTTGAGCGTCCACGAGCAGTTGCATGGCGCGCCGTGAGTACATTCGATAACCCGACGTTGCATCCCTCAAGCCCGCCCCACGGCCCGGCCAAAATTGACCCGGCAGAGCCAGATTCATTAAGCGGTTGGCCCCCCAACTGAGACCCTGGCGATACCAGGGGACGTTGTCGCGAGCCGCTCGGTACCCCAGCACCAAATCAGCGCGGCCGTGCCGCATGAAGGCGGGAATCCCATCGGGATCATGGCTCAGGCCCGCGTCCATCGTGACGCATCGATCGTACCCCGCCCCGAGAGCCCAACGAAATCCGGAGAGAATTCCACCGGCAATATGCGTGTTGGTTTGGTGTCGAACACAATGCGTACAGCCATTGCTTTCAGCCAAAGCGCCCGTGCCATCGGTACTGGCATCGTCGACGACGCAAACATCAGCATGGCGGCGAGCCCGACGAACCAACTCCCCGATCGTCTCCGCTTCATTGTAAGCGGGAATGACCACCGCAGTTTTTAAATCGTCCCGAGTGAGGGGATCAGCCAAATACCTCTCCTGCGCTCCCATTTTGAGAACAGCTATTCCACCCAGCCTGAGTTCTCTTTCTCGGCCTCCAGGATATCGTCGGGCGTATTAATGTTGACGTATCCATCTCCGATGTCGAAAGCCCGAACGATATGACCATCGTCAATCGCACATTGAATCAGATCCGGAAGCTCCTTCTCACCCCGGCTCTGGTTGATGGGCGTCAGCTCTACGTAGTCAAAAATCGCCGACCGAAAAACACAGTTTCCAGTTCCTCGGACATGGCTTGATGGCCGCCGCGGCTTCTCGATCAAGCGATAAATCCGTCGATCTCTTTCGTCTTCGATCAGCGAGTAGGTTTTTCTGATCTGATCGTGGTCGTCTTCGTTCACAACCCCACAGACCACAAAGAGCTGCTCCGACTCAAAGAGTTCGAGCATCGGCACGTGGCGAGGCTGCCACAAAATTTCATCGGCTAAAAACAGCATGAAGTCATCGCCATCAATGGCGTCGGCCGCGGTTTCGATTGCGTGAACTAAACCCCGGGGTTCATCTTGAATCACGTATCGAATCCGAACACCCTGAAAATCGATCCCAAAGGCATTGATGATCGCTTCTGCTCGATGGCCGACGACCATCACGACCTCTTTCGCACCGGCCCCCACAGCATTTTCCAAGCTGTATTGCACCAGCGGCTTGCCGAACAAGCGAAGCATGCACTTATTACCTTCATCAGGATGCTCGCCAAGACGACTCCCTCGCCCGGCGGCCAAAATGAGCGCTTTCATGACCGCGGCCTCCTCAACTCACACTCGGCCCGCCTTTTCATCGCATCATCCGCTCTCATTGCCATCGCCTGCGAATAATTCTCGATTCGATTGCACCCATTCCAGGAGTCGCGGAACCCCCTCCTCCGGCCGTACCTGCGGGGCCCAGCCCAACTCTCTTCGAGCCCGATCGATATTGCAAACGAAGTATTTCAGATCTCCAAAACGAGCATCCTCAAAACGAACTTCGCTCTTTCGACCGGTCGTGCGGTCAATCAAATCGATACATTCGAGCAGAGAGATCATATGAGCTTGACCGCCCCCAATGTTGTAAATGCCCGACGAGCCCCTGTGATAAAAAGCCTCAAAAGCCGTCGCAACATCCGAGGCAAAAATGATGTCCCGGACTTGCTTGCCGGTGCCAAACAGAGTGATGGGCCAACCGATTTCATGACGAATGCAGAAATTGGCAACCCAGCCGTGATCCTCTCCGCCCAGCTGCCGAGGACCATAAATGCCCGTCAGGCGGAAACTCGCGGCACGCAGCCCGTAGGTTGATGCATAGACCTGAACGTAGTGCTCCGCGGAAGCCTTCGAACCATGAAGGGGTGTCAGGTATCCCTCCATGGTTTTCGAATCTTCAGAAATTTCGGGCGGATCCAGCACGTAACGCGTGTCCATCTCGCCGAGTTTTTCGTTAACCCAATTGCCATAGACGTGAACTGTGGCGCAACTCCCGACCGGTACACCATGGCGACGCGCTGCTTCCAGGACATGAACGGTCCCCAACACATTTGTCGAGACATCAAGAAGCGGATCCTCAATGCTGATCGTGACCGCCGGCTGAGCCGCGGTATGAATCACGTAATCGCATCCGCTGACATGATCGCAGAGCGCCTCAAGATCAACGACGTCTGCACGGACCATTTCGACCCCAAGATCCTGCAAAGCATTCCAATTGAAGTCGCGAGCAGCTTCGGTTCGGTAACCGGTCCGCACCAGTTCGGACTTCGTCATGTTGTCGTAGGAAATGACGTCCCAGCCCTGCTGACGGAAATGCTCACAAACCTGTGAGCCCAAAAACCCGCAGCCCCCTGTGACGAGTACCTTCACCACCGACCTCCCGCAGCGAGACGAAGCGCCCCGCTTTCTCAGATTACCATGTCCTCGAGGTGTCCGAGAAGTCTATTTATCAGGGAATCGGATCAGCCCATGGACCTGTGCGATCTCCACCTCGCGGCCACTCAAGCTGAATCTCGCCAGTCACATGCGGTCCGACACGATTTCGTCCACTCACGCTCAATTCGACTTGCCGATCTCGAATGGCCTCCACCCTTCCCGTCATCGTCATCGTGTCGCCAGGGTAGTTGGGCACTCCGAGCCGAATGGCCAAACGCTTCAACATCACGTCAGGCCCCCCCCAGTCGGTCACGTAGCGCGCGCAGAGCCCAGAAGTCGTGAGGATATTCATAAAGATATCGGGAGAACCTCGACGCTGAGCCAATTCTCGATCGTGATGAACATCTTGGTAATCTCGAGAAGCCATCGCTGTCGCCACGATCGAGGTGGTCGTGATCGGAATCGGACACGCCGCCAGGCGCTCGCCGACTTGAACGGTTTCCAGTCGAGGCGTTTGCGTCCGACGTTCGGGTCGAACGGGTCGAAACATCGGCAAGGGGCAGTCCGAATTGTCCGATCGAACAACCAGCTCGAGACTCATCCCAACCCGGACCTCCTCGGGATCAACGTCGACGATATTTGTCAGCAGACGCGTTCCCTCCTCGAGTTCCACTAGCCCGACGATATAACCCGGATCGAAAGCGGCAAAATGCGGGTACTCGGGCGCAACGTAGCTGTAGAGGTGAGCCCGCCCCGTTGCAGTCTGCCAACCCATGGAATATCCGCCACACGCCGGACACCGTACAACCGGAGGATGAAAAAGTTCAGCGCAGCCTTCGCAGCGCTGGATCCGGAGCTCACCGTTTTCGAGGCCTTCCCAAAAAAACTGCGTATCCCGACTGATCGCAGGGGAAGGTCGCGGAGGGCGTTCGCCGGCTTGTGGAGCGGACGCATTCTGAGAGGCCTCGCCCGCCGAGGAAGCTCGTCCCGTCCCAGGACGAAACTTCAGGATACGAAACAGCATACGGCCCACCGAATTGCCGCCCTGGTCGGAGAAATCCGTTTCGGTTGTGACGAAATGTCCCACCCCTAAACCCGTCGTTTTTTCTTCGCTCACTTCCGTCAGCCGCGAAGTCCCGGAAATCAAATCGCCGAGCCTGAGATATCGATCGTATTCATGCTCTGAGTTCGTCGCGACGACCGAGGTAAAGCCGGCTCGATCGAGCGCCTCATACACTTCACTCGCTGGATCGGACGTCACCTCAGCCGAAGGGGCCGGCGGCCGCAAACCCTGCATCGTCCACGCATTGAGCATCGCTGGAGGCGCAACGATTTCTCCATGCTGGGATCGGGCGGCCCATTCGGGGTCGGTATAGACCGGATGGTCATCCTCCATGGCATCGCACCAGTGGCGAATCATCGCTTGGTTCACCGCATCCCGACTCGACAGCGGAGGCCCCTGCTCTCCGATCTTTTCTCGTAGCGTTTTCAGAAAATCCACCCGTGACTCCCTACCCAAGCCTATGCGGTCTCGCAGGCCACCTGCTGTCATTCACCGATCAACCATCCGTGGAGGAACCGGGCCTTTCGGCCGAAGCCCGCTTGGGCTGCGCCGGAGCAACTCCTTGATTGACCCAACCAAGATAGCGAGCCGCGCGTTCGCGATCTCCCCGCGCCAAGGCGGGATACCAAGCCTCGCGCAGCGCCGATTGTTCGCTAGCCTCGAGCGGCTGCCGAACGCCGCTGACACGCATTCGCGAATCAATGTCATAGAGCGCGATCCCGGCCATCACCGAAACGTTGACGTACGACGTGAAGCCTGCAGTCGGCATGTAGAAAAAGCCATCCGCCGCATCTCGCATCGCCGTGGAAACGCCCCTCTGCTCACTTCCCAAGACCAATGCCATTCGGCTCGAGATGGGGACCTCCGACAGCGGCACCGCGCCGGGCGCGTAATCCGCCACCCAAATGCTGTAGCCCGCCTCACAAAGCGAGGAGATGGCCTCTTCCGCACGCTGGTACCAAAAAAGGTCGAGCCAGCGCTCCGCCAACATGGTCACGGTCCTCTCCAAAGCGACGCGTCCCTCGCGCTGAACGATATGCACTTCCTGTAAACCAAGAGCCTCGGCGGTCCGCACAACGGCGGAAGCGTTCCGAGCCCCAACCAAATCATCGAGGACCACCACAAGAGAACGACTCCGTTCTTGCAGGGCCCGCTCAGCCGCACGGATCCGCGCCGGAGGCTCCTCATTGGCTGACGGTGGAATGTTGGCCACTGCCGGGCGACCCCCCGCTCGCGCTGTTGAGGAAAGCGAGGCTGTCTGACCCGGCTCAGACCAATGCTCCTGATCCAAATCCGGAGGCTCGGGTACAGAACTGGGGACCAGCGCTAAGGCCGTGCGGAGAAGGTCGCCCAGCACTGGCACATCCAACGTCCGACGAACCATTTCGGCTTCGATCGATCGTGACTGACGCGATTTCCAGGTTCCCCTCTCCCAGGCCTCTGCGCAGATCTTCTCGACTTCGGCCAGATGCTCTCCAGCCATCCTCAGGGCTTCCTCAAGCTCGTCGGCGTAGCCCCGCCAACGCCCCCAACCGCGCCTCACAGCCAATCAACGGGCTGGTCAACCCGCTCTCCGATGACTTCAAGACACTCGTCCACCGTGCCCCAGGCCAACGAACGTTCCTTGCCTCGCAGCGTAAAGAAGTAGAGATCGTTTTCTTCGATCACGCCGTTTCCCCCGTGAATTTGATGAGCCAGCATCAAGACTTCCGGAGCCGCCCGAGAGGCAGAAGCCTTGGCAGCGGCCGGGCGAAGCGGATCCCGGTTGCCCGCCTGCAGGGCCGAAATGGCCTCGAAACACAAATCCCGACTGCTGGCGATGCGAATCGCCATGTCTGAACAATGATGACGCACCGCCTGGAAGCGACCGATCGGTTGGCCGAACTGCTCTCGCAGTCGGGCGTATTGAACCGTTTTCTCCAAGGCCTCCTCCATCGCGCCCACGCACTGCAAAGCGGCGAGACTTCGCCCCAATAGAATCATGTCGATAAAGGCCTCTTCGCCTGCAACCCTCTCTGCGGGCACGGCCTCGTAAGTCGCCTGACAGCTCGGCGTTCTTCCAATCGTTTTTAAGGGCTCGCAGCGAGCATTGTTCGCGTCCACGAGGAACAAACCCATCTCACCGTCCTGCTTGGCCGCCACAAGGTGATGCGTCGCCTCAGCGCCATAGTCGACGAAATGCTTTGCACCGCTGAGGCGTCCCGCTGAAGTCACTTTGGCTTCAATCCGATTCCAGTCATCTACAGCCTCAAGCAGCGCGGGCGTCACAACCAGATCACCTTCCGCGATCTTTGACCGCGTAGCCCCATCTGCGTCCGACGCCCGCAGCACCCGGCTACAGACTGCAACCTCCATAAATGGAACCAGAGCGGCGCGGCGTGACAAACATTCCACTGCGAGCGAGAGATCGACGAGATCGGCCCCCTCGCAGCCATCCCGAATCACCAATTCGAGCCAACCTTGTTCGGCCAACTTCTTCCAAAGCGCTTTGTCCCAGCCTTGATTCCTCTCCAAATCGCGAACTTGATCCAGCGAAACATGAGCCTCAAGAAAACCGCCCAGGCTCTCCTGCATCAGCCGCTGGGTCTCAGTGAGATCGAGATTCACCGCCGAAACCTCATCGGGGCAATCCCAAACCGGCCGCCGCAACAATGTCGCGCATGACTTCGTTGGTCCCGCCTCCAAACCGGAAAATCGGGGAGAGTCGAAAATTGAATTCCGCCCGACCGTCCATTGGCGCACCGTCGAGAGAGTCAGCGCTCAACCCCCCCGCCCGGCCCAGCAAATCCATGGCTCGGTTGGCGAGTCCACTACGCAGTTCCGTGCCCGAAATTTTGGCCATGGAGGCTTCGGAAATCGGCGTTCCACCCTGGGCGATAATCCATGCATTCCGCAGAGCGAGAGCCCGATGCTCTCGTAACTCGAGCTGCAATTCGGCCAAACTTCGACGCACAACGGGATCCGATAAACGATCAGCTTTTTCGGAAGCAAGGTGGTCGACGAGTTGATCATAGATTCGAGCCAAGGCACCCGTCGCCGCCAAAGCGACCCGCTCGTGATTGAGCGCATGCATGATGATCGGCCAACCTTGATTGACCTCGCCCACCACATGGTCAAGCGGAACACGTACGTCGTCATAGAAAGTTTCGTTGGTGTGGCCACCATACATCGTGTGCAGCGGACGTATCGTGACACCTGGAGTGTCCGTCGGCACGATGATGATCGAGATGCCTCCATGCTTGGACGCACTGGGATCGGTTCGGACCGCCAGCCAAATATGGGTGGAGACATCGGCCAGCGACGTCCAAATTTTTTGCCCCTGAATCACCCACTCGTCACCTTCTCGAGTGGCCTGCGTACGCAAAGAAGCCAGATCCGTCCCGGCGTTGGGCTCGCTGTAACCCAGAGCAAAGCAAAGCTCACCCCGATAGATTCCGGGCAGGTACTGCTGCTTTTGGGCTTCGCTCCCAAAGGCCAGAATCGACGGGGCAATCGACGTAAAGGTCAAATTGCCGTACGGCATTCCCCAGTACTCCATCTCCTCGACGAAGATGTACTGATAGAGCGTATCCCGGCCACCCCCACCCACTTCCACGGGCCAACACATCCGCATCCATCCTCGCTCGTCGATGGCCCGATGAAAAGCACCAATCCGTTCGCCACCTCCCCCATACGTCTCTGCATATTCCTGAAGGAGCTCTGGAGTTCGCCAGTCACGGATAAACGCGCGCAAGTTTTCTCGAAAATCCACATGTTCGGGGGACCATCGAAAATCCACGATCACCGCCCCTTGGCGTCGGAGCCCTCGCCCCGAAACCAGAGGAAAGCGAAATGTTCATCAACTTTTTCTACTTCGGCCCGAACCGGTTGATCCAAAGCAAGGGAATCCAGCTCGCCGGCCCACGCCCCCACCAGACGAACCCCCTCATTCATTTCAACGACGACGATCGCGTAAGGCAACCGGTCCGCCCAACCCGGATCGACGGGACGGTGATTCACGGTCCAAGAAAAGATTCGACCTTCGCCCGAACTGGGCCGGAAGATCAACTTCTCGCCGCCACAACTCGGACAGCTAAAACGAGGCGGATGGTGAACCGAACCGCAGGTCTCACAATGCTGGATGTGGAGTTGACCTGTGGCGAGATGACGATAGAAATCGGCGTTGCGTCCATCGGGATCAGGAATCATCCGGGGCGGCGTGTTGCTCATGCGGCTTCAATCCCCCCGTCCCAGAATCGCGATGCTGCCGTCGCCGAAATCCCCCCAACCCGTCACCAAGCCCGTCTCGGCTCCGTCGACCTGGGCCGCGCCGGCTTCGCCCCGAAGCTGACGAGCCGCCTCGATCACGTGATTCATCCCCCACATATGACCTTGGGAAAGCAATCCGCCGTGGGTGTTCATGGGCATTTCACCGCCCAAACGCGTGCGTCCACCCCGAACCCACTCCCCCGCCTCACCCCGGCCGCACAACCCCAAGGCTTCGAGCTGAAGCAGAACCGTGTAGGTAAAACAATCATAAACCTGCAGGAAATCCATTTCATGCGGCCCGACCCCCGCCATCTCAAAGGCCCGCGGCGCCGCGAAAGAGAGTCCCACCTGGAAGGGATCAGGACGGTTCGTGATGTCATCGGCAGGGTACGGATGCCCCTCGGCTCCGCCGAGATATAAAACCGGTCGTTTCTTGAGATCACGAGCGCGTTCGACTGAGGTCATCACCACCGCCGCCGCACAATCGGTCTCAACGCAGCAATCGAATTTCCGGAGAGGCTCCGCGACATAGGGAGACGCGAGATAAGCATCGAGATCGAGGGATCGACCTCGCATCAAAGCCTTCTCGTTCAGTTGGGCGTGGGCCCGAGCGGCCAGCGCCACTTCGCCCGCATCCTCATCCTGAATGCCATACAGCTGCTTGTAGCGCATCAGAATAAACGAATAGAATTGAGCGGCGGTTCTCGCCCCATAGGGCAGGTAATAATCCATCACGACATTGCCTACGCTCGCTGGGTCCAGCCCGTATCGCGGTGGTTTCACGCCGGGACGAGGCCGAAAGGCCGAGAACCCATTCCACCCAACCACGACTAAGACATGCCGTGCCAGACCCGAGTGAATCGCCATGGCGGCACTTTTCAGCGAGGCGATCGGGCTGGCCCCCCCCAGATGAACCGTGACCGCGAAATGGAGGTCCGGAACGCCCAAGTTGGCGGCTAATTCTTCGGCCGATGTATAACCGGGCGGCGGAATAATCCCATCGAGGTCCGCCGGAGCGAGCCCCGCGTCGGCCAGCGCCGATCGAGCGGCCCGGATCATCAATTGGACGGGGGTCTCATCCGAACCCCTGACATAGTCGGTTTCTCCGACCCCTGCGATCGCGGTCTGGCCCCGGAGCGGGTGAAAGGAAGACTCTCGACGGGACACGTGAACCTAAACTCCGATCAAAGGGCCCGGGCAGAAAGGCCGGGGCGAACGCCACGATTCTAGTCGAATTGGCGTGGACCTGGGCCCCGCTGGGAAGGGAGGCCGATGGGGTCAAGCACGGACTCAATGAGGCCCTGCCAACCCGATTGGCGGGCGCTCCCCCTGCATGCCAATCCATGCGGCATCCGCTGTGGGTTGACTGCGGCCCGGGGCCTCTTCTTCGCCCTCGCGGCCCGCGCATCGCCTGCGGACTTGGCCCGCTCATTGCTTTTCCTCACCGGATGGAAAACGAATCAATCTCTCGCACCGGCTTCAGGCGCTGGACGATGGCCGGACTGCCCCGCTGGGTACGACGGACGGCCGTTCTCCTGGTCGGTACTCTCCTCCTCGTCCTCGGCATCGCCCTGATTGTCTTGCCCGGACCAGCGGTCGTCGTCATCCCGGCGGCAGTGGGCTTACTCGCAACCGAGTTCGAGTGGGCGCAGAAATGGCGAGTCGGTGGCGAGGCGGTTTGGCGGCGAGTTCGGGACGCCTCCCGGCGGAGGGCGAGCGCTCAGGAAGAGGAACGTCGGCCCATGTGAAAGCGAGCCAGCATGGGATCCACCTCAGCATGAAAATCCCAATCCCAACCGCTGGCATCGTCCACGGTAGGCAGGCACTCGGGGCACCAATAGCCACCGTCGATCAGCAGACGGGGGGACGCCCTAAACTCGTGCTCGCGACCGCAGACCCAGCGGTGGGGCTCGCCCCACCCCCCGTAAGTCTCTGTCAAAAGGCGCCCTCCACGGGACTCCGCGAACGCCACAAGATCGGCCTGGGTCCGTTCCTCACTCATTGCGTCGCCCTCCTGGCCCGCTCTTCCCAGCCCGGAATCGCCGCCCACTCTTCGCGAGAACCCAAAAATGCCTCGATGTAAGGCTGATTATCTTCCTTAATCCAACGCATCGGATCCGAGTACCAGCGTGCCAGACGCTTCACCAACGGCTTAGAGGAAATTCGGCAGACCCCTCGCAACCACGCGGGTACCGCGGCCGCGACAGCGGCGAAATAATCCTCTTTGGTATCCCGGAAATGGCCGAGGTAACGGTTCAGTTCTTCGCTATCGGAAAAATAGCCACAATGAAAGTTTCGAGTCGCGAAGAAATTCGGCTCAAGGCAACGCTTGTAGTCTCCCATCCCATGAGCCTCAAGTTGCAATCCGAGGAATTCTTCGTACGTCGCACGGCAAGAAGGCCCCCCAGACATGTTGTAAATCCGACCCCAGAATTCATCCGGCGCCTCCATACATTGCACAAGTCCGTACCCGGCATCTCTACCGGTAATGAATTCGAGACATTGATCGAGCGGCTGGTGAAACATAATCGGGTCCAGCAACGACATCAGGTCCGTGATGACGATAAAGGTCTGCCTCAAGCTGGCCCAACGCTTCAGTCCTGATTCGACGACCAAGCGCTCCGCCTCACACTTTGTCAGCGCATAAAAATCGTGAACGCTCGGCTTGAGGGGATCGCCCACCCGGATCATCTCGATGGGGGGCAATCGGTCTCCGTACTGCGCCACGGAACCAATGTTCACAAAACCAATACGCTCCGCTCCATCCGGTTCAGCTCGGATCGCATCGAGCAGGTTCTGGGTGCCTCCGACATTGATTCGCCGAGCGGCCTGGGGATGTCGGTCCGCCTCGGGTGAGATCAGCGCCGCCGGATGTAACACATAGTCCACACCGGAGACCGCTCTTTTCACATCCGCTGCGTCTGTGAGGTCCCCCCAGATAATCTCAAGATCGGACTGACCAGACCAAGGCGCAAACATTTTCTTGTTCTTCTTAGATGGACGAAGCAGGAGGCGCGTCTCATACCGATCCGTTCGGCGCATCAATTCTAAAAAGGCCTCGTGGCCCATCGAGCCCGATGCACCCGTCAAAAGAACCGGCGTTTTCTTCATTCGGTTAACTCTCCCAAAACAGTCGCAACGATCCGCACCCTGACCCCCTCAGGCTTTTCACCGGGTCGAGGTCGAACGCGAGGGTCGCAGACGCAGAGATGACTGCAAATCGATCTGTCCGCCAACCGCCCGACGCGGCGCACCCTAGAGTCCAATGCAGGGAATCCGAAAAAAGCGGTCGAAAAAGCGATGCCCTGCGCTCCCGGACCAGCCGCCCCGGCCTCGACCGTGGGGTGTTAGCCTCTTCCCTATGGATTTCTCACTGGATTCGGAGCTCGAAGGGATCCGCCACGAAGCCCGTCGACTGGCCGATCAATTTGACGATGACTATTGGCGTCGCTGCGATGAAGAGCATGCCTTCCCCTGGGACTACTACAACGCCTTCGCGGCAGGCGGCTGGGCGGGCATTGTCGTTCCCGAGGCCTACGGGGGCGGCGGGCTGGGCATCACCCACGCCGGAGTTCTGCTCGGCACCGTCGCTCACAGCGCCGGCTGCCAAGCCGCCGCATCGGCCCTGCATATTTCAATCTTCGGCATGGGGCCCGTCATTCACCATGGCTCAGAGGAACTCAAGCAGCGAACGCTGCCCCCCACCGCGACCGGTGAACTCCACGTCTCATTTGGGGTGACGGAGGATGATGCCGGGACCGATACGTCACGAATCAGAACTGCCGCCAAGCGAGATGGAGACCGCTGGATCATCAACGGCAAAAAAATTTGGAACACCAAAGCGCAGCAGGCCCAGAAAATTCTTCTGCTTGCCCGCACGACCCCCCGAGAAGAGTGCGCCAAACCGCTCCAAGGCATGACGCTTTTCTTAGCCGACTTGGACCCCGATTACGTCGAAATTCGAGAGATCGAAAAACTGGGCCGAGCGGCGGTCAACTCCAATGAAGTCTTCATCCACGATCTCCCTGTCAAGGATGCGGACGTGGTCGGCGAAGTGGGGCGGGGCTTTTACCACCTCCTAGATGGACTCAACCCCGAACGAATTGTCATTGCCTCGGAGGCCGTCGGGATTGGCCGACAGGCCCTCGATAAAGCGGTCCACTACGCAAAGGAAAGAGAAGTCTTTGATCGCCCCATCGGGCAGAATCAAGCAATCGCTCACCCCTTGGCCGATTCGTATTCGGAGCTCGAAGCCGCTGAACTGCTGTGGCAAAAGGCTGCTTGGGCGTACGACACGGGTCAGAACTCCGGAGCTCTGGCCAATATGGCTAAATACAGAGCCAGCGAAGCCGGCTTCAGAGCGTGCGATCGCGCGATCCAAACACTCGGCGGAATGGGATACGCCAAAGAGTGTAACGTCGAGCGCTACTGGAGAGAATCCCGACTCCACCGCATTGCGCCCATTTCGAACGAAATGATTCTGAACTTCGTCTCAGAACACGTACTCGGACTGCCAAGGAGCTACTGAGGCCGAGAACTAGACGAAGGCGCTAGTCGAGCAGTCCCATGTCCTTCCAAGCCGCCATCGAGTCCACCATCATCTTGCCGGCATCGAAGGTGATCCACTTCTCGGGCACAACTTCGATCACGAGACGCCGCTCGCTATGGAGCATCTGTTCGAAAGCGTTCCGCAACTTTCCCTCAACCGGAACGTTCGCCGCAGCACAAAGGGGGTAAAACCAATCTTTGGTTTCTTGATCCTCATGAATGATCGCTCGCCCCTTGGCGGTGATGCCTTTGGCCGGGCCGAGATCTGTTCCATGGCTGGAGACAACAACGGAAACCCGTGGATCTCGCCGGATCGCGGCAATCCGCTTTCGCTGGCTGGTCGCGGTCACCCAAAATCGGCCATCGCGCCAGACGTAGGTCATCAGGACGCCTACAGGCCACCCGGTCTTGGGTCCCCAAATGAATGTGCATTCGATTTGCTTGCGGAGAATCTCGTCACGCAAGTCATCATCGAGGGGGTATACGTCGACTTCTTCGTAATTCTTGATCGTCACGAAAATCTCCAATGGCTTCGAATTAGGCGATTTGGCCCGTCCAGAGTAGCCGACCCACGGGAGCGTATTCGGTAAAGTATGACTTCGGGATGAGCTCACCAGCCGGAGAGAGTCGATGTCCTTTTCTAAATTGCTGATTGCCAATCGGGGTGAAGTCGCGATCCGAATCGCCCGAGCGGCGGCGGCGCTCGGGATCGAGAGCCACGCCGTTTACTCTGAGGACGACAGCTTATCGCTCCACGTCCGCCGGGCAGATCGAGCGCATCCCTTAACGGGACGCGGAGCCCTTGCATACCTCGACATCAAAGGTCTGATTGCCGCTGCTCAAGAAACGGGCTGTGAGGCGCTCCATCCCGGTTACGGATTCTTGAGTGAAAGCGGGCCTCTTGCCCGGGCCTGCGAGGCGGCCGGCCTGAACTTCGTTGGCCCGTCCCCGGACACCCTCGAAAAGCTTGGAGACAAAGCTGAGGCCCGCGCCCTCGCTCGAGCCTGCAACGTACCGATCCTCAACGGCACGCCTCGGGTCGAGACGCTGGAGGACGCCCGGTCTTTCTTCGAGTCCCTCGGAGGGGGCAGCAGCCTCTTGATCAAGGCCGTCGCCGGTGGGGGCGGCCGCGGAATGCGCGTCGTTGAGCGGATCGATGATCTCGAAGCAGCCCTGGAACGTTGTCGCTCCGAGGCCGAAAAGGCATTCGGGGTCGGCGACGTTTACCTTGAGCAAAGGGTGGCCCAAGCTCGACACGTTGAGGTGCAGCTGATCGGCGACGGAGAGTCCGTTTCCCATATTTGGGAGCGGGAGTGCACGCTTCAGCGGCGCCATCAAAAGTTGGTTGAGGTCGCTCCCAGCCCAGACCTCTCGGAAGACATGCGTCATCAACTCTTCGAAGCCTCGATTCGCATGGCGCAAACACTGGGCTATCGAGGGCTCGGAACGTTTGAGTTTCTCCTCAATGCAGAGGACCCCGAGCGCTTCTATTTCATCGAAGCCAATGCTCGGTTGCAGGTTGAGCACACCGTGACCGAAGCCGTCACCGGAATCGACCTCGTGCAGGCTCAGCTGGCCATTGCAGGCGGAGCCCGACTCGCCGACCTCGGTCTTGAGCAGTCTGACATCTCGCCCCCTGTCGGGTACGCGGTTCAGTGCCGCATCAACACAGAGAAAATGGCCAAGGACGGCTCCCCGAGACCGGCAGGAGGAACTTTTAGCCACTACGAGTTGGCTTCGGGTCCGGGGCTCCGCGCCGACGCATACGGGTATGCGGGCTACACCCCGCAACCCGCCTTCGACTCTCTCACCGCCAAGTTGATTGCGCATTCGCCTGCCTCGGAGTACGTCCGAGCCCTAGACCTCGCGCGCCGCGCCCTTCGTGAAACGCGAATTGAAGGCGTAGCGACGAACATTCCTTTTTTGGTCGACTTGCTCAACGATCCCGACGTCCGCGCACATCGGATCACGACCGGGAGCCTCGAGAAATTCGCCCGAGATCGCGCCGCTTCCGACGCCGAACCCGCCGAGCCCCTTTATTTCACCGATCCGCCGGCCCAGATCACGCCCTCCCCGGCCCCGGCGCGAGCCCAAACCACACCTGCGTTGAGCAACGATCCTTTGGCCATTCTTGAATACGGGCACCAGAAATCCGAAACGAATGGATCGCCAACGTCTCGGAGCCCAGGCACCTCGCCCCAGCCAAGCTCCCAGAGCATAAAGCCAGAGGCTTCCGCGGACGGCGCCATCGTCCAGGCGCCGGTCCAAGGAATCGTTGTCACGATTGACGTTGAAGTCGGCAGCCCGGTCTGGGCTGGTCAACCGATGCTGGTCATTGAAGCCATGAAGATGGAGCATGTCGTGACCGCCCCCATCTCTGGACAAGTGATCGATGTGGGCGTCTCGGTGGGCGAGGCCATTTTCGAGCATCACCCCCTTTGTCAACTCATCGCCCGATCCGTCGAGGCCGGTGGCGATTCGGGGGGGGCCGAGACAGACCTCGACCGCATCCGTCCTGACCTGGCGGAAGTGATCGAACGACACCGCCTTCTCCTCGACGAAAGCCGTCCCAACGCCGTCGCCAGACGGCGCAAAACGGGACAGCGAACGGCCCGAGAAAACATTGCCGACCTCTGCGACCCGGGCACATTCATCGAGTATGGAGGCCTGACGGTGGCGGCCCAAAGGCGCCGACGGGAACTCGATGATTTGATCCGCAACACACCCACCGATGGCATGGTGACCGGCGCGGGAAGTGTCAATGGAGCACTCTTTCCCGACCAGGATAGCCGCTGCCTCATCCTCTCGTACGACTACACGGTCTTGGCCGGGACCCAAGGCAAGATGAATCACGCCAAGAAAGATCGGATGTTCGCCCTCGCCGAACAATGGCGGTTGCCGGTGGTGATCTTCACAGAGGGCGGCGGCGGACGACCGGGCGACACCGATGCGACGGGCGTCGCCGGTCTCGACTGCTGGGCCTTCCACTATTTCGGTCGCCTGTCCGGTCTCGTGCCCCTGGTGGGGATCAATTCGGGTCGGTGTTTTGCCGGCAACGCCGCCCTGCTCGGCTGCTGCGACGTCGTCATCGCGACCCGGAACTCGAACATCGGCATGGGCGGGCCCGCCATGATTGAAGGGGGCGGGCTGGGGTTGTTTCGCCCCGAAGAGGTTGGGCCCATAGAGGACCAAGAGCCCAACGGGGTGGTCGACCTCGTTGTCGAGAACGAAGCCGAAGCCGTCGCCACCGCGCAGAAGTATCTCTCCTATTTTCAGGGGCCCCTGACAGAGTGGTCCTGCGGCGACCCCCGAAAACTCCGCCATGTGATTCCCGAAAACCGACTTCGCATCTACGACGTGCGCCAAGTCATCGAGGGCTTGGCGGACGAAGACTCAGTCCTTGAACTGCGGCGAAGTTTTGGTCTCGGCATGGTGACCGCCCTGATTCGAATCGAGGGTCGCCCGATCGGCGTAGTGGCCAACAACCCCGCTCACCTCGCCGGGGCCATCGACCGGGACGGAGCCGATAAAGCCGCTCGCTTCATGCAGCTCTGCGACGCCTTCGATCTGCCCATTTGCTTTTTATGTGACACCCCGGGCATTATGGTCGGCCCGGATTCTGAACGAACGGCACTCGTTCGCCACGCCTCAAGGCTTTTCGTGGTGGGCGCCAGCCTCACCGTTCCGTTCTTTACCCTGATCCTGCGAAAGGGCTACGGCCTCGGTGCTCAAGCGATGGCGGGCGGAAGCTTTAAAGCCCCCTTCTTCACGGTGTCTTGGCCGACCGGAGAGTTCGGCGGCATGGGGCTCGAGGGCGCAGTCAAGCTGGGTTATCGAAAAGAGCTCGAAGCGGAAACCGATCCCGAAAAACGCCAGGCCCTGTATCAGGAGATGGTGGATCGGATGTACGAACATGGGAAGGCCGTCAACATGGCCTCCCATCTCGAAATCGATGAAGTCATCGACCCCGCCGACTCGCGCCATTGGATCCTACGCGCCCTCAAGTCGGCCCCCCCCACCCCGCCACGGACCGGCAAGAAAAGACCATGCGTTGACACGTGGTAGGACGACCTCGACTCACTCGCGGCCGACCGGCCGCGATCGCTCAGAATTGACCGAGCGGCCGCTCGAAAGTTTCGCGGTAGCGTTCGCCGACGAAGACGTCTCCTGCGGTCTTGAATTCGTCGTCTTCGGAGAAAATCATAAACGGAGTCGTCGAGAGCCAAAATCCAGCGCCTATGCCCGTGGCCACGACACCCAGCGGACGAAGTAAGACAGCGTCCACCGCGACTTCTCCCGCACGACCGGCCCGTTGGCCCCAGCTCGACGAGTCCTCGGCGATGGGCGCGTCCGCTGAGCCCGACGCTGCGTCCGAAGGATCCAGACCCTCCGCACCCGTTGCGCGATCGGCGGCGGATGCGTCGGAAGCTTGATCCTCTACCCCGTAGCGGTCGATATCCGCGTAGTCGGGTTTCTCGTCAACAAAGTCGTAGGGATCCTTCGCTGCGCTCTCCGATTCCACTTCGGCGCTCGCCTGCCCCGAAATCAAGACGACCAGACTGATCCCAACCCAAGCGACGCCAAGCCCCGTGCCGATTCGATTCATCCCAATCCCCTTGCCAGCGTCATACACATCTGGCGCGTCTCGGACTCAGAAAAATTCCCATAGATCGATGGAGCCGGCAAGTCAAAAGGATCCGTCCCCCTATGGAGGATCACGCGACCCAATCTCGCTGAAACAAAAACGCCGGATCCCCCATCAAGGGATCCGGCGTCTTGTCTCTCACCCTCTCAAAAAGAGGGCCTCCAGCGTGGCTCAGGCGGTCGCGAAGTGACGTCGGGCCATGAAGCCCCCCGCCAGCAGCATCAACGCCACCATGGTCACCAGAGCGGGCCAAGAGAGCAGCGGCGTTTCCGGAGCGCCGAAGTCCATGACCACAATATCGAGGGCCGAGAAGGTGTTGTTGCTCGGCACGCGCCGGGTCAGCTGACCCGCCACCATCGTGATCTGGCCCTTGCCCAGCGCCGTCCGCGAGTCACTTCCTGAGACCGAGAACGTCGTGGCGGGATCAGCCCCTGAGGCCTGCGCTTGGACGACGATCGCGCCGGTCGTCCAGGGCATTCCCCAATCCAAGTTCATCGAGCTCGGAAGGGTCTGGGTCAGCACACCCTGCTGAGTGATGAGCCCGCACCCGGGCGGACTCGGCACGACACCGACTCCGGTGGTACACGGCGGATTCGTCACGAACGTCGAGTGAACGGGGCCGGGGGCCAACTGCAAGTTTCGATAGGCGAAGTACTTGTTGCCGCCCATCTGGGGTCCGAAGGTGGGGTTGGTTGTTCCACCCACCAATTGATGAAGCACCGGGCCGCCCAAGTTGATGGACACAACCGCCGTGTCGCGCAGCATCATAGCCATCGTCCCGCCGAAGGCGTTAGCGCCGGCCGTGTACTTGAACTTCAGCTTGTAGGGCCCGGCGGTCACGCCGGTGGCCGTTGCACAGACACCCGCCGGCGGGCACCAAGTAAAGTTGGCTCCTAAACGGGCGGTTTGCTGCGGGTCGGAAACCCAGCCATTGGCCTTGAAGCTCGCCATGGTGCCACCCCCGTTGCCCCCAGTGGTCGTCACGAGGCCGGGGCCCATGAGGCTGAACTGCGAGGCGAGCTGAATCACCGTCGGAATTCCCGCCACCGGCACTGTTTCGCGATTCGCCGCCCCACCGGCCTGGGCGAAGGCGTTGCTGTTGTTAATCGAGAAGGCCGCCGGAGACGTTCCAGAAACCGGGACCGCCACGTTGCTGGCCGGGATCCCGCCGTTGGCGGGCTTGAGACTGTTCGCACAGCCTGTCTGAACCGAGCCCGGGATACAAAAAACCGGGCCCCCGTTGATGGGAATGTCGACGAGGGAGCCGCGGTTTTGCCACCACTGGCCGCTCATCGACAACGTGCGGGTCTGCGCCTCGGCGCCGGCGCTCACGAAAAAGAGCGCAAGCACTGCCGCGCCCACCCAATACAGTGAATTTCTATTCTTCATGGGACGATTCTCCTGGTTTGATTCGTCTCGCTCCGAGTTTTGACTTTCCGTGCCGTCCGGTTCGCACCTCTTGGATCGGCGAACACTACGGTCTGAACCAATGCAATTCCGATGCCGGGCAGTAAATCAATACCTGGTTTTCTCTAAGAGCCTGCTTTTGTTTGGTTTTTATAAATATTCAGCGATGATGCAATTATTAACATATCTGGGGCAGCGGCGCAGAATTCGCCGAAAAAAAAAAGCAGTCTGGCTGCGGCCACCGCTTTAGGCGTTCTAATCCGGTGACTTGGCTGGAGCGGACCAAAAAGAGGCGCGATCTGCACCACACTCCGGCAATGTGCGGCTGCAAAAACCTTTTCAATTCAGTGCGGTTGCGACTTCTCGCCGAACAGCCGAAGAGGGCTAGGATTGTCGCGTCATGAATTCTCTCCGTTCAATCGTTTGGGTCGGAGTCGGTCTCGCAATCGGCCTCCTCATCGCTTGGTTCTTAGCCCTATTCCCGGCCCCTTCGGGCCAACCCGCTTTCGATCAAGCACCGAGCCGGAGCAAAACCACCCACCAAGAGAGCCTGGCGCCCTCCGACGTGGCCGGGCAGGTCCGGGAGGCTCTTCTGATCCAAGATCTGCTCGTTCGGCAAGCGGCTGTGGCTGAGCTGCTGCTCACTCTCGGCCCGGAATCCCTCGATGCGGTTCGGCAAGGCTATGAAGGCGTTCTGATCGACCTCGGCGACAGCGAGCTGGTTCTGCTCGGCGATTGGTGGGCGCGCTTTGATCCGCGCGCTGCGCTCCGCTGGACTGATCACCATTGGCCTGCCCGTTTCTCGACCCCAGTGGTCGGCGCGGCGCTCCGCGAGTGGGGTCGGGTCGATCCTGCCGCCGCCATGGCGGCGGCCCAAATGGCCCCAAACGAAAGACTCAAACTTCGCTGGTCAGAATCCGTGCTCCGGGGATGGGACGAGGCTCAACTCGACGGGGCCCTCGAATTCGCCGAAACACTGGGGGACGGGCCCACTCGGCAATGGGCCCTTTACACCGTCACCCGCCGTAGGGTGCTTCGTGACGGACCGGAGGCAGCCATCGCTTGGGCGGAAGCTCTCCCGGACGACGACCCTCGCTTTAAGCGCCACGCCCTCATGCGGGTGGCCACAGCCGCCGCCGCAGTGCAACCCGAGAAGGCGACAGCCCTCGTAGACCGGCAAATGGACGGCCCTTATTACAAGGGCCTTCCCCAAAGAGTCGCGAAGGGGTGGTTCGATCACGACCCAGAACAAACGTTTGCTTGGCTATCAAGCCTTCCCGAAGGCCCAGAACGGGACGAAGCCGTCCGGGAAACATTCCGACTGTGGCTGAGGTTCAGCACCCCGCCCAGCCTCGCGTGGGTCCAGGCTCAGCCCGGTGCACGCTGGGCCGACCCAGCTCATGCCGTTTACGCAGGCTACTTGGCCAAAACCACCAACCCGGAAAAGGGCATGGACTGGACCCAGCGTATCGTCGGAGAGGAAGAGCGGCACATGACCCAAGCCCAGGTGGCCCGCATCTGGCTTTCGGTCGAGCCCGAGCGAGCCGACGCCTGGT
>NHEP01000170.1 GCA_002171515.1 bacterium TMED88 | reverse complement strand
TATTCTTTTCGTAGCCGCCAAGGCATCGTGGGCCGACCGCGGTCTGAATGCATTGGTCCTGCTAGGCGGTGTGGCGATTGTGGTGGTCCCGATGACCTGGGCCGATTGGTCTGCTCGAGGCGACCTTCGCTTGCTCAAGGCGCCTTTGTCGTACCACTTGTATCAGGGTGCGCCCAACGGATCTGGGCGGGGAGGTCTCTCTCAACCGTCGATCGATGGCAACACCGCGGCGGAATTCGTTTCTGTTCATCTGGGTCATTTTCCGACCGCCGAAGAGATGTCTGAGTTCTACGATCAGCAGATTGAGGCGCGGGCGTCAGCGGGTCAGGGGAACTCAGCCGGTGGTTTTTTGAGGAAACTTCTTCTCTCGCTCGATGCAACGGAGCCGTTCGATACCCAAGAGGCTTGGCTGCATGCCGAACACTCAAAATTCTTGAATGGTCTGCTTGAAATCGTCACTTTCGGTTGGATTCTGCCTCTCGCTTTTTTTGGGGCCTGGGTGGTTTGGCCCGAGCGGTCTCGCCTTTCTTGGTTGTACGGATGGTCGTTTTTCTGGCTGAGCTGGTCGGTGATTTTTTATCACTACGGCCGACATCGACTGATGCTTGTCCCCATCCTTCTGCTCTTTGCAGCGGCGGGTCTAGTGGGTGCATTTCAATTTTTCCGTTCTCGACCCCGTTGGGTCGTTGTATCGGCGATTGTCTCGACGGCAGTCATCCTTTGGGTCTCGCAGGGGACGCTCGTTCGAGCCAACGTTGAGCGATCACTCGCCTATCATGGTGTGGCCAGTGGTCTGGCCGAACTGGGGCTTGAGGAATTGGCGACCTTGCGAATGGAAGATGCCCTGGACTTTGATTCAGACAATGCGTTTGCTCATCATGACCTGGGCGCTCTCTACGCGCAGCGCAGATGGTATGGCGCTGCGGCCAATCATTTCAGCGAGGCGGTGCGGGTTCGTCCTGATTACGAACAGGCTTACCGGGATCTGGCTGAAGCTCAGTACGCAAGTTTTGAGAGTGCTCGGGCCGCTGAGACGTACAAGGCGCTCTTGCGACTTCAGCCTCAGAATGCGGATGTCTGGTTCGAGCTCGGGCGGGCGCAGCTCGATGCGGACCAGTTTGATGAGGCTCAGGTCAGTTTTCGAAGGTCAATGGCATTGAAGCGGGGTTCGGCGGCGCCCCCGGCCCAGTGACCGACTGGGTTGGAAACCTTCTGTTCAGCAAGGCAGGTTATCTTCGTCTTCGAACCAATCGGGATTGTTGCGAATTTGGGCAGCAAATTCCGCCGAGGGGGCCGGCTTTCCGAAAAAGTCGCCCTGCATGTGATGGACGCCGAGGTCGAAGAGAAGGTCCAGCTGCTCGCGATTTTCGACGCCCTCTGCCGTGACGCTCAATTCGAGGCCTCGCGCGATGGAGATCAGTCCCTTTGTAATGCTGGCATCAATCGTGGAGTCGACGATTTCTGCGATGAAAGAGCGATCGATTTTGATCCCATCGATGGGAAGCGTCTTGAGTGCGCTCATGGCCGAGTGGCCAGTTCCGAAATCGTCGACGACGACCCGGCAACCGAAGTCGCGCAAAAAGCGCACGGCGCCGAGCGTGGCACCGGCGTCGTGAAGAATGCTGTGCTCTGAAATGCCAATCGTCAGCCGGGAAGGCTGGAGGCCACTGTCTCGGACGCTGCGCATCACCGTTTCGGGAAATCCCTCGTCGCAAAGTTGTTGTGAGGGGACGGGTACGCAGAGTTGGATGGGCTGTCCTTTGATCGTGGGCCAGGAAGTGACCTGCTGGCAGGCTGTTTTCAGCACCCATTGACCCAATAGTCCAACAAGGCCGGCATCCTCCGCGTAGTGCATGAACTCCGATGGGGGGATCAATCCGCGTTCGGCATGTTGCCACTGGACCATGGCCTCCGCGCCGGAGACAAGCCCAAGGCCAATGTCGACTTGAGGCTGGAAGTGAAGACTGAGGGAGTTGTTGGCCAGTGCTTCCAGTAGCCCATTCTCGATGTCGAAGCGCTGTTGGGCTTTATGGTTGAGTGAATCGGAGAAAAACGCGTGCCGATTGGCTCCACCTGACTTTGCATGGTACATCGCTGTGTCGGCGTGACGCATGAGCATTTCTGAATCGCTGCCATCTTCGGGGGCAATCGCAATTCCCACGCTTGTCGTGATGCGGTATTCGCGCTCATCGAGGACAAAGGGCTGCATCATGGCGTTGGCAATTTTTGCGGCCAGACTCTTGGCACTATTTTTTGGCCCCAAGCGTTGCAAGATGATGACGAACTCATCACCGCCGATTCGGGCCAGAAAGCCCTCCGGTCCCATCAGCCGGCTCAAACGCCCGGCCATTTGGACGAGCAATTGATCTCCGACCTTATGTCCCAAGGAATCGTTGATGTTTTTGAAACGATCCAGATCGAGAAAAAGAAGGGCGACTTGTTCGTTTCGGGGGAGTGCGCTGGCGAGCGCGCGGCGTAGATGATCGGCGGAGGCCAGTCGATTGGGCAGGCCGGTCAAAACATCGTGGGTCGCCAGGTAGTGCTCGTATTGCCGGGCACGAGCAAGGTCTTGAAGAACGCGCGCTCTCTCCCGGGCGTGGCGAATGGTTCGGACCAGCAAGCGAGAATCACATTCGCTCTTGACCAGATAGTCTTGCGCTCCGAAGCGATGCGCTCTCAGCGCGAGGTTCTCATCCTCCTCGGTGTCGAAAACGACGAAGGGAACAACCGTCGCGGCGACACGGGCCGGGGCAAGTGTGTCCGTACCTTGGCTTTCTTCGAGACTCAGGTCGAGGAGAACCGCGTCGAACTGGTTTTCGACTAATCGCTGAAGGCCAGCCTCAACGTCGTGCACCCGCGTGGTCTCGAAAGAGACGGAAGTCGCCGCCTCCAGCAGTGGGGCGATCTCATTTGAGCGCGAGTCATCGATCAAAAGGACCCGAAGCGGCCCCTCCGAGTCGTTCGCCCCAGAGTGGTCGCCTGCTGCCATCAACTTTTCGTGGCTCCTCGTACTCATTCCGCTCCCATCCAGCTGGGGAGTTCATCGGAAGAAGAGGCTTTGGATGTGAGGGGGGAGGCCGGTTTTTTCAGGCCAATTCCTCAAAACAGTCCGAGCCCTGACCCCCAGGGGGGGGTAGCCGCTGCGACGGCGGCGCGTGACTAAGCCGCTTGGATCAAAGTGGATTGCACGCTCCGACCGATCCGTCCCTGGCTGTCGCTCATCCCCGCATCGATCACGCCGATTCCCTGCTGCTGGGTGACCAGGGTGGGCCGGAAACCAAACCAGTCGCCGACGGGTGGCCGTTCCCAATAGAGCGTGGTGTCGACATTAATCGAAGGAGGTCCCCATGCGTCGCGGGCCTGGCCTTGGGCTTTGAGAAGGGCCTGCTGACAAAGGGCAAAGGTGAGATCGGCGACGGCGGCCGACCGCTGAAGGGGCGACATCGGCGTGCCCGGGAGCAGATCAAGTGGTGTGGTGATCCAAGCGGCGGGTCCCGCATCATCTTGACCGAGCCGCACGGAGAAGCTCATGTGGAAACCCGGCGGAACCTGAGACTGGACGGCTTTGGGAATAAATTCGATGGCGGCCACGTCATCGGGGCGACCCAGGTCGGGCGGAGCCGTTCGCGTGTTGGGCGCGGCCTCCTCCTGGGGTCGAAGAAGCACGATCTGAGCTCGACTGATCAGCCCTTCGGTTTCGGGCTGACGGAGTTCTGCCTCGACGTTGGCGAGACGTCGACCCTGACGTGTGAACTGCCAAGACAGCGCCAACGGGATCCGCGGCACCGGCCGAATCAGGTCTACGGTCAGTCGGACGACCTGCAAGCCAGAGGCTTGAGCGGCTTCCTCCGCGGCAAGCGCGAATAAGGCGTTCACTGGGCCACCGTGTTGAAGGCCCTCTGCCCAAGGGCTTCCGGCCCAAGTCGTGGGCGTGAAAACAGCGTCTTTTCTTTCGTAGATAAAGTCCCGCATGATCGGCGGCGGATACTAATACACTCGACGGCTGATGCCGGGGGTGTCCAGTCGACACAGCTGGCTTCTGTTCCCAAAGCGATCGATTTGCATACCCCCGCGGGCTCTCCACCTTCCTCAAAAGCTCTGATTCGACTGAATCTTCGTTTCAAATCGACCGAGAAAGAGCCTGCTAGCGTTGCGCCGAGGGGGTCTCGGCGACAGGGTGCTGGCCCCTGATTCGGGGGGCGATGTGAGCCGAATACTTCGGCCGGGGAGAGGGAAGATGCGCCGCTGGACCTTCATGTTCTTCTGGATTGTCATCGGGGCCGCCGGCCCCAGTGACGCGCTGGACGAGGTGATTCCGCTCGAGCCGCCTTCGTTCTTCGTTCAGTTGGCGGGGGGCTACGCCTATCGGGACATCGACGCCGCTTCGACTTCGAGCCAGTCCTTTGCGGGCGAGGAGATCCAGGAGTGGGCCGCCGACGGACGCATTACGATTCCGATCCGCTGGGGTCTAGGAGTTCGCGCTCAGGCGGCGGGTGACGGCGCGAATTCGAAGTTCGATACGGGCTCTCGCTTTGAGTTGGTGGGTGCGGGGGGAGAGGCTCAACTTTTCTGGAGAGATCCAACGAAGGGACAGATCGGATTGGGCTACGGCTATTCGTGGTTAACCTCCACTACGCCTTCATCCATTGACTCGGTGCGGATCCAAAGCTTGCCGGTTTATGCCTCGCTCTACATGCCGTCGATGAACGGTGTGGCTGTGGACTGGAATGCGGCCTTTCGGTACGACTTCCTCTCGCTGCAATCAGCGGGTGGAAACGTGAACCAATGGGCCTACGAAGCCACCGCCTCATCCATTTGGTACGTCAACGATTTGGCCTCTTTTGAAGCCGGCGTTCGGTATGAGCGGTTGATAAAAGATCAACAAGAGGATGTGCTTGAGGGAAAGTTCTCTCTTGAAATGCTGATTCCGACTGGGGGCGATCGTTTTTTTGGATCGCTTGCTCTGGCGGGCGGCGTTGGGCGTGCTGAGCGGATGGACTTGGCTCCTCCGACGCCTTCCGTCTCAAGCCTGACGTGGCGTGTTGGGGTGCAGGCCACCGTTTTCTTTCCCGGGGTCCAATCGCTTCTCGAGCTCAATCGGGCTTATCGATGATCAGTCTTCGATTTCCAGATACCACCGGCGAAGGACATCGAATGCCATCTTCTTCTGCCCACGCTCTGAGATCAGACCTTTTCGGTTGTAGTAGTCCTGAATGCCCGGAAGCACTCTCCGTGGTGAACGAAAGTCCTTGAGGATCCACGGCGAGAGTCCCGCCAAAAAGGGAATCTTCTTCATCATGGCAATTTGCTCTCGGTAAACCCGTGCCTGATGCCGTTCGGTGAAGATCGTTTCTTCATCGCCGATTGAACCGGCGACGGCCCCGGCTCCGAGTTCGCTCATGATCAGCGGCTTATCGTAGGTCGTGCTCCATGGGACGTCCGCTACATCGTCGAGTTCTTTGTAGTACCAACCGAGATATTCGTTGCAACCCATGACATCCAGATACTCTCCGATTGGATCGTCGATGTGCATGCCACCTTCTACGAAGCGAGCCATCAAGGCTGCGGTCAGCAGGCGCGAAGAGTCGAGTTGGCGAGCTCGATCGACGAGGGCTTTCAGGAAGTTCAGCCTGGCCTCGGAATGGGGCGATTCATTCGAAAGGGACCAGAGAATGACGGCTGCCCGGTTGCGATCGCGCTCGATTAACTCCTCCAGCTGGGATTCCGCGCATTCTAGGGTCGTTGGGTTCTCCCAGTCGATATTCCAATAGACCGGAATTTCCGCCCAGACGAGCAAGCCGAGTTCGTCGGCGCGCCGGACCGTTGCTTCGTCGTGGGGGTAGTGGGCCAGGCGGACGAAATTGCATCCAAGCTCGACGGCCCATCCGAGAAGTGTCTGGGCATCGTCTCGGCCAAAAGCTCTGCCTGGGCGATTTGGGGCCTCTTCGTGGAGGCTGATTCCGCGCAGAAAGACCGGTTCGTCGTTGATTAAAATTTCCGATCCGCGAGTTGTGATGGTTCGAAAACCCACACGATCGGAAACCTGATCGGCGCCGCTTTCGATTTCAACATCATAGAGACGCGGAGCGCCCGGGGCCCAGCGTTCTGGCTCAGCGCTGAATTGAAAACGCGCTGTGCCGGCGGAGTCGCTTTCAATTTCCTGCTCAATTCCCAGCTCAGGGATCCTTAGCGAAACAGATTGTCCCTCGGAAAGGGGGCCGTCGAGTTGGATGAACCCTGTTATTTCGTTCTCTTGCAGGCTGATCCCAAAACGATGAACAAACGTTTCGGGGGTCTCGACGAGTTCG
Source organism: bacterium TMED88 (assembly GCA_002171515.1). Lineage (GTDB taxonomy): Bacteria > Myxococcota_A > UBA9160 > UBA9160 > UBA4427 > TMED88. The sequence goes on along the minus strand of NHEP01000170.1, from coordinate 6,381 downwards.
ATGTCGCGGGTGGGACCGCCATAGTTCCACCAGTCCGTACTGGTCATCGGGACCGCACTTCGGTTCCGAGTGTTGTCGATTTTTAGAAAGAGGCTGTTTGTTCCCGATCGGATTGACTCAGTCACCTCGAAAGCGAAGGGCGTGAATCCGCCAACGTGGCGTCCGATTTCTTGACCGTTCAGCCACGCAACCGTCTCGTAATTGGCTGCTCCGAAATAAAGGAAGGCCCGCTGGCCATTTTTGATTTCATGCTGGAAGTCCCGGCGGTACCATACGCTCCCTTCGTAAAAAAAGAGCTTTGGGTCTTGGCTGTTCCAGTCGCCCGGGACGTCCAAAAGGTCGGCCTTTTGCCAGTCGTATTCGGCGACGCCCGGGCGGAGAGGGAGATCCGAAAACCATCCCATTTCCCAGGGCTCCCCGTAAAAAGTGCGGTAGCCCGCCTCGTAGGGATCGACGATCGATCGCCAGCGGCCAGAGAGAGAGTGCCGGGTGCGTCCAGTCAAAAGCTGAAAAGCGACCATTCCGGAATACCTTCTGAAGTTTGACAAGGTCAAGGCTACGCGGGATGCTGACGATTCGCTCTGTGTCGGAGGCGACTGTCTTGAAAAGGGTTTGGGGGCTCGGCCGGGAAGGGTGGGGTCGAGGGCTTTGCCTCGGAGTGATTGCCGTTTTGGGCTTTCCCGCGTGCGCACCCAATCGCCCGATGCCTGCTCGAGGCTCACCGACGGCCTATGACCAGCTCGAGGCGGAGCCGCTCGAACCTTTTGATGCGGCTGCGGTTTTCGAAGCGAGTGTGAATGTCGATCCTTCCACCTTTCTTCCCGCCGATCTTGTCGAAGGTCCTCACTTTGTCGTGAGCGGTGTCTGGAATGATGGTTTTACCAACCGGTACCTGCTCGTGACGGAACTGGGTTCCTTCGAGGTCGAGACGACAGGTCTGCTGCGGAAGCGAATCCATGAGATCTCAGTCGTAGGGCAGTTGGACGAGGAAGAGGTTTCCGGGAACATGGTTTATTTCCTGTCAACCGCTAACGCGGCCAGGGGGCCGGTCGAAGGCGCCGCTCAATGGGTCATGAATCCGATTGATAGTGCCTGGCATGTCCCGACAGGGATGTGGTCCTACGCAAGAAGGCTCGTTGCTTTGGCGGGTCGTGATCGGACCTTTCAGGAAGATCACTATTCGGAGGAGTTGATCGGCTTTTCGGACGCAAAGCGCGAGTGGGCTTACCGCCTAGGGGTCGATGTCTACAGCGAAAACGGTGCCCTGCAGCGGCGGCTGAACCGATATGCATGGCTTTCTCTGGGTGGAGGCTTAACGGTTCGATTGCCCCTGATGGCCGTGGCTGGCCCGGCCGGCTACGCGTTGACGGTGAGTGGGACGACAGACCAAATGAAACGAGAGTTGCGGGACCGTTCCCCGGAAGAGGTGCGGATCGACGTGCGGTCTCGATTGGCCCTGATGGAGGTCGATCCGGTCCTGGTCGAACGATTTGTCGCTCACCCTTGGTATTCACCCACGAGACTCCTGTTGATCAGTGAATCTTTGAGTTCTCTCGAAGAGACAGAGGGGCGCTCTCGGTTCATTGAAGCAGCGGTGCACGCGGATGAGCCTCAGGAAACGTATCTCTTTACGCGTCTGGCTCTGATGCTTGCTCTGTATTCAGAGCGCGAGCAGAAAATTACGCGTATCGACTCAAAAGATGGATTGATTTGGGCAGAAACGAGCCAAGGGCGGCGCGTTGTTCCCTTATACATCGACTGGGCGACTTGGAGCGAGACCTTCAGCTACTTCATGGAGGCGGTGGACGCGGTGATTCCGCCCGGTCCCGAGCAAAAGCATCTGTTGCTTTCGGGCTGGGTTTCTCCGAGAGCACGAGCGCATCTGAATCAGACCGGATGGACTTTGCATGAAGGCATCGAGATGACGTGGTTGGCGGAAGTGGACCGCGCCGCCTGGGCCCCCGGACAACCCGATCCGAACCGAGTGCTGCCTGAGTTTGGGGAGCGTTCGACGGCGGACTGAGGCGTCGTCTCGCTCTATTGCGATCCCGCTTAACCCGCCGTCCGGGTTTCTTGATGCAATCCACTCAGGCGCTCCTTTGCTTTTTTTGAGAGCGCGCGCTTGAGAAGGCTTTTTTTGATGAAACCAACATCTTCATCAAAGTGCACCCGGTCGATGGTCAGAAGGAAGGTGCCGGGTTGTCCAAGCACGGTCGGGCCATCGAGCACCATGGCGATTTGCAGCCGTGCTTCTAAATAATGACTGGCGTAAAGGGTCCGCAGGGCGAGGGCGCGACCAAAACCTGGCTGACTGCCCACCTCAGACCAAGCGACGTGTTCGAGGAGCACCGTCTCGCGAAGCCCCACACTCGACAGATTCCATTGAAAACGATCGGTCACCGACGAGGCTTCATTCGCCGGAAACGTTTGAAGGTGGTGGTTGAGGTCGGGGTAAAATTGCAACCAGTCCTGTGTGCTGGCCTCCAGATGGCGAATCGGTTGACTCCGTGAGGGCGATCCGGGCTTGTCTGCATACGGCGAGAGGTTCTCCGGTCCGCCGGCCTGATAGTCGCTCATGACTCGAACCAAGGAATTCCGAACGCTCACCGTCAAGGCGTTGGAATCCCCTTTTTCAGCCGTCGCCTGGACAGCTTCCTGGATGCCTCGCGCGTCGAGCTTGAAGCGGCAGTTGTCGACGCGGCACGACGCGAAAAGGTCATCGTCTTCTTCCGGAAAGGTCAGCTGATCGAGGCCACCATCCGGCTTCGAAGAATCGTACAGCCCGCCTACACGGGGCGAATCCATCAGCGCCGACCAGCCACTCCCCTCCGAGTCGAGGATCTCATCCCCTGCGGGATCAATGCGAACCAGCGCGATTAAAGCTGCCTCCCTCTTTCCATTGACCACGTCGAGTTCGGAAGTCAGGACTTTAGCCCCGATCCCTTCGAGCTGTCTCGACGTCAGCCCGAGCTGCTCAAGCAGGGAAGGTGCGTCGGGAGAACGGGCGCCGGCCATCGGCGCGAGGAGGAGGGCCGCGAGGAGCGCGAAAAGCGACCAGAGTCGAGTGGCACGCGACGTTTTGTGGTGACCGAGGAGGGCGGCGTGTAAAGCAGGCTTCTGCATAGCCGGAGGGTATCCGCGGCTCCCCCGCCGTCCATCATTTGGGGGGAATACGCGTTCCTTGAGGCAACGATCGTGCTACCCCGAGGGCGTGGCTGGAGGCTGCCCGCTGCCTGCAAAATCGGGGGAATGGACGGCTGGGTTCGACCCGTGCTCACGCTTGTAAAAATCCAGAATGTCTACATATCGCACGTGACCAAGGAGCTGTCTTCGTCCCGATCGGGTCTCGACAATGGGGATTTTGTCAAACTCCCGATCGCCGAAGAATTCGAGGGCGCTGATCAAGTTGTCGCCGGGGGTCAGGAAGACGGTCTGGCGATTGACGAGGTCGTGAGCGAGTACGAACGTGCCGAGGTCCTCGAGTTCTTCGTTGCGCTCGAGATCGCGGAGCGAGACAAGCCCGGCGAGATCGCCCGCTCGGTTTTGGAGCACCATGTCGGTTTCGCCGTGCTCCCGGGCCAGAGCCTCGATTTGAAAGAGCGGAGTATCGTTGGACACGATGGCGAAGCGATCGTATACGCCCCGTGTCATTTCTCCGACCGTCATGCTCTTGAGAATATTGGGGTTCATTTCCCAGAGGTGGGCTCGAGAGAAAAATTTGTTGTCGACTTGGTTGTTATAAATTGACCAGCGTCTGGAAGTGACGAGCGCCACGGTGGCGACCACCATGAGGGGGGGGAGTAACTCATAGGCCCCGGTCAGCTCGCACACCATCATCAGGGATGCGATGGGGGCATTGGCCACCCCCGCAAAGAAAGCCCCCATGCCAACGACGACGAAGGGGCCGATGTCCGGAACCAGTTCGGGAAACATTTCATGGCTCAGGGTTCCGACTGATCCCCCGAGCATCGCCCCGATGAAAAGGCTGGGAGCGAAAACACCGCCGGAGCCGCCCGAAGAGATCGTAAAGGAAGTGGTGAGAATTTTGAGCCCCGCCAACAGGGCCAGCGCGCCGACAGACGCGCGCAGGCTGCCAACGGGATCGCCGCTGATCAGTTGCTGTACATATCCGAGCCCTTGGCCGATCACTTCCGGGCGCCAATAGCCGATTGCGCCCACCAAGAGACCGCCCAAGGGAGGCAGCATGTAGCGGTTTATGGGTAGGCGATCAAAGAAGTAGCGCTTCGATCCGTGAAGAAATCGAATGTAGAGATAGCCTGCTCCTGAGCAGACCAGCCCGAGCACGGCGTAGAAGATGAGTTCGACGGGCGAGCGAAAAATGTCATGTTCGAAGGTGAAGATGTGATTGAAGCCTTCGACCGAGCAAAAGACCGTATAGGCCGTGACGGAGCCGAGAATGGCCGGGGTCAAGGCATCGGTTTCAAGGTCCTCTTTGTAAAGAACTTCTACAGCGGTGAGTGCGCCGCCCAAAGGTGCCTTGAAGATGGCGCCGAGCCCCGCTGCGGCACCCGCCACCATGAGGGTGCGGCGTGCCCGGGCGCCCATTTGAATCAGGCCTCCCAGTGCGGACCCAATGCCCGCTCCAATTTGGGCGACGGGACCTTCTTTCCCTGCACTGCCGCCCGACGCCAATGTGGCGATGGTTGCTAAGGACTTGACCAAGGGAACGCGGCTTCGCATCACCCCCGCTTTGTTGTGAAAAGCGTCGATATAGCTGTCTGTCCCGGTCCCCTCGGCTTCCGGGGCAAAGGTTTTGACCAGCACGCCAGCCACGAGTCCGCCCAGTACGGGAAGCAGGGCCAAGAGGAGACGATTGGGCGGCCCCTCAGCCGTCGGCCAGGTAATGGGATCACCGGCGGGCTGTGGCACCGAAAACTGGGCCCACAAGTTCATTGTGAGGTAGCTGGCCCCCTCCAGCATGAAATCGAAGAGGACGGCGATCAGGCCGGAAAGAAGACCGATTGCGATTGAATAGAGATAAATCGTTCGGGTGTTGACGTTCCCGAAAATTCCGCGGAAGTCCAGTAAGCCGCGCCACCTCATCGCGCGTGCCGTTCCAGACCCTGATGAATGGATCTTCCGACGAGTATGTCGATCGGGTGCAAGTCCTCAGCCCATCTTGGCGAGTGTGTCGTTCAAGGTGGCGCTGGGCCGCATTGCGGCCGCGGCCAAATCGGCATCGGGATGGTAGTAGCCCCCCACATCCATTTTTTGTCCTTGGACTTCGATGAGTTCCTTAGAAATTTTCGCTTCATTTTGGTCGAGGCGCTCTGCGAGGGTCGCGAAGCGGGCCGCCAGATCGAGGTCATCGGTTTGGTCTGCAATGGCTTCAGCCCAGTACAGGGCGAGGTAGAAGTGGCTCCCTCGGTTGTCGATTTCATTGACCTTGCGAGAGGGCGATCGGCCCTCTTCGAGAAAGCGCGCATTCGCGCGATTGAGCGTTTCAGCCAGAATTCGCGCCCCTGGGTTGTCCGTGGCCTCGGCGAGATGAGCGAGGGACTCGGCGAGTGCCAGGAATTCGCCCAAGGAGTCCCACCGCAGGTGATTCTCCCTTTCAAATTGCTGAACGTGTTTGGGAGCCGATCCACCGGCACCGGTCTCAAAAAGACCGCCCCCGTTCATGAGGGGCACGATCGAAAGCATTTTTGCGCTTGTTCCCAGCTCAAGAATGGGAAAGAGATCCGTCAGATAGTCTCGGAGTACATTGCCCGTGACGGAAATCGTATCTTCGCCATTTCGAATCCGTTCCAACGACAAACGGGCGGCTTCAACCGGCGCGAGGATTCGAATGTCCAGGCCGTCGGTGTCATGATCTTGAAGGTAAGCGTCCACCTTTTGGATCAGCTCCGCGTCATGCGCGCGCTCGGCATCCAGCCAAAAAACCGCAGGCGTCTCGCTGGCTCGGGCGCGGTGGACGGCGAGTTTGACCCAGTCGCGAATCGCTGCGTCCTTGACCTGACACATTCTCCAGATGTCTCCGGATTCGACGGAATGCTCAATCACGGTCTGGCCATTCCCGTCGAGGACGCGGACAATTCCGTCGGCCGCGATTTCGAATGTCTTGTCGTGTGAGCCGTACTCCTCGGCCTTTTGGGCCATCAGCCCGACATTGGGCACTGTGCCCATTTGCGTGGGATCGAATGCCCCGTGCTCTCGGCAAGAGTCGATGGCGGCTTGGTAGATCCCGGCATAGCTTCCGTCGGGAATCACTGCTTTCGTGTCTTGCTGTACGCCCTCGGCGTTCCACATTTGGCCGGAACTTCTGATCATTGCGGGCATCGACGCATCGACAATGATGTCACTGGGGACGTGCAAATTGGTGATCCCTCGATCCGAGTCCACCATGGCGAGGCTTGGGCG
>NHEP01000169.1 GCA_002171515.1 bacterium TMED88 | reverse complement strand
GGGGGTTTTTGCCTTTCTGAGCGCCCCGCCTGACCCCGTGGCGTGGTTCGTCGCCCGGCGCTAGGATGCGCGCCGCCAACTAGGGAAAAACTGAGGAAAATCATGGCCATAGATACATCCCAGTTCAAGAACGGCGTCAAAATCGAAATCGACGGAAATCCGTTCGTCATCACCTATTTCCAACACGTTAAACCCGGCAAAGGCGGTGCGTTTGTACGGACCAAGTTAAAAAATCTTCTCAACGGTCGAGTAGTCGAAAAAACCTTCCGGTCCGGTGAGCGCTGCGAGGAAGCCGACGTCGAAGAGAAGAACATGCAGTACCTCTACCAAGACGCCGAGGGCAGGATCTTCATGGATACGACCTCCTACGACCAGATCCCAATTGGGGAAGACGTTCTTGGAGACGCGACCCACTTCCTGCTCGAAAACATGGAGGTCGATGTCCTCTTCTGGAAGTGACGCCCCGTCAATATCGTGTTGCCGAACTACATCGAGGCCGTTGTCACCCAATCAGACCCCGGGATCAAAGGGGACACGAGCTCTGGCGCATCGAAGCCCGCAACCCTTGAAACGGGCTACACCTTGAATGTCCCGCTCTTCATCGAAGAGGGTGACAAGCTTCGCGTGGATACGCGGACCGGCGACTACTCGGAACGCGTCAGCAAATAGGGGGTCTTTTGGCCCAAAGCACTCCGCAGCGACGCCCTCGAAGAGCCATCGTCCTTTCAGGAGGCGGGGCAAGGGGCGCCTACGAGGCAGGCGTGCTTCGGTTCATCCTCGACGATCTGCCCGAACAGATCGGCAAGGCACCTCGCTTCGACATTCTGTGCGGAACTTCCGTCGGCGCCATTCATGCTTGCTTCCTCGCCGCGACCGCTGATCAAACCGAGGGACGAGGCCCGAGGCTTGTTCAGATTTGGAAAGACCTTGAAATCGATAAGGTCTTTAAATTCGGGACCCGGGATTTCATCAGCCTGCCGCGCAAATTGTTGGGCGTTCGCCAAGTTGCCCAACAATTGAGAGAAGGGCGTCGGCCGGATCGACTTTTCGGCCTCCTCGACACCGGCCCCCTCGAAAAACTCGTGATGGAATCGATTCCCTGGGAGGGCATCCATCGAAACGTCCAATCGGGCCAAATCGAAGCCGTCTGTGTGGCCGCGACCCAGTTGGCCACGGGTCGCGCGGTCGTCTTCTCTGAAACGAATCGAAATGACTTGCCAAAGGCCCCCGCGGATCAGCACCTCCGCCTTCAGCCGATCAGGCTGGCTCCGGTACACGCGCTGGCTTCCGCTGCGATCCCCCTGCTCTTCCCCGCTGTCCGCGTGGGATCGCGCTATTACGCCGACGGCGGGCTGCGATTAAACACTCCCCTCGCGCCCGCCATTCGCCTTGGGGCCAACCGGGTTCTCGTCATCGGCCTGTCTCACGGCATTCCGCCCACGGTCAGCGAATCGCTTGCCCAGCAGCGGACGGCTGGTTTCGGCAATCCAATGTTTCTCTTGGGCAAAGTCCTCAACGCATTGATGCTCAGCCCGATCGACGCTGACCTCGCTCGAGTCCACTACATCAATCACTTGATCGAATACGGCCGGGAGGCCTACGGAGACGCGTTCGTTCACCAAATCAACGAAGTCGCCGTAGCGCAGGGCGGCCGACCGGTTCAGACCATCGAAGACATGGTCATTCGGCCGTCTCAAGATCTTGGACTCCTGGCCGGGCGGCTAATCAATGAGCGCAGGGACGAACTCGAGCTCAATGCTTTCATGAAGCTCTTCCTGCGAGCCTCCCGCACGGGGGAAGAATTAAAAGAAGCCGACCTCCTCTCCTATCTCCTTTTCGACAACGCCTTCACGGCGGAACTCGTCGAACTGGGCTACCGCGACGCCCAAGCTCAATCTGAGCGCCTGATTCGTTTTTTCGACGATGACGCGACGCTCCTGGCCGATGAGTAATCAGGGTGAGCTAGGCCCTAGGGAGTCGCTACCCTGCTCCTATGCGGGGTGACCAACTGGCAAGACAGTGGCAGTTGATTCAAAGACTCGCCCGGAGCCGAGCCGGCTTAGGCTTGGACCAACTGGCCGACGACCTGGGTTGCGTTCGCAGGACGGTCTACCGCGATCTTGACGCGTTGATGTACGCGGGCTTCCCGGTGATCAGCGAGAAGCGGGACGGCCGGGTGTACTACCGCTTTGTCGAGACATTTGACCTAGGCGACGTCCCCTTCAGCACCGACGAAGTAATGGCTCTGGCGTTTGGGGCAGACCTTTTGCGTCCCCTCGAGGGCACCCTCTTCCACGATTCGATCGCCTCGGCCCTTGAGAAAGTGCGATCCAGCTTGGGCGAAGAACTGACGCTTTTTTTCGAGCGCCTCGGCGAATCCTTCCGCGTCCGCCCCGGGCCTCACAAACGCTACGCGGAGTACCGAGAGACCATCCAATCGATCAGCGATGCTGTGCTCAGCCGCACCACTGTCAGCATCCGCTATTTCACCGGTCGCTCCGGCGAGGAATCGACCCGTCGACTCGACCCGTATCACGTGTGGTACCGGGGCGGAGCCCTGTACGCCATCGGCTGGGACCACCGCTCGGGGGAAATTCGGACCTTCGCGGTGGACCGAATTCGGGAAATCGAATCCACCCCTGAACACTTCGCGCCCAACCCCGACTTCGACTTTGAGCGTTACACCGCATCCAGTTTCGGCGTCGTGGCGGAACAAGCGGTTCACGTCTCCATCCGTTTCAGCGAAAAATGGGCCACTCAGGTCCGTGAGCGCACGTGGCACGAGAGCCAGCAGCTCAGAACCGACGATCGGGGCGGGACAATCCTGGAGATGCAGGTCGGTGGCACCGAAGAACTCGTGAGTTGGATTCTCTCCTTCGGCCCCGGTGCCGAAGTCCTCGAGCCCCCTGCCCTACGCGACGAGGTCGCTGAGACCCTCCGCAAAAGCCTGGCGCTCTATCGTGTCTGAATCCCCCCGCGAGGAGCAACCAGGGGAACCATCACGGTCAGGCGGTGTCCCACTTTTGCCCCCCCCCTGACCCTCGATCTCCTCGCACCCTCGCACCGGCGAGAGGCTCCTTGAGAGAGAGCCCACAAATAGGAAAAATGCGGGGGCAAGGTGAGCGGAACAGGGCCCCATCCCCCCAGAGTCTCGCTAAAGTCGGCCTCGTCCCCAAAGTGGGGGATACGCCGCAACGAGGTTTCGAGTCGGTGGGAGGCCCCTCGGACAATGCTGCACGGTGCAGCCCGGAGGGCGAGAGCCCTCGACGCACGTCGTTGTATCAACTGGATTCCTCCGAGAACTGTGGTGCGGGCGGGCCCGCGTCATCCGAGTCGCCGATTGCACGGTTCCGCAAAGAATCAGGCCCACGGGGGCAAAGACCGACTCCGGGCACCGCAAGGTCGGTGCACGGGGCGTTTCTACCGTCCGCCCGCCGATCCCGGGGCCGGCGCAAGGCGGAGCCTCGTGATCCTCTGCCTCGGACTTTGGCTGTGGGCCGTCCCCGTCGGCGCACAGGACCCAGACCCGGCCGCAGTCGCTGAGCCTCCCTCAATTCTTCCCGCAGCCGAACCCGTGGACGGCCCCGTCTACCCGGTGTCGCAATTTGAACTGGAGTACGAGCGACCCCACCCGGGCCTGCCACCCATCGAAGAGTTGTTTCCCGTAGAAGTCCCTTTGCGACGAACGGAAACCGGCTGGGCTGCACCCCGAGCGGGACAGCCGGTCACCCGGCTTCGCATCGACGGCGGGCCTGTCCAGAATTCCCGTTTTCACGCCAGCGCATTGGCGTCGGTCTCTCGCGCTTTGCTGAAGCGAGTCCATGAGGAAGGATTGCTCGGCGTCTTCGTTGTGCCCAGCGAACAAGATATCGACATTCAGACCGAACGGGACCTGAGGCCCGAGGGCGACACGGAGCTCTTGATCGACATCTGGATTGGTCGCATCGATGATGTCCGTACGGTTGCGGAAGGAAATCGAGTCGGAAACGAGTGGAGAATCGACAACCCCATCCACCGCAAAATCCGAAACTACTCACCCCTCCACCCGACCGCGGCAGGCATCGAGGGCACAACGGACCTGGTGGATCAGCATGAGCTTGAGGAATACATTCACCGACTCAATCGGCACCCGGGCCGCCAAGTCGAAGCCGCCCTCGCCCCCTCCCAAGATGCAGATGGCGTCACCCTGGATTACCGCGTCTACGAATCACGGCCATGGAGCGCTTTTGTCCAAGCGACCAATACAGGCACTGAACGGACGGCCCGCTGGCAGACCCGAATGGGGTACATCAATCGCCAGCTCACCAATCACGATGACATTCTCGCGATCGAATATCTCAACGCCGGAGGGGACGCCGCGAACGGTATCCAAGTCTCCTACGAAGCTCCCTGGTTTGCGCCCAAACGCCCCAGCTGGATGAAAACCAGTGGCAGTGAACCGCCCTGGCTCGCCTGGGCGGACCGTAGCCAGGTGCCCTGGTGGGGCCTTGGACGCCTCCGCTGGCAGGTCACCGGGGGGTGGACCGGCATCAACTCACGCGTGCTTCCCGATGGATTCCAAGGTGTTGACCAGCTAAAAACGAGCGACTGGCATGTCGGCGGGCGCTTCATTTACAACCTCTGGCAGTACCATAATTTTTTTCTCGATGTTTTTGCCGGGGGGAGATTCAGAGGGGTTCAGCTCAACAACGAAACCACTGGAAATATCGGAAGCGTGACGTTGCTGGTCCTCGAGGCGGGCATCGAGGCGGAAAGAAACAATCAGTACTCCGCTTTCAACCTGGGCTTCTGGGCAGAACGCGACGCGCCACTCGGCAGTCTGGCCAACTACGAAGCCGCCTTCGACGCCAACTTGGGTCGAGCCGCCACCTCGCCCCGCTGGTGGACCCTGAACTTCAACGTCGGCGCAAGCTACTTCCTCGAACCGCTTCTATTTCGGTCGCGCTTCGAAGATCCGACGACCCCCGCAAGCTCAAGACTCAGTCATGAAATCGCTTTCGGTGCCCGAGGCCAATATGCCTTCGACTACAGGCTGATCCCACAGAGCTCACAGGTGATCGGGGGGCTCTATACCGTCCGAGGATTTCCTCAAGGTGTCGCTGTGGGCGACACAGTCGTGATGGGAACGACCGAATATCGCTTTCATATTCCCCGCTCTCTACCGATTCGGCGAAAACCGGTCGACATCCCCTTGGTGGGCGATTTCCGAGTTGCGCCCCAGCAGGTTTACGGCCGTCCGGACTGGGACTTGATCTTCCGAGCCTTCGTCGATGCTGGAAGAAGCATTCGTAACAATCGCCAGCTGGCAGTTGGAACAGAGCTCGACCAAACCCTGGTGGGGGCCGGCGTCGGACTCGAACTCGTCATCCGAAGCAACTTAAGGGCGCGCATCGACTGGGCCAGGGGAATCTACCAATCCGTCAATTGTGATCCGGCGACCCCATCGGGGCAGCCCGACCTCGCCTGTCTCAGCTCTCAGAACAGGCGGATCGATCCTTCCGGCGAGTTATACTTCCTGTTTAGCGTGGTGTACTAGATCAAATCATGATGACCCGAGGACTCCAAAACTCCATGCGCCACCCTGCGCCCCGCGCCGCAACGCGGCGTCGGTCGGGCTTCGCCCTGACGCTCTGGGGAGTGGTGCTGCTCGCTGGGCTTGGCGGCACATCCGTTCTCGCTGAGTCAACGGCCCTCGGACCCGCGGAAACCCGCGCGGGTCAGGGCGAATTCACCGCCAACACACCGGATCGCACCGAGTACACCCAGTACAGCCCGAAGGCGATTGTGGGTTGGGAACAGGACATCCAACAACCGGCGGATCACACCCTGGGCTTTCGCCAAGAGCCCGGATTCGCCGTCCTCAATGTGAGCCCAGGCGTACGGGCCTCGAATTTTTTTGGGACGGTGAGCTGTGACGCCACCTGCATCTTTGCCAATGAAGCCGGTGTCTATTTCCGAGAGGGCTCCCATATCGACGTCGGACGACTGATTGCGGCCGGCGGTCGCCTTGCTGAGTCCGAGTTTCTGTCCGGTCAGTACATTTTTCGCGACCTCTTCGGTGAAGTCGTCAACCGGGGATTCATGCGCGGTGGAGATATCAGCCTCCTGGGTCAGCGCGTTGCCAACTTCGGGCATATTGAAACGCCAGATGGAAGCTTTGCGATGCTGGCCGGCACCCAGATCGAACTTCGCCAGCACGAAAGTCCGATCGTGATTCAGGGGCCAGTCGAGACCCTGTCGAATCCCGCATCCGACCCATCTCCGTTCGCTGGACCGCCCGCGGTCGAAAATGGAGGAACCATCCATGCGAGCGGCGGAAAAGTCCATCTCGCGGCCGGCGACATGTTGGGTTTTGCGATTCGTCAGACCGGGACGATCCGCGCGAGAGAAATCGCCCTCACCGGTGGGGCAGACGGGCTTGTTGAAGTCTCAGGCGCCCTCGACGTCCGGGGGACTGAGCCCAACGAGAGGGGAGGCCGAATCGACGTCCTGGGTGACTACATTGCCATCACAGACGGCGCAGAACTCGACGCATCGGGCCCAGCCGGCGGCGGAAAGATCCGAGTGGGTGGCGACCGGCTCGGTCAAGGCGACACGCCCACCGCCCAGGCCACTTTTCTGCACACGAACAGCCGCCTCAAGGCAGATGGCCTCGAAAGCGGGGATGGAGGTGAAGTCATCGTCTTCGCCGAGCAAACCGCCCAGGTGTATGGGGAAATCTCCGCCCGAGGCGGCGAAATGGGCGGCAACGGAGGATTCGTGGAAACCTCCGGCCGGAGCTATTTGGATGTTCGGCAAGCACCCCAGGTGGGCCGCGGTGGCGAATGGCTGATCGACCCCAACAACATTTCAATCGTCGCCGATTCGCAATGTGGCAGTGCCCCTCAGTGTCTCGATAATGGTCTGTCGCAAGAAAATATAGACAGCCCAGAGTTTTTGGTAACCGGTCCCATCCTTCGCCCCACGGTGGACGACACAAAAATCACAGGGAGCCTCATCGCTCGTGTTCTCGAGGGCGGCTCTAATGTGACGGTCGTGACCCAAACAATCGCCGAAGTCCCCGGCACTCAGGTCGGGAATATCAGCGTCGATGCTCCCATCCAGCTTTTTGAGACAAATGCTGGAAATCCCGATACAGAGGTATTGCTGACGCTCCGAGCTGCCCAAAACATCATCGTCAACGAACCGATCACCGTTGAACGCGCCACCCCGCCCCAGCCGGGAGTCGCGCGCGGACCATCCAATCTTGAACTCAACATTCTGTTTCAAGCAGGAGACGACGCACAATTCCAGGCCGCCGCCGCCCAAGACCAGATCCCCAACGCCTACATCGGCGAAATTGACCTCAGGGCAGAGATCGATACCGCCGGCGGCAATATCGAGTTCCTGTCCCGAGGCATTCGAAGCTCCGTTGATGGAATACTCATCACCAATGGCGGCCAGATTGGCCTGGCATCGATTGCCAGCGACGTCGTCCTTCGAGGCGCCATCGATACATCGACCGACGTTCTCAGTGAAGTAACCGGTGAAACCCTTCCGGGAGGCGCCATTCAAATTTTTAATGAGGCGATCCGAGTGCCTCAGAGTGGATCAGCCGAGGCACCCACCGAGACCACAGGGGGCCAAATCTCGATTGAGGGCGCCATACAAACCGCGGGGGGGTCCTTTTCAGCCCGATCGATTGGAGGTGAAAGCCTCTCCACCGGCATCCGCCTCAGCGCCCCCTTGAGCACCGGCGGCGGCACCATTGTTCTCGGAGCGTCGGAAACCACCCTCGAGCCCGTTTCTCCTGGCGACGCGGCACAGACCGGTGGCGGTCGGGTCCAAATCGATGCGGGCGGCGAAATCAAAAGTGGCGGCGCCCCAGTTGCGATCGGCACCCCTGACTTCGACTTGGGTCTGCTCAGCGCGCGGGAAGTCATCATCGCAGGCGAAATTGATAGCCGAGTTTATACCGAAGACCCGATCCCGGTCGTCGATTCGGAGATACGCGGAGGGGCTGTACTCATCGAAAGCACCGGCGAAAATGCCCGAGTGCTCATTGGTCTCGAGAACGCTGGTCCTACCCGCATCGTGACGAACGGTGGACCGATCGAGACATTCGGAACGGGTACGCTCAATATGACCGACACGACGCTCGATGTATCGACGGTCGCGCCCCTCGACGACGGAAGCGATGCCGCGAGTTTCATCTACGCCCAGCACTCCGAGTCGATCAAAATTGCGTCGTCCACTCTCGTGGCCGACGAATCCATCTCACTTATCTCCGGCCTCGGAGGCGTTGGAGACCTCGTCTTGAGCCAAACGTCCTCGTCGGGTTCGGTCTCTGAGCTCAGCGCCCGCCAGCTCGTTCTCATCGCCGGAGATGGCAACTCGGAATCCAGTTTTTCAGGTGCTCGGGTCGACCTGGGCGCGACGAACATCAACTTTTCTTCGACCGTGGACCCTGAACTTCTGACTTCATTTGCCTTACAACAAGACGCGGATCTCAGTACCAGCAGCGTGCTGCCGAACCTCACCCCGCAGCTCACAGCCTTGGATCAAATCGCTCTCCGATCAGCCGAGGGCACCCTCGACCTCTCGGAGCCCGACCTCCTTGAAATCGAAGGCCTCGCCCTGACCCTCGCCGGCGACCAAGGTCTCACCATTAGCAGCCCGATCAGCCCTGACCGCCCCACGAGCGGAGCTGCCCTCAATTCGCTCGCAATCACGATCGGTGATGCATTCATCGTGACGCCCACAATCGCTGATTTCGTGACCGGAACGGCCAAAAACCTCACAATCACGGCGGCCAATTCCAGCGATCCGGACGCGCCAAGCCTGCTCATTCAGGGTCGAACCGACCCCGCCAATCCCGTGGTGCTGAGTGCGCCGGAATCCCTGAGCCTTCATGGCGGCACCTCGGGCACCGGTGATCTCGCCTTCGAGGGCTTCTCTCGACTGGCCGCGAGCGATCTGTCTTTGCGAGCCGGGAACGGATTTTCGAGCGGCACGTCACAGATTCGACCCGAGGGGCTCGCCAACGTGACTTTTGGTCTCTCCGCCCCAGACTCGTCGACGACGGCTCCCGCATTCTCGCTCCGTCAAGATGCCTCGATTGACGACTCCCTGATCCCCGACCCGAGTCAATTTGAAATCACCGACTCGTCCGGCGGGAGCGTCACAGGAATCCAGGGCATCAACTACACGGTATGGAGCGATCAAAACTCAGCGGCCATCACCCTCGATTCCGCAGGGGCTCTGCGACTCCGCGACACCAACCTCAGCTTGTACGGCGGAGGGCTGATTGATCTCAGCGCCCTGGCGGACGATGAACTTGTGGTTCGCAGCTTACAAATCGGAGGGACTGGAAACTTCAATTACACGGCCACACACAACGACAAGTTCCGGTTTTCAGACACGGACTCTTCTCGCGAACTCATCATTCGCGCCGGCCTGGAAGCCAATGGCGTCTTAAGCTTCGCGGGGGATCTCACAATCACTGCGGACCAAATTCGATTGGTCGCCGGAGACGGAGTCGGCGGCTCTAGCACGACTTCAGCGATCAGCCTGGAACCCACCACCCCGGGCAACGCGCCGGTTTTCCAGAAGGATGCTTCGACGGGCCCGGATCAATTCGTGTTCCGACAAGATGATTTTATTGATCAATCGGTTCTCCCCAACCTCGACACAAATTTCGACGGCAACGCCCCGGATCAACTTGCTATTCGCAGCGACGACGGCAGCTTGGCGGTTCTTGAGTTTGAGGCCGAGCCAGTCTTTCCGGCCACAACGCTCGCTGTACTCTCCGCCCCTTTGGTGAATCTGAACCGCAATGACGGAAAGCATCTCATCATCCCGGAGGCCTTCGGACCCGGAGACGGCACGAGCACCGATTCGATTCAGATTCGAGCCGATATCATCGGATGGATCGCCGAGGGCGCCAATTCAGAAGGCCTCGCCGAAGCCCAAATCAAGCCCGGAAACAACGTCAGAATCGCCGCATTCGATGCGACGCCTTCAGAGAACCCCGCGACGCTTATCCCGGCACGCTTCGACTTCAACGCTCAAATCGATCAAGCCCCCGACCAACTTTTCATCCTGCAAGATGGAACCATCGGGCCCGAAAACCTTTTCCCCCTGTCACAGGTTGGAGTCGGATCCGGCGTGACGAACATCCCGCTCAATACCTATTTTCTGGAGAGTGTATTCGGGGGAATTTCTATCAGACCGAGCGATGTCACCCTGCCCAGCGCCAGCGTGCCGGAGGGAGATACGCAGCTCGATCTGATTTTGAATTTGCCCGGCGAGGAACCGGGTCGGACTGTCCAATTCATTGACCCGGTCGCTGATCCCAATCAGGGTTTCCGGTTGAACTCGCTCGAAGTTTTCACGCCTAGCGCGTGGACAGTTCAGAACGAGGCAGAGGGCGCCGAAAACCTCTATATCAGCGCTAACGACTACATTCGCCTCCTCGCAGCCCAGACCAATTCCGGCAACCTGGCTTTTTCAAACGCCACCCTCACCTCTTCAGACATTCTCCTTCAAGCCGGATTCGATCCCTTCGCCTCCACGAGCGCACCTCCGCCTGACCCGGAGTTCGGCGCTCTGCCGATCGTTGACACCTCCGGCCTGAACCTTGCTTTCAGTGACTCAACAGCTCCGACGGACAGCAACATCCTACGAATCTTCCAGCACGGCGGATTCCGGGATGCCTTCTCGCCGGTGCCCCTGCCGGATGAACCGAACAGCACCCTGATCATCAATCCGAGTCAAATCACGCTGCCCAGCGGAGAAACGCTGCTGGACCAAATGCAGCTTCGCTCCTATTCCGCCGGCATCGGCATCGCGCGCTGGCAAAACGGAACCAACATCTTTCCCACGAGAAAGCTCGAGCTCTCCGCGGGGTCCGTCCTCGCTTCTGGGGAACTCGCCGGCGGCACGATCCGAATCGGGCAGGACGACGGAGCCGACCTAAACCTCTCGGTCGATGAACAAGGCAATGCGGTCTTTGAATCTTTTCAAATCTTTGGTGAGTCCATCGAGTTGTCGACCCAAGGCGGCGACGGCTCCGGGGTGATCCGTGCTCGCGGGCCGAGCCTGTTGTTTTTTGACCGCGTTGAGTCCCTAGATCCAGACCCCGACGCGCCGTCGACGCTCAATCTGGCCTTCACTCAGGACCGTGCCCCCTTCGACGAAGCGGGTGACCCAGACGACTGCACGGCCGGCTGCCTGCCTGACGTTTTTCAAATCATTCCAAGCCTCGGCGTTGGGATCGACTACACGCTCGAGAGTCTCAGAGCGCCCATTCTTGTAGACGACAATCTCGCGAACAAAGTGTGGGGTTCGAATCTCACTCTGTTGTCCAACAGCCCGGACGGAAGCGACGCCTACGACGTCATCTTCGACCTTCCCAGCGACCGACAAATCGACCTTTTCCTTGAGTCATTAACGGTCGGCCCCAGTTCGGCCGTCGACCCAAGCCTCGACAACGAAACGCGGATTCTGCTCCGCGCCGACGTGCTCGATGCGGCGGACGACTTGAGCATCCTGACCCTAGGCAGCCAAACTTTTCAAGGCCGCGTCGAGCTCGAAAATCCAGTGGATGGCCAAATCGAACTGGTGGGCGATATCGTCGAGTTTGCAGGCACCCTGGATCGTGCAGAGGGCGCCCAGAGCGCCAATCTCGTGGTCGGAGCCTCCTCAGAGGCCCGGTTTAACGGCGACGTAGGCTGTGCGGGGAGTACGGCAGGCAGCTGCCAAGGCTCGACCAGTGCCCTCGATCGACTTCGCCTCAACTTCGCCGCGTCGCGGGACAGCAGCGTCGCGCGTTTCGGCGGAGATGACCAAGCGACCGCCCCAGACACGACAATCGTCAACGCTTCATTGGTTGAATTCTTCGCGCTCAGCGAAGAAAGCGCCGACACGCCTGTGGCTCGTTCGCCGATCATCTCGACGATCTACAAAAAGAACGGCAACCTTCAATTCCTTGTTGACCAGTTCACAATGGGCACGGGCGAGAAGTTGAGCGTACAGGGCGATCTTGAAATCGATGCTTTTGACATCGCGACCATCGGCGATCTTTCCGCAGTCAACATACTGGTCCATTCGTCCGTCACCGACAATACACCGACGATTGCGATTCAACGCCGCGCCCCCGGAAACTATGTCGCTCTGGATGGCACTCTGCTTCCCGATGCAGGGGTCGATTACGTAGCGGATACCATTGACTTCGACGGCGAGATTGTTCTGACCGGAACTGGGCGTGCGCCCATTTTCGGGCTTTCGGATCCCCGCTCGGCTCCCGCATTCATGAACGGCTATGCGGTGCTGGACGCCACCCTCAACGAATCGCCCGTCAACGCAGCAAGCTTTAACTGGACTCGCTACTCCGCTCTCCCCGATCTTCATCCCGAAGGCGCTTCTCGAGATGACCCATCCTCAATGTACTGGGCCAATGATTTAGTCCCCCTCCCTCCCCCGTGGAACTCTCCGCCCTGGCTGCCCTGGCAAAGGTCACAACTCACAGACCTCTTTGTTCGGGCCCGAACCCTTACCCCGAGAGAGTTCCAGGGGCTTCTCTACAGCGCCGCGATCATCGATGACGTAGGTCGCGATCTTCAGGCATGGGATGGCCGGCCCTTGCCCGTAGCTGGGCATCGACTGGATGGAGAAGGAGCCAAGCGTGCAGTCGATCTCTTCGAACAGATTTTCGGGGCCGATGGTGGGAACGTCGACCACCTCAGGCGAGTTCTACAAGTGTCGGTGGACGAATACAAAACCCGGACCGGATCTCGACGGGTGGTCGGCTTCGAGCTGAGACGCTTTGTCAAGAATCGGCCCAGTTCTCTGTATGAGGCCCACCAGCTTCTCGAAGACCTCGATTCGCTCTTCGCACAACATCGCGACCTGGGACTCACGCCGGGCGAGTATCGTCCCATCCAGGCCCGCTGGCTGCGGGCCATCCGACCTGAAGGCATCACCACCCGGGAACTGGCTGAGGCAGTACAGCCCTCCCGTTACGTTCGAGGCAGCGATGTGCTCGACATCTTCGGCGACTAATGGCCTCCCGTGACGGCCGCGAAGTCGCTAGGGCTGAATGACTTCGACCGTGCCCAGCCCCTCCAGCTGAGGCCGCAGTGCCTCCGCGGGCCCGAGAACTACAATGGCTGCGCGGTCCGGGTGAATCAGGGCTTTGGAGACCGTTCGTGCCTCTTCGACATCCACTGCCTCAACCCGTCCGCGAAAAGTATCCAGTGAGTCGTCGGGAAGTTCATAGACGGAAAGATCCACTAAGGACGACATCACGGCCTCGGACGTCTCTAACCCTAAGCCAAACTGACCGACGGTATAACTTTTTGCCTTAGCGAGTTCTTCGGCACTCTGAGGATCGGCGCCGTGGATCGCCTCAAGATCCACCAGAAGTAAATCCACTGCTCGTCGCGTTTCGGGAACGCGCGTGAAGGTTGAAACCAGAAAGGGACCCGGCTGTCGACGGAGAGCAAAGCCTGATCTCACTCCGTAGGTGAGGCCCGCATCAGATCGCAAGTTTTTCATCATCCGCGACGAAAAGCCGCTTCCCCCCAAAGTCGCGTTCACCAAGCTCGCCGGTAACCGTCGATCATCCGCGCGAGCAATTCCCTCGTGACCAATCAGAATCCGCGACTGGACGAGATCCGGCGCGTCAGCGATCACAATTCTCCGCTGACCGGGCGTCACCGCTGGAGGCGCCGGAGTTTGTGCAGGCACATCCCCCTTTGGCCACTCGCCAAAGGCGCTCCGTGCTCGATCGAGAACATCTTGAACCTGCACATCGCCGACGACGGAGAGAATGGCATTACCGGGCACGAAGTAGCGTGCATGCAGGCTTCGCGCATCCTGAGCCCGCAACCCTTTCACGCTTTTCGGCGCACCTTCCAGTGGCGCGCCGTAGCGATGATCCGGATACAGAACCCGCATCGCGGCCTGCCGAGCCAAAGAGGCCGGGTCGTCCCGATTGGCCGCAAGGCCAGCCAACTGTTCCGAACGCGCTTTTTGCGCCTCCCCAGCCTCGAAACGAGGGGAGAGAACCACTTCGCTCAAAATTTCAAAGAGCGGGCCGAGGTCTCCGGACAGCCCGCTCACGCCCACATCCATGGCATCCCAACCGGCGACGACTGCGAGGCCTGCCCCCAAGTCATCGACGCGTTCCGCCAGCTCCATCGCATTTGAATCGCCGGCGCCCCGATTCATCAGCTCCGCCGTAAAGGCGGCCAGCCCCGCCTGATCGGGTTTCACAGCGCCAGCGCCCCGGCGAACCGTCAGGTCAAGCGCGACTCGGGGCAAACGATGATCTTCAAGGATCAAGACCGTCAAACCATTCTCGAGCGTTGCGCGATGGAGCGCGCCCGGGGCGACGACGGGCGTCGCCCGGGCCCGAGGCGGAGGCTTTTCCCAGGCCGGTTGATGATGCCCGCAGGCCGCCCAGAGCAGCATCGCCACAAGGCTCAAAGCAATTCGCATCACGATTTCACCTCGGATCGATTCACGATTCATCTCGATCACTTCCTTTCCCGCTTCTGCGCTTGAGCCTCCGCGGTGGACTCAGGCACAGGCGGAACGACGTGGACTACGCTCCGAAGTTCTGGGTCAAGGTAGGTCTGAGCCACGCGTTGAACATCTTCCGCGGTCACCGCACGAATGGCTTCGAGACGCTCCTGCAAAGGACGCACGCGCCCCGTCAGCACGCTCTCCCGCCCAACCCGGCTGGCCAGCGCATGGGCCGTCGATAGGCCGTTTACGAGGCTCACCTCAAGTTGCCGCTTCGCTTTCGCCACCTCGGCCTCCTCGACACCCTCGGTTCGAAGGCGCTCAACTTCAGTGAAGAAGCCCTCTTCGACGGATCCGATCTCAACACCGGGACGCACACCCGCCACGCCAAAAAACAGCCCGGCTTCCTGCATTTCCCAGTACCCTCCTTGGGCGTAGAGAGCTTCCTCTCGGTCGTAAACCAGCGCTCTATAGAGCCGACTCGACCGTCCTGCCGAAAGGATTTGACTCGTCACATCGAGCGCGTCCGCGTCGGGGTGACCTGTGGCCGGCGCGTGCCAGGCGGCGTAAAGCAGGGGGGCCTGAACGTCATAGTGAATGATAGATCGTCTCTCGCCTCGAAGTGGAACCACTTTGCCAGGATTCCGCGGAATCTCGGCAGCCGGCTCAAGCTCGCCAAAAGCCTGCTCGATTTGCGCCACAGCTTGCTGGGTATCAAAGTCCCCCACAATGACGATCGTGATGTTGTTCGGCGAATAGTAGGTATTAAAAAAGCGGCGGCAGGCTTCAAGCGTCACAGCCTCGATGTCCGCACGCCAGCCAATTACCGGCCAATGGTAGGGGTGGGCCTGGAAACTCAAGGCCGCTAAAGCCTCGAAGGCGAGCCCTCCGGGGTTGTCTTCGATTCGGAGACGCCTCTCTTCAAGCACCACTTCGCGCTCGTCATCCAAGTTCTCCTGACTGATATTCAGACGGGAAACTCGCTCGGCCTCGAGATCAATCACGAGGGGGAGAGATTCTGAGGTCACGTCTTCGTGGTAGACGGTCACATCCCTCGAGGTGTAAGCGTTAATCCGCCCCCCCCGCGCGCCGATTAACCTCGCATGCTCTTCCTCTCCGATGTTCTCGGACCCCTTGAACATCATGTGTTCAAAGAGATGCGCGATTCCCGTATGGAAGCTTTCGTCCTTCGAGCCCGCGTGCACCCACATCTGGAAAGCCACGACGGGCGTGCTGTGATCTTCGATCGCGAGGATACGAAGACCATTGTCCAGCTCGAACATTTCGAGCCGGTCGACCGGATCAGAGAGCTCCGCCCAGCCAGGCGAGGCCACCAAGGCCACAGAAAGACCGAGACCCGGCAATAAACGAAAGCTCAACAAAAACTGACGTGTCCATTTCATAGAGAGAACCCTAGAGTCCATGGGGTCCAGTGTCGATGCCCGCAATCTGTCCGTCGACTACCCGACGAAGAGCGCGGAGGGTACCTTCCCAGACTGGAGATAGCGCCTCGAAATTGACCCAACCGACTCGCTTCATGAATTATGGATCCCAGCGCAAAGCTCCTCGCTCTGAGCGGCGATGCCAACCAGGAGATTCCCCCGGTGTCCCAGGTCAAAAGCCACCTAGAAGACAAGGAAGAGTTCCAGAACGAACAGAAACTAGAAGCGCTTCTGCGGGCCACCTCGTGTATTGCCGTGATCGGCATCAAGGCAGTGGAAACCGAAGATGCCTTCCGGGTTCCGCTCTACCTCCAAGAACAGGGCTACCGGATTATCCCGATCAATCCAAAATGGGAAGAAATTCTCGGCGAGAACGCCTACCCAGATCTCGATGCCGTAACGGCCGCCGGAATTCCAGTCGACCTCGTCAACATTTTCCGAGCCGCAGAGAACATCCCCGAGCACGTGGATGAAATCTTGAGAATGCCCACGGCCCCGAACGCGGTCTGGATGCAGCTTGGGATCCACCATGGCCCCTCCGCCGCCCGGCTGCGTGCAGCCGGAATTCCAGTGATCCAAGATCGCTGCATTATGGTTGACCACCGAAAGCTTGCGCTGGGTCCCGACAAATAAGAGGGTCGTCCGGAGAGCCCCCTCGGCTCGTAGACTGCCCCACTAAAAATTGGCTTCGGGGGCAAAAAGCATTGCGATCGCAACCGCAATGAGGCGTCAAGACAGCTGCTCAAACAGCCTGCTAGGCTGGGGCGATGGCCCGCTCAGCCCGTGACCGCGTCGTGTATTCCTCCGAAAAAGGGAGGGTCTGTGCCCTGTGCGGAATGCCCCAGAAGCGATGTGTCTGCCGGGCTAATCCTCGGGGCACGGTTCTCAACGTCGAGGGCGATGGCATCGCCCGAGTCTCCCGGTCCAGCAAGGGTCGGCGAGGCAAGACCGTCACCACCATCTCGGGACTACCGGGCCGGGCCGAAGAACTCAGCGAACTCGCCCGCGACCTCAAACGCCTCTGCGGCACCGGCGGCGCCGTCAAAGAGGGTGTGATCGAGATCCAGGGAGACCGGAGAGATCAGATCATGGAAGAGCTCGCCCGACGCGAAATTCCCGCAAAAAGAGCGGGCGGCTGAGATCTGTCGAAAGCGCCCTCAAACTCCGCTTCTAAGACTGGCCCGGCGCCTATCCAGCAGCGTGACCTTTCGCTATAGTTTCGGTGTCGTCCCGATCGGCCCGCGACGGGCCGTCTCATCAGAGCCACTCTCGCGAAATGGCGCCGTGAGGCTGGGCGCCCCAACACGGGCCACCGATCGCGTCGGATCGTGAGTGAGCGCTGCCGTCGCGCCGAACGCACCCTGGGGAGGAGAGCCGTACATCTCTCCCTCACTACAGCCAGGGGCTCGGTTGCCGGAGCGCTGGGCCGGTTGGCTCGGAAAAAGCAAAAGGAGAGAGGGGAAAACATGCCGAAAGCCGCTGAGCTGCACTTAGGAGACAAAACCATCGAGCTGCCCATTGTGGAGGGGAGCGAGGGCGAGCGCGCCATCGACATCACCCGCCTGCGGTCTGAAACCGGTTACATCACCCTCGACCCGGGGTACGCCAACACTGGATCCTGCCGAAGCGACATCACCTTTATCGATGGCGAAAAAGGCATTCTCCGATACCGCGGAATTCCGATCGAACAGCTGGCCGACCGATCGAGCTTTCTCGAAGTCGCTTTCCTGCTCATGTACGGCAGCCTGCCCAGCGGCGATCAGCTGTCCTACTTCAAAAATTCAATCCGACAACACACCATGCTTCACGAGGACTTCAAGAAGCTTTACGGCGCATTGCCAAAAGACGCCCATCCGATGGCAGCCTGCTCGGCGGCGGTCGGCGCACTCGCCACCTTCTATCCCGATTCATTAGACCCCAGAGATCCCCGGGAAGTCGAAATATCGGTTCATCGGCTCATCGCCAAGCTTCCGACTATGGCTGCCTACGCCTACAAGCACTCGATCGGGCAGCCCTTCATGTTCCCTAATAATCGATATGACTATGTCGGAAACTTTTTGTGGATGATGTTTGGCAACCCTTGTGAGGACTACGAGGTCGACGAGACCGTCCGAAAAGCGCTCGACCTGCTCTTCATTCTTCATGCCGATCACGAGCAAAACTGCTCGACCTCAACCGCCCGACTGGTGGGCTCATCGATGGTGAACCTTTTTTCCGTGATCTCCGCCTCGATCAACTCGCTTTGGGGTCCCCTTCACGGTGGCGCCAACCAGCAAGTCATCGAGATGCTGGCGGCGATTCGGGATGAAGGCATGACCGGACGCGAGTTCGTCGAGCGGGCAAAAACCAAGGACGACACCTCGCGGCTCATGGGCTTCGGGCACCGGGTCTACAAGAATTTCGACCCGCGAGCCAAAATCATCAAAAAAGCCTGTTTCGACGTCCTCAATAAGCTCGGCGTCCACAGCAAACTTTTGGAGATCGCTGTCGAGCTTGAGGAGATCGCGCTCAGCGACGATTACTTCATCGAACGAAAGCTGTATCCAAACGTCGACTTCTATTCGGGGGTGATCTACAACGCGATCGGAACCCCATCGAATATGTTTACGGCACTCTTCGCGATCGGCCGACTGCCCGGCTGGATTGCCCAGTGGATCGAGTTGCATACCGACCCGGACTTTAAAATCGGACGTCCTCGGCAGGTTTATACCGGCCCCAACGAGACCGAGTACACCCCTCTCGCCGAGCGCTGACGAGAATCGCCCCCGGCTGTTTTGACCAATCCTATCTGGTACCAAGGCCGACTCCGCGAAGCCGCCGAGACACCCGAAGCGGAAGCGCCCCTAGCCGGCCCCGGGCTCATCACCACGGCCCAGGTCCGGAACGGGGCGTGCACTTTTCAACCTCAACACATCGAACGCCTTCATCGAGACGCAGCCCTGCTGGGCTTGGCCCCAGTCCGATCGGATGAAGTTCGGGCCCTGATGGCAGAATTGGCCCAGGCAGCCTTTCCAGCGTCAAGAGGTGTTCTTCGGGTTCTCATCTCGACTCTGTCACCCAACAAGACGGAACTCATCGGCTCAGTCAGGCCCTGGATCGAAGAGCCGCTCAACTGGACAGCACGCATCGCCCCGCTGCCCCACACGGGCCCAGGCCCATTCAGCGGGGCCAAGCTGGCCGACGTGCCATGCTGGCGGGCGGCCCGTGAGTGGGGAGTTCGGGTGGGCTGCGACGAGTGCCTGCTTCTCAACCACGAAGGCGATCTCGTCGAAGGAACCCGGACCAATATCATTTTGGTCGATGATGTCGGGATCCTGCGATATCCGGACCCACTCCTCGGGGCCGTCACGGGCATAGGCCTCTCGGCCTTGCGGGCAGCCGGCGCCCTGATGCAACCTGCACGACTCCGCAAAACCGATCTCTACAGTGCGCAAGAAATCATCGCGATCAATGCCGTCCGAGGCCCCCGACCTGTCACCCGCCTGGATGACCGGCCCGCAGGGTCTGGCCAACCGGGGCCCGTTGCGGGTCAACTTCACAAAATGTTCGAACGGGCCATTCAGGAAGGATTTCGGTCACGCAAGTAACGACTCAGAAGATTCGAGGTCGAAGCATCGTGGCGACCGGGCTCGAGCTGGCCGTTGCGAACTTCCTTGAGAATCTCCCCGGCCAAAGCTTTTCCGAGTTCGACCCCCCATTGATCAAATGAATTGACACCCCAGATCACGCCCTGGACGAAGACCTTATGCTCGTAAAGAGCCACCAATGCGCCCAAAACTTCAGGCGACAGTTGTCTCGCAAGGAGAACGTTGCTCGGCCTGCTGCCCGGGAAGAAGCGGTGGTTTGCCGATCCGAACGTTCCACCTTGCGGCCCAGCCGTTTCTGAACCTTGACCAAAGGCCAGCGCTTCCGCCTGCGCGAGGCAATGGGACGTCAGGACATCCTGATGTTCTGAGAGTCCACCGAGGGTTCTGGCAAAAGACAGAAAGTCGCATGGAACGGGCTGGGTTCCCTGATGGAGCATCTGAAAGAAAGCATGCTGCACATTGGTTCCAGCATCCCCGAATAGAATCGGACCACTGTCATGATCAAGCGGATAACCATCGCGATCGACCCCCTTGCCGTTGCTCTCCATATCCAACTGCTGCAGATAAGCGGGGAACAAGCCAAGGTCTTGGCTGTAGGGGACAATACAGTGCGCAGGCCATTGATAGAAAGAGCGATAAAAAACGCCGAGCAAGCCAAGGACCACTGGCATGTTCTCAGCCAAAGGGCTTGATGAGAAATGCTGGTCCATGGCCCTGGCTCCGGTGAGGAATCGCTGGAACGAGTCGGGACCGATGGCCAGCATCAGTGACAAACCAACCGCTGAGGTCAGCGAGTAACGTCCGCCAACCCAATCCCAAAATTCGAACATATTTTCCGGCCGAATCCCAAACGCTTCCACTGCTGGAGCGTTGGTTGAGACCGCCACAAAATGCTGAGCCACGGCCGAATCGGCCTGAGCCGCCTCCTGCACCCAAGCTCGCGCTGCCTGGGCGTTCATCAGCGTTTCCTGGGTCGTAAAGGTCTTCGAGCAAATGATAAAGAGCGTCTCGGACGGAAGCTTACCGACAAGGGCCCGCTCGATGTCTCGGCCATCCACATTGGAAACAAAGTCAACCTCAAGCTCTGAGTCCGCGTACGGGCGGAGGGCCTGGCAAGCCATCCGTGGACCCAAATCCGACCCACCGATCCCCAGATTGATGACGTGGCGGATTCGGCGACCGCTGTACCCTGTCCACCGGCCCGAACGCACCTCATCGCAAAAAAGGGCCATCCGTGCAAGGACCCCTTGAACGGCCGGAACCACATCCACCCCACCCACTTCGATTCGATCATCCGACGAGGCACGCAAGGCACGATGCAGCGCCGGCCGGCCTTCGCTGGCATTCACAACTTCGCCGCTCATTAAGTTGGCAATCTGATCCGGAAGTCCAGCCCGATCCGCCAGCGCGAGCAAACGACTTATCCCGTCACGGTCAATGCGATTTTTCGAATAATCGAGAAAGAGCCCTGCCGACTGGACCTGCATTCGATCAACCCGTTCGGGTTCCCGCTCAAACCATTCGGCGAGACTCCGCATCGCCGTTTCCTCTTGGTAAGCAATGAGTTTTTTCCACTCGAGCCACTCGGTTCTCCGCTCTGCCGAATTCTCCAACCTTTGACTCCTTCAGGACCGCTTGAGGCCCATCGCCGCCCCACCCGATAATCGTGATCGTACAGCAAGCCGTCCCGATCAGGGCCCTCCCGACTGAAACTCCTCTGGCCCCTCCCTGCGAACCCTTGTCGTCCCCAATCGTTTTCTCCGGACTGCCTATTGCGTCCACCCTTCGGTCTAGGGGAATCTTTGGCAGATCGATCACGGGGTGGTCTGCAACATGTCGAATCGAAATCATACCCACGCAATTCAGAGCGCACGGCGCGCGGGGCGACGAATCTTGGTTGCCGGCACACTCCTCTGGGCCCTCGGCTGCGCAAATTCGCCCAATCTCCCCGCCTACCCAGCGCGAATTGCCCGTCCCACATCCGGCAACGTCGTTCTCGTCCAAAACAGCATCCTGATTGCTGATGCCTCGGGCTCAACAGACCGAACCGGCGATTTTCCTCAGGAAAAAGCCATCGTTCAGTCGTTTGTCGAAGGAATGCCACCCGGTCGCTATCGGTCGGCGATGCGCGTATTGGGGGGGCGGGAAGATGACCAGCTCCATCTCGAAACCTTTGACCGGTACGAACTCAGGCACCGGGCCCAGAAACTCCGCTGGACCGGCCGAGAAACACCGTTGGCCTCTCTGCTCGATGAGTACACGACAACACTCTCCGGCAAGTCGGGCCGGAGCGCGTTCGTCATCATCACAGACGGCGTTCCCACACGATATGGCAAGTTCATAGGCACAAAAGACACCTATGAAGCCGCGCGAAGGCTATCCCGCGCAAATGAGGGATCCGTCTGCTTCCACCTCGTCCGGCTAGGGGACGACCCGCGCGGCGAGGCTTTACTCGCCAAAATCGCGGATCTCACATCCTGCGGGTCCGTTCGACGCTTGTCGGAATTGGATAATGCAGAAGCGCTCTATCGCTTTCAGCAATCCATCTATAACGGAGCACCGCCACCCGCCACACCTCGAAAACCCCGGAGAATGACCGATCTCGATGGTGACGGAGTCGACGATCGTTTTGACCGATGCGCCAAGACGCCTCAAGGCGCCGTCGTCGATAAACGAGGGTGTTGGGTCATCGAGGACTACGTCTTCGAGACGGATCGCGCTCGGATCTCAAGCAAGCACATCGCCCCCCTTGAATCCGTCGCGACAATCCTGAAAGCCAATCCATCCCTTCGCGTCCGCCTAGATGGGCATACGGACAATACCGGCACTTCGGACTACAACGCCTCCTTAGCCCAACGCCGGGCGAAAGCCGTTCAGGAATTTCTTGAAGCCGACGGGATCCCATCTAACCGCCTAGAGGTTCGAGGCTTTGGCTCTTCGCGCCCCATCGATACAAACCTCACGTCCGAGGGTCGCAGCCGCAACCGACGAGTGGAGCTCTCGGTCATCGACTGGTAGCGCAAAGGGGGCTCTTGGGTTCTGCGAATTTCCCGAACCAGGCGTCCTTATTCAGGCTTCAGCTCAGCGCACATTAATCGGGTTCGATCCGCATTCAGTCCCGTGACGAACCGGGCGAGTTGATCCTCCCCAGAGGGTTCTTCGCAAATCTGCAGACCCCGGTCTTGGACTTCCTCCTCAACCGACTCCCGCAATACCTTGGCGTCCATCCGCGCGCACAATAAAGTCTTCCGGTCTGAGCTCACTCCCCGGACGACCCAGCCCGACGGGCAAGCCAGCAGCCGGTTCCGCTGAACCTCCTGCTCGATGCCGCTTTGCCTCACCGGCTTGGCAAACGCCTCACAGATCAGATCATTGCCACGCCCTGAAACTCCAGCCACGAGATAACCAAACGGGCATGCATGAGTGCCTTGATCTTGTATGCCGGGGGAGTGGGACACGAAGCGATCACATCCTCGATCGAGACAGGTACGGTCAGAGCGAGCCGGAACGGACTGCCCCTCTGGCCACCTCAGAGGCTCCGGGCCGGGCACTTTAGCCGGATTCAAACGACCTCGGCACTCGATCCGGCCGCGAACCACGCAGTAGATCCCGCGCTGTTCGCAACTGTAGTCTCTCTTGCTCGCCCCCTTCAGAATACCTCCTTCCTCGCGGCAAAACTGCTCCGCGTGGCCGGTTGCATTCCGCAGCATCCGAGGACACCCCTGGGCATAGCTACACCGAGTGCTTTCCTGTCGGCTGTAGTCGAGTGCCGGAAGGGCTTGCGCCCAACCCGCCGATCCCACCCAATAGGCCAAGACGCCCAGCACGGCGATCCGAATCATGCTCTGCCCTCCCCTGTTCGCACGCGATCCAGAGTAGCGGAGGCCACCGCCGCAAGGCTCATGGCTCTGTAATCAATCGAAAATGGATCGGATTGGTGAGAGCGATCGGTTCGCCAGACTCGATGACTTCAAAACGAACAAAACTCGGAGTCGAGATCTCAAACTCGTAGCGCTCTTCGAAAACCGATCCCGTCGGCTCAAATGAAGCCACCGGAGTCCCGTCGCGAATCAATCGAATGGACTGCCCATCTCGCAATCCGTTCGCCCGAAGGCGGATGCCTTGGTGACCCGGCGCCACCTCGGCGACTTCGCCCATTCGGGCCCCCTGATCGGACTCGAGATCCAGCCATCCATCAAAGCGGGTCGGATCCCCAAAAAAAGCTCGGCCTTCTCGAAGACCTGCGAGCAGGTCCGCTTCGTCCGCAGAGTCAGCGTAGATCCACGTAATAAAGTTGTTCGGCCCTCTGGACCAGCCTTGCTCGGCGTCATGAGAATCGCTTACACCGACCCCAATCACGGTCACGCCGGCCCGGGAAAGTCCATCCCAGAGTTCCAGAAAAGCATCCAGCTTGTGGCCCCGTTCTCGGTAGCCGACCTCGAGTAAATCAACACCAAAAGCATCCTGCTCAATGAGCCGCTCAAGCGAGGCGTCAAAAGCCTTTCTCGACTCAGGAAAGTTATGCGAGAGGCCTGTAAAATCCGTGCCGAAAAAATGAGTCAGCGAGATCAATCCGCCGTGGCGGTGAGCCCACTCCACTGCGGCCCGGGGAGTCAAACCGTGGGGATAACGCTCTGTATCCACCAAGGGAACTGAGGCCCCATATGCGTTTAAATGCGCCCCGTAAGAAATTTCTTGGCCCACATGGTGGGTCATCGCCGAATCGCTGAGTTCCTGGGCCATCACGCGCTCTCGAGCGAACAAGGGAGCACCGACTTGGGCGCGCTCAATGGTCAGCGCGTCAACATACAAATCCATCCGAGCGCGAGGGCCAACCTCGACAATCAGAGCAAGATCCACCAAGGCATTGTCTTCGCCCCCGAGACCATGTCGCGCTGCATCCTCAGTTAAGTCGATCACCCAGTCATTCCAAACGCCCAATTCCGTCCCCATAGACACATCGACACGCTCTACGCCGCTCGGCGGAATCCGACTTCCGCTTCCCTCTCCCGTTCCGGCAGGCGTCGCCCTACCCTGCAGGTCTTCGGGCATCAATACGTATTCGATTCGAGAGCGCTGCCCGGGCGCGCGTTGCGAAAGTCCAATTGAAAGAGCGAAGCGAACATCGCCCTCAACCGCGGCGGGGAGCAAAGACAGCCCCAAGCGAACCCGCGAGGCGAGACTGGCAATATGACGACGACGTTGACTCTCAAAACTCAACACAAAACGATCACGCCCCGCCCGAGGACCTCGCACAACGAGGCGTAAACTGCGAACTCCAGACCTGGCCTCATCTTCGGTGATCTCAAAGTCGACGGTTTCGGGAAACTTCGGTGCTCTACGCAGAACGAAGCCCCTCTCCACATACTCAGAGCGGGAAGGCGTCGAATCCGGGGCCCACTGCTTCCCCGAAGCCCAATCCGGCAAAGGCTCTCGACCATCAAACTGAGGCATCCGCAGGGGCACAGGTGCGAGTTCGCGTGCCAGCATGCCGTCTTCGAAGTCAAAACCATCCACGTAGGTGTGGGCAGCAATCCGCCAGTCATGATCGGTCCACCAAATCACGTCCACTGCACCCCCCAAGGCGCGAGCGGCATGGTCATGAGCCTGCATGGAAGCGGGCCCCTCACTCATAGACCCATGGGTATGCAGTTGAACGCCGTACACCGAGGGCTGCGATCCGAGATCACCTTCGGTCCCGCAACCCCATGGAAGCGAAAAGAGGAGCAACACAATACACAGAGAGCGCCTCATCAGACGCCTTCGGAAGATCATCGACCCGTCGACTCCAAAACCGAAGATGCATCGAGGGCCGACAGGCCAAGAACTAAAAGGGATAAAGCGACCGCGATGCCACGCCGCGCCCGTGAGCTGGCCCTCCAATCCGATGGCCCTCTCACCCAAAACAGGCCGGCCCCGATCAGTAGAAATGTCATGGTGGCCAGCCGAAACCGCGACATAGAAAACATGATGAGTGAGGGGAGAAGTTGAGTCGCAATAAAAAGACCGAAGAGCGCGGTGATCTCTCGGCGGCGTGCCAGAATCAATCCAATCGTTCCCATCGCGAGGGCCGTTAAATAGCTGACTACGACCGTGAAAACCCCGAGGCCTCGAATCCAGGGTTGATCGATCCAGGATGGGGTCAACCGATAGCGCCATCCGCCCGGATCGTCAGCGTCCGCCAAGAGCCGGCGAATGGCAAAAGAGGTTGGCGTAAAGAAACGCGGCAGTTCCTCGACCACCTTCTCCAAGGGCCATAGCAACCCCCGCGACCCGATCCACCGGAAGGCTCGATCCCGAGCGACCTCCTGAGACTTCTCAGGGGTTACGCCCAGCTCTGGATATTCCTTCATTCCAACCCCATGGCCGTGAGGATGGTTGCCGACGTAGAGGTTCATGTAGCCGGTTCGGGTAACGAGCGCGAAGGGCTGATCGGGTCGCTGCAGGGAAAGCACCCAAGGCAGCACAACCACGCTCGCGACCGCCACCACTCCAACCCCGCCGACCCAACCTGAAAAACCGTCGGCTCGACACCGCCAGCTCACCCAAAGCGCGGCGACCACCGGAAACCCAAGCCCCGACTCTTTGACCAATGCGCTGAGCCCCAAGAAGACGCCAGCGCAACCTAACCAGAGAGCCCTCTGCCTGCCCTCTCGCTCGACCGCAACGAGCAAAGCGGCCACCGCCGTCGAAACCAAAAAGATATACAGAGGGGCCGGCCAAAGAAAATGGCTGAAGGCAATGAATGTGGGATAAAGCGCAACGGCGAAGGCGGCCGCCAAGGCGACCCGAACACCCCCCAAGCGACGCCCGATCTCAAAAACAGGCCAGACTGTTAATGCCGAAACCAGAACATTGGCACCCTTGGCCACCT
>NHEP01000168.1 GCA_002171515.1 bacterium TMED88 | reverse complement strand
TGGAACGATCTGACCGTAGGCGGTGGGGGTGTGGCGGGCGGGACGGTCCCCACACCGGCGATTGACTCGATCGCTCAGGACGGCGCAAACTTCGTGAACGGATACGCAGCCAACGGGACCTGTGCGCCTTCTCGGGCCGCCCTGATGTCTGGACGATACGGAACCCGTTTCGGATTCGAGTTTACACCGACCCCGCCTGGGATGATGCAAATCGTGCCGTTGTTGGCCGGTGAGAATAGTTCGCGTTTACGTCCCGCCATTTTCAACGAGGACGTCGAGACAGTGCCCTATGAGGATATGGGGATGCCGCCGTCGGAAATCACGATTGCCGAGCTCCTCCAGCAGCAGGGATACCACACGGGGCATATCGGCAAGTGGCATTTGGGTCGATCCGGCGGCATGCTGCCTCATGATCAAGGTTTCGATGAGAGTCTGCTGATGTCTAGCGGTCTGTATCTGCCGGAAGACGACCCGGATGTAGTCAACTCGAAGCAAGACTTTGACCCCATTGACCGTTTTCTTTGGGCTGCCCTCCGTTTCGCTGCTTCCTTCAACGGGAGCGAGGACTTCGAGCCGGGTGGTTACTTGACGGATTACTACACCGACGAGGCCATCCAATTCATTGAGGCCAACAAAAACCGGCCCTTCTTTCTGTATTTGGCTCATTGGGCGCCGCATACGCCCCTTCAGGCGACCCGTGCCGATTACGAGGCTTTGTCTCATATCGAGAACCATCGGGAGCGGGTGTACGCCGCAATGATTCGGGCCCTCGATCGAAGCGTGGGCCGGGTTCTTGAAGCGATTGAGCGTAATGGGTTGGCGGACGAAACGGTCGTTCTCTTTACATCCGACAATGGCGGTGCAGGCTATATTGGCTTGCCTGAGGTGAACGATCCGTTCCGGGGTTGGAAGATCACTCTCTTCGAGGGAGGGATTCATGTCCCCTTTTTCATGAAGTGGCCTGGTCAGATCGAGCCTGGCACTCGGGTCGAGGATCCGGTTCATCACTTCGATTTTTACGCGACAGCGGCGGCCGCAGCGGGTGTGCCTTTGCCAACGGATCGAGTGGTCGATGGAGTCGACCTTCTGCCGCACGCGCGCGGAGAGGCAGATTCGCCCCCCCACGAGGCGCTTTTCTGGAGAAGCGGGGCCTCACAGTCTGCTCGAGTCGGGGATTGGAAGTTGAATGTCAGCGATCCGCCGGGCCGGGCTTGGCTTTTTGATCTCTCAGCTGACCCAAACGAAATGAACGATCTCTCCGCAGAGCGACCCGATAAGTTGGCCGAACTGCAGTCCGCTTTAGCAGCCCACAACGCCGAGCAGCCACCCCCTTCATGGTCCGCTCAGGCGACAATGCCCATTAATTTGGATAAAGATCTGACTCAGGCGGATGAACCGGACGATGAGTACATCTATTGGTCCAATTGATGATCGCCCGCAGCCCATGTCCTTGGCCAAATCGATCCCTTAAGCTCGCAGCATCACGCGACAGCAGTCATAGGAGGACGATGTGAAGTCTCTTTCGAGTACGGCTTGCTCTTTAAATCACGGATTGTGGGTGCTCGTGCTGTTGATGTTCCTCGCGGGGCCCTTGGGTTGTGACCGGGTCGTGGATCGAGTCGTGAGGGCGGCCGCCGACCGAGCGGCGGGCGGCGCCCGGACGGATTTGCTGGACAATGGTTCGTTGAATGTTTTTCTGTGCGGGACGGGCTCTCCCTTGGCCGACCCGGGCAGTGCTTCGGCCTGCACGCTGGTGCTGGCCGGCGGTAAGGCCTACGTGGTCGACGTCGGTCTCGGTTCGCAGGAGGTGGCTCAAATCGCGCGGATGCCGAGAGCCTCGTTGGGCGGCATTTTCTTGACCCATTTCCACTCAGACCATATTGGCGAATTGGGCGAGTGGGCGATGCAGAGTTGGGTCGCGGGGCGTCAGGAGCCTTTGGACATCTACGGCCCTGAAGGCGTGACCCGAGTAGTGAATGGATTTAAGCAGGCGTATTCACTGGATGATGTTTACCGGATCGATCATCACGGGCTCGAATACCTGCCGAGGAACGCGACCGATTGGATTCCGCATCCGGTCCCCTATGAGAACGGAGTTGGGCAGGTCATTTTGGAGGAGAATGGCTTGACGGTGACAGCCTTTGCAGTCGACCACGAGCCCGTTTCGCCGGCCGTGGGCTATCGCTTTGACTATCGGGGCCGCTCTGTCGTCATCAGCGGAGATACGGATAAGTCGCCGAATTTGGTGCAAAACGCCGAAGGGGCCGACGTTCTGATTCACGAAGTGCTGCTCAAGGAGATCCTTCTCCAAATTAGTCAAATCCAGGCCGATGAGGGCCGGGATCGTATGTCTAAACTGGCGGCCGATGTCGTCGACTACCACACGAGCCCGGCGGAGGCGGTCGAAATCGCACAGCAGGCGGGTGTGGGGATGCTGATCTTCAATCATCTGGTCCCGCCGGTCCCCGGCATGTTGCGAAACTTTTTGTTCATGCGGGGCTTGGAGCCTGGAGACGTCGAAGTCGTTCTCGGTGAGGACGGCATGCTGATTGAGTTGCCGGGCGGCAGTTCGGAAATTGTCCTCGAGTCTCCCTAGTTCGAAACCCGATCACTTTGCCTTGAGTTCTTTGGCTGCCTGTGCGCGGTAGCGATCCATGGGCCCGAATTCGGGTTGGTCCGAAAAGGCTTCCCTGACGCTGGCCAAGACTTCCTCGTCGGTCAAGCGCGGATCCCACCCTCGGATTTGCGGCTGGGCAACGTGCCAGGGTGAATCGCAGAAGATTTCGATGCTGTTTTCTTCGGGATCCGAAAAGTAGACGGAAATAGCATTTCCGTGAGTGACCGGGGCGACTCGCGATACCCGGTCGTCGTCGCTCACGACTTCGAAGATGCTCCGGACTTCGGCGATTGAGGGAACCCGGAAAGCCACGTGGTCCAGGCTTGAGGCTTCGCTCGCATCTCGCGTTGCCGCGAGGGCCAGCTGGTGATGGTCGGTTGAAGCAGTGGTGAGGAATACAATTTCCGGGCCTTCGGGTCCGAGGGGGCCGCGATCCGAGATCTGAAAACCGAGGATGTCTCGATAGAATTCCAGCATTGCGTCCAGGTCCCGGACACGCAGAACACAATGAGACCACTGCAGCTTCATGGCAGGCTCCCCTCAAAGTTCGAGTGAACTCGGTCTTCAAGCGGATCCGCGTTTCGGCCCTGGGACCGCTGCCCACCTGATCCAGCTTGAAGCGAGGCCGCCAGTATATCCGTGCGAACTCTTTTGGTCTTGTGGGGGTTGAACGGCATAAAGCGCTTTCTCTTTTGAGATGAATGGTTGTGAAGCGAACCTCGCTTTTTTGGGAACGAGAGAGCAGTGATTCTTCAACCCACCCAAATCGAGGCGGGTCGACCCGCTTCCCGTGGAGCGGGCGCGATCGTCAGGGTCATCCAATCCGCGGTCCTGTTATTCGTGCTGGCTGTCTTGGTCCAGTCCGCATCGGCCTCAACGGTCCAGCATGAGGCGGGTGAGGTGGATCGGACGCAACCGGTCGCCGCAGATCCGTCCGCTAAAGCGGGGGCTGGCTCGGGCCCTGGTGAGTCCCAGATCGTCAAGCGGTGCCGGTTTGATCGCGAGGGCAATCCGCCTGGTCCGCGCGCGGGCCGCGGCACGAATTGGGAGAATCCCCTAGGCCCTCGAGGCGGTCCCGGGGCCGGTTCCGACCGGGGGATGGGGGGGCGGCCTATCCGCCTAGGCGCTGAACCGAGTGATAACGCCGATGCGATCCGGACTAAGGCAGTTTTCGAACGGGAACGCGCTTGGTCGACGGCGAGGAAAAGTCGACGCCCGGGGGCCAAGATTCTTGAATCCACTGGCCCTCGGAAAACGAGAGCTGATTTTTCCAGCCGTCCTGCCAGACGATGCGGGCCGAACCCTGGACGGGCGCCCAATGGCCGCGAATGAGGCTGCCGGGGCCGCCGGCGTTGGATTGCGCGGAGCCATCTGGCCGGAGGAGCACCTGGAAGCCTTCTTCCTCCGGTCCGTGCGCAAATTGATAGGTGCCCGTCCACTGGCTCTGATGTGATCCTGTTTCGCATCCCGTTGAGGCCGCTGAGATGAGAAGGGCCACAGCCAGTGCCGTGTGCAGAGCGCGCAGGCCGTTGGAGCCTGGAGAGGCGTCCCGTCGGCACAGGGGGCGAGTTGCCAGCGAGTTCAGATTCCCGCACCCTTTCGGCGACCCATTTGGGGGGTGCGTTCCCGATTCCCGGGAACTTTGAAAGGACTCGACGATGAAACGATTCGTGCAGGGGATGCTTCTCACAGGATTCGCCTTGATGCTGGGAGGGGCCGCAATTGCAGATACTGGTTCCCAGTTTGTTTTTGCTGGGCTTGAGACGCCGAAAGCAGACAATATCCAAAATTTTCGAGCTTCCAT
The DNA here is from genome assembly GCA_002171515.1 of bacterium TMED88. Classification (GTDB taxonomy): domain Bacteria; phylum Myxococcota_A; class UBA9160; order UBA9160; family UBA4427; genus TMED88. Next base: position 15,455 of record NHEP01000168.1, on the reverse strand, counting down.
TTTGTATGCCAATGCCAACAGTATGAGCGGTTTTGATCTGGGTTTGGTGAGCCTCACCCAGGACAAGGAGTTCAATGGATTCGGGCCGCTTTTCGCGATTGCTCTGATTGAGGGGAACTCAAAGGGATGCCTTTGTTCTTTCGCCAACTTCGTCAGCGGTGAGTCCCAGGGGATTAACGCTGGGTTCATTAATGTGACCCAGAAGATGACGGAAGGCGCAAATATAGGCTTCCTCAATATTACTCAGGGCTACTCCAGCGTGGACGTCAGTGCGCTTGCGATTTCCCAGGAATCGAACGTTCAGATTGGCTTGGTCAACGTGACGAACGAAATCCAGGGCGTGCAGGTTGGGTTCTTGAATTTTGCAAAGAACGGATTCTTTCCGGTCTTCCCCTTCGTGAACTGGCCGAAATCGGACTGAGCGAGATTTGATTCGGGAGCGGGGAGGGCCTGCAGTCAAGCCTGGAGGCCTCTCCGCCGCCCGACCCGTCAAACGATCAGCAATGACGGCGTGGTGATGGTGGCGGACGAATGGCCATCGGCCTCGCCTTTGAGGCGCTTCATGAGCGAGAAATGGGACCGGCGTTTTCTCGAACTGGCTTCTCACATCGCCACGTGGAGCAAGGATCCATCGACCAAGGTGGGTTGCGTGGTGGTCGGGGAGGATCGAGAGATCCGCTCGACGGGGTTCAATGGGTTTCCGCGGGGCATCGAAGATGATGCGGAGCGCCTGGGAGACCGGTCTCTCAAGTATCCTCTTATCTGCCACGCCGAAGAAAATGCCATCATGCACGCCGCCCGGATCGGTGTGTCCCTCAAGGGCAGCACCGCCTATGTGACATGGCCGCCCTGTTCGCGCTGTGCCCGGTCTCTGATCCAGGCGGGCGTCTCTGAGATCGTGTACCCGGCGGGGATCGAAATTCCTGATCGTTGGCAGGAAGATTTCGCGATCGCTTTGGGGATGATGGGCGAGGCCGGGGTGACGGCGCGATTTGCTTGATTTCGGGGGATTGCGTTCCGCGCCTGCTGTACGAGGATTGCAGGGCCGAGTGCCGGCCAGATAAACGAAGAACTGATTCGGGGCGTTGACGAAGAGTCGGGCCCGAAGGAAGGAATGATCGATGCCGAGTAGCCGCTTTGGATCCGCCGTCTTTGTTCTCCTGCTGACCGCCGTGAGCTTGGGCTGTGCGATGAGCTCGGGTGGGCAAGATTCGGGCAAGAAATCGTCGCTCCACAAGAACATCGTCATCCAGATCAACCAGTTCCATGTGCGCCCCGAAGTCGCGAAGGTGCCCGCTGAGGGCAATTCGATTTCGTGGACGAATTGGTCCGACTCCCTGGCGATGATCGTTTTTCCGGCGGAGGTCGCGCAAGCGTTCACATGTGATGAAGTGAGGCCGAACTTTGTTGTGAACGGTCCTCACCTTGAGTCGATCACGGCGATCGGGGACAACGAAGACCTAGTGACGCCGTGCCCCTTGAAGCCGGGCACCTACGATTACCAGGTCTACCTCTTCGAATCGCCGGGGGATCGTTATAACCCAGAGCTGAAGTCCAAGGGGCAGATCGTCGTTCTGGAGCCTGAGCCCGAGCCTGTGGCGCCAGACGCGGAGAGCACGCCAGATGCTCCGACGGCCCCTGCCTCGGAGTCCTGAACCACACGTCGTCGTTCAGCGCCCGAGGGCGTCGCCGGGACGTCGTGGGGTGAACTCCGGTTTTCTCACGCTTGACGCTGGCCGAGAAGGCTCCGAGACTCTCGGAGCCGCTTGATTTCGAGTGAGGAGGGACACGATGGCTGAAGCGACGATGGGCGAATCTCAGGCAATGGATGCGGTGCAGCTCGAAAAAGCGGCGCGGCAGGTCGACTACGCGCGCATCAGAAGAATCGGTTCCTATCACTTCGCCATGGCGATGGGGGCGCTCACGATTTGGGGTGCGGCCGCCACCTGGGCCCAAGTCACCGGCTGGGCGATCGCCCAGTTTGCGGCTGTGGGCGGCGCATTGGTGGCCGGAATGATTTTGCCCTCCATCATTCACGAGTGGGGTCATTTTGCGGGCGCGCGCTTGTCGGGCGCTCAATCGCCGGCCTTGGAGAAACCGCGAAACCATTACTTCATGTTTGATTTCGCGATGGATCAAAACGATGCCCGTCAGTTTATCTGGATGAGTTGGGGGGGCATTTTGGCGCCTTGGGTTCTGGTGGTGGGGGCGTGGGTCTTCGTGCCCTGGGCATTGACCAGTGGATTGGTCTTGATCGCCACGCTGATGTCCCGAGCGGTCGCCGTGACGGTGTTTGAGGCTCCGATTGCCCAAGCGGTCAGCCAGGGTGGAGACCCGGGGACCGAGTTGGGCCGCCAGATTAAAGACGGTGCCCTGTCCCGCGCGGGGCTTGTGGGCAATGTGTCGGGCTGGTTGATCTTCGCCGCGCTTTGGGTGGTTCTTTAGCGCGCCCCTTGCTTCGGTCGGTCCGCCGCTGCCGCGGCAACTTTTCGAATTTTGCGGCGCTCCTGATGTCGTGCCCTCGAACCCACTGTCAAAATAGAAAGAAATACAGTCGATGAAGTTCGGTTTGGCTTTTGCGAGCAGTGTGGGGACGGATCCGGAATCGGCTTTGGAGATTTGCCGAACCGCGGAGCAGGTCGGCTTTGACTCCGTTTGGGGGGGCGAACACGTGATCCGCCCGACCCGGATCGAATCGGCTTATCCCTATACGGCGGATGGAGAAATGCCCGGGGAAACCGACACGCCGATTCCCGACCCTTTGATCTGGCTCGCCTATGTGGCGGCGGCGGCGCCAACGGTTCGTTTGGGAACCTGTATTTTGATCGTTCCGCAACGCAATCCGGTGGTGCTCGCCAAAGAACTCGCGACCCTGGACTGGCTGACGGGGGGCCGAGTTGAACTGGGCCTCGGCGTGGGTTGGCTGGAGGAAGAATTTCAAGCTCTCGGCGTACCTTGGGCGCGACGCGGCGCGCGCAACGACGAGTATGTCGCCGCCATGCGGGCTCTTTGGGCTGGGCCCCATGCGGAGTTTCACGGTGAGTTTGTGGATTTCGAGCCCGCAACCTGCAGCCCGCGACCGGTGAACGGGAACATCCCGATCTTGGTCGGTGGGGATACCCCGGTCGCGATCCGTAGGGCGGCTCGACTCGCCGACGGGTATTTCCCGGGCACCACAGACCCGGAGAAGCTCTCGTCGCTCATTGAGGCGTTGGCTCGAGAAGTCGCCGGGCAAGGGCGCTCCATGAGCGACATCCAAGTGCATGCCATTTTTTCAGAGTTTTCGGCGCCCGAGGCGTGCGTCGAACGTATGGCGGCGCAAGGCGTTGAGCGCGCGATGGTGCCGGCGTTCCTTTTTGCTGGCCCTGGGGGCTTGGATCGACTGGCCCAGTTTGGCGAGAAGGTCGTTCAGCCTCACCGCTGAGGCGCGCTCAAGACGGCGCCAGTCGCCGCGGATCGCGGTCACTCGGTCTGCGAAATGAACTCGCGGATGGCTCGGAAAGTAGACTCGGGTTGATCCCGGAAGGGCCCGTGGCCGCAGTCGTCAAAACGCTTGAACACAACCCATTGGCTCGGCAGAGCTTCGACGATTTCAACTTGGTCTTCGATGGGGCAGACGGGGTCTTGCTCTCCGCCCATCACCAGGGTGGGGCAGCGAACGCCCGCTAGGCCCGGCAGCAGGTTCATTCGGCGGATTTCGTCCCCCGCAAAATGGAACAGCACATCGAGGGCCCATCGGGTTCGTTCGGCGGCCTCGGGATCGCCCGGACGCCGGTTGTAGGTCGGGAGCGCCGAGTTCGTATAGGGGGCGAGGGTTTCCGGGCTGGGATTCTCCCAAAAAGAGCGCGCGACGGCAGCCACATCAGCGCCGCCGATTTCCCCGAATCGATCGAGGGTTCGCCTGAGGTTCTGGCGCGCGGACGTCGAGGACAAAATGAGCCGACCCGGCTGATCGGGGTATCGGTGGGCATAGGCCATGGCGACCATGCCCCCGAATGAGTTGCCCATCACGATGGGTCGATGAATTCCGAGGGCCTCGCAAAAGGCGTAGAGGTCATCAGCCCATTGATCGAGATTCCAGTGCGCTGGTTCGCTTCGATCGCTCCGGCCCTGGCCGCGATGATCGAGGTAGATGATCTGACACACATCGGTGAGCTGGCTGAAGGCCGGCTTAAAGCCCGAATGATCGAAGCCTGGGCCGCCATGGAGGAGAATCAGCGTGGGGCGCTCTCGAAGGGTCGCTCCATCGGGAACGAGGTTGGCGCCCTCGACGTCGAAGAAAAGTCGGACTCCATTGACTGCGATTTTCATGGGTGGGCCTCGCTGGCAGGTCTGAGATGCTTTCGCTTGAAGTCTCCCCATGATGTCACACAAAAGCGATCGAGGAACTCAACCTGGCTTTGAGGAGTCCTAGATGCACCGGAGCGAGGCTGGAAATTCATCCGCTTTTCATTCGGTCCAATGGGGGGGATGAATGGATCATCGGAATCTTGCAGAAGGCGTCTGCATGATCGGGAGATGGGTTGACGTCAAGGGAAACGCGGGCCTCAATGAAAACGGAGTTTTGGGCCCCCTCCCATTGAGAGGCGCCACGAAAAGGAGTCATTGGGGCTGGGGACCGGTGATCTTGACCATGGTGTTGATGTTGAGCTCCGAAGGCAGGGCTGAGGAAAAAGTCCAAGATGAAGATCTGCGGGCTGAGCTCGCTTGGAAAACAGACTGCGACCCCGCCGGTTGTTTTTTCGTTCGGGTCGGTCGGGGGCGACGCCCCGGCGCAGACGAGGTGGAGGATGCGGTGGGGTACCGTTTGCGACTCGGCGATCCATCGGAAGAGGATCACCTGGCGATTTTTATTTTTCGGAAAGGTGAGGCGCCGCTCGACCGAGCCCGGCTTCTCTTGACAGACATTGGGCCCATGGAGTTTGGAAGCTTGGATCAGGCGCCACACCTTGCCCTCGAGCTGGTCTGTGATGAGGAGGCCTGCGTGGGGGGTGTTCAAATAGATCAACGTCTCTCGGACGGTCGATCGGTCCGGCGTCATCTGGGCTCGTCCCGGTGGCTCTTCCTCTTTTACGGGGATGAAGAGGGGCCCCAAGGCCACTCAATGATTTCGTTAGGGACCCTGCAGGAAGCGGTGGAGGAAGCTGGAAGGCCTCTGCGGGCGCCGTCCTCGGCCGAAGTGAATCCCCCCACAGCATCCGCGTGAAATCTCCTGAAAGGCCTGAGTGGGTCGGGGAACTGGGCCGCGAGGCAGTCCGGGGGGGGCGTCAGCCTGCATTCATGAAGATCCGTTGCTCCCAGAGGCTACTTGTTGCGCCTACTGCTTTTTGCTGAGGTCGTGTTCCAAAAACACACTACAGCGTCACTTTTGTGGAACATTGAGGCCGGATTTAAAAATTTTTTCCGCGCATGCGTAGGATCGGTGTATAAGAAAAAAAATCACCGGACTTATTCGCAAGGCTTCGCGGCTTGCGGCGCAAATGATGAGCACCGAGCGTGTTCGGCGTTTGCGGAGAAGTTCAGTCGGAGAGGAAGGAAAAGGATCCTTGCAGGCGATGCAAAGGTCGCCTGATGATTCGGTTCCGAGTCGCAGTAGAAAATGGTTCGTCGCGGATTGGGTGTTGAGCTCCTCCTGTCTTCAGATGGGTTCGGCCAAAAATGCGAGGCGCAAAAATGGCTCGGTCTTTCCGCTACATCCGACTCCCGTTCTTCTTGTTCCTCATGCTGGGCGCCGCTTCTTCGGCGTATGGGATCAAGTTTGATTTTCAAACGGGCAACGCCAGTGATGCAAATTCACTGTCTGCATCGGATGGCGGTTTTTCAGCGACTGCCTCTGGGTGGGGTGGGTTGCTGAATCCTCAGAATACATTTGATCCAACGAACCCCTCGGGCTCCGGCGCACAAAATCTTGGGGTCAATATTGGTACAGCGCTTGGGTTCGGCCGGGGCATCGGCTGTGGGACGGCGGTCGGGATCACTCAGTGTGATTTGATTTCGCCGGGCGGCGAAGACTTCTTGCTGGTCGAATTTGATACGACTCTCGAAATTTCGAGAATCTACGGCACATTGCTTGAAGATCCCGATGACGTCAGCGCTTGGAGTTGGAACGGCGGGGTGTGGGATCTGATTGGCACGGATCCCTGTCCGCTTCCGGGAATCTTCAATTTCTGTGGTTCCTTCAGCCAATACGACGGTGAGGACATCGGACTGGTGGGCGGGGGGACGCTCCTGCCCTCAAATCCCACGTCTTACCTGATGCTTGTGGCTGAGAATTCGGGGGCCAGCGCTTTTCGCCTGGGTTTTGTCGAGGGGACCCCGATCCCTGAGCCCTCATCCGGATTACTTTTTGCGCTGGGGCTCGTCGGGCTGGCCGGGCGGTCCCTTCGAATGAGAGCGTCGCTGCTCGCATCGAGGCGCTGATCCATGCTCCATCGCCTTTGAAGGGATCCTGCGGAGCGGCGGGGGCCGGACTCGCTGCGGTCGCGATCTGACGGCCATCGATCGGCTGCGGATATCCCCCCGGCGACAGAATCTCGCTATTCTGCAGCGCTCAGTCCGATTTGGGCTGCTCGCCAAGGGAGAAGCGGATGCTGGCCAAGAAAGTCGATGTGGATGGACTGTCGGATCGGGAACGTGCGAATACGGATCTCGTCTCGGCGCGGTACGGAGTCCAGACGGTTCCGAAGTATGAGATGCCCGAAGCCGGGATGCCGGGGTGGCTGACCCGCCAGGTGATTTCGCGGGAGCTGCAACTCGACGGAAATCCTCTGCTCAATCTCGCCTCCTTTGTGACGACCTATATGGACGAGAGTGCGGATCGCCTTTTTGCGGAGACCCTTTCCAAGAACTACATCGACCAGGACGAATACCCGCAGACGCAAGAGATCCACAATCGTTGCGTCAATATGCTGTCGCGGCTTTTTAATGCTCCGGAATCCGAGACGTCCGTTGGGACAGGAACTGTGGGCTCTTCAGAGGCGATTCATCTCGCCGGCTTGGCCTTTAAGTGGAAGTGGCGAGAGCGACGACAGAAGGAGGGAAAGCCGACGGATAAACCGAACCTCGTCGTCGGCGCCAACGTTCAGGTGTGCTGGGAAAAGTTCGCGCGTTACTTCGATGTCGAGCTTCGTTGTGTCCCCGTCACCCATGAGCGGTATGTCCTGGGTGTTCCCGAGGCCCTTGAGTTGGTTGATGAAAACACCATCGGGGTCGCGGCCATTTTGGGCAGCACCTACACGGGCGAATATGAACCGGTCAAAGAGCTGAACGACGCGCTTGTGGAACTCAACGAAAAAACCGGCTGGGAAGTGCCGATTCATGTCGATGGGGCGAGTGGCGGGTTTGTTGCGCCTTTTTTGACTCCGGAACTCGAGTGGGACTTCCGGTTGCCTCTCGTCAAGTCGATCAATGCTTCCGGTCATAAGTTTGGCTTGGTGTATCCCGGCATCGGTTGGGTGATTTGGCGCGATGAGTCGGAACTGCCCGAGGGCTTGATTTTTCATGTGAATTATCTGGGCGGAGACCAGCCAACCTTTAATTTGAATTTTTCCAAGGGTGCGTCCCAAATGCTGGCCCAGTACTTCAATTTTCTGCATCTGGGGCGTGAGGGGTATACGGCCATCATGCAGACGGCAGACTCCAATGCGTCCTACCTCGCTGAGCACCTTGCTCGGGCCGGCAATCACATCATGAGCACGCCGAAGACCGTTCCGCTGGTTGCGTGGTCGATGCCTCAGGAGGATCGCTTTACCGTCTACGATGTGTCGGATCGTCTGCGGGCTCGGGGATGGATCGTGCCCGCATACACAATGCCCGATAATGCGACGGATCTGGCCCTTTTGAGGGTCGTCGTCCGCGACGACTGTACCCGGGATCTGCTTGATCTGTTGATCGCGGACATCGATCGCAGCGTGGTCGAGTTGGGCCAAGAGCATGGTCAGCAGTCACGGTCCGCGTCTGTTGCCAAGGACAAGAAAAGCCAAGGGGATTGTTGATCGGCCTGTTGAGGGGACAGGGCGGCGGAGACAGCGTGTTGGGGGAGTCGATTGGAAGATCGTCAAATCGGTCGGGTCCGGGTGCTTTTTGGGGCCGCCGGAGGGAAGTATCCCGACGGGAATTCGCTGCTTGTCGAGGGGCGAGAGGAGTCCCTCGTCATTGACCCCGCTCTCGGGCTGGTGTCTCGGGGAGCGGCGAAGCCTCAGGTCGATCGCGTCCTGAATAGTCATTGCCACGAAGATCACATCGCCGGAAATTTCCTCTATCCGGATGTGCCTTGGTGCCTGCATGAGGCCGACGCCATCGGACTTCAGTCGCTGTCGGGCATGATGGAGATTTACGGCTTTACCGGGGCGATCGCCGAGGGCTTCGAGGAGCTCCTTGTCAATCAGTTTAATTACCAAGCCCGTTCCGATGTCCAGACCTTCCGGGATGGCGAAGTCTTCGATCTGGGTGGCACGTCGGTCCGCGTGCTCCATGCTCCGGGCCATACCCGGGGCCACTGCGTGTTCCACATTGAGCCCGAAGATGTGATTTATCTGGCCGATATCGATTTGTCCGGCTTTGGCCCCTACTACGGCGATGCCTGGTCGGACCTGGAGGACTTCGATCGGACTCTCGATTGGGTTTCAAAACTTCGGGCGCGCCACTACGCGACTTTTCATCATATCGGTGTATTGGACGGATTCGATGCTTTTCGGGATCGACTCGACCGATTCTGGGCGATGATTCCAGACCGGGAACGTCGGCTCATGGAATTGCTGTCTGAACCCCGTACATTGGCTGAAATTGCCGAGGCCCACTTGATCTACTCGCGGGGAACGCCTCCATCCTTTGCGCCGTCAGTCGAGCGTCGAAGTATGAGTCAACACCTCGATCGATTGATGGGGTCCGGGCGGGTCGAACAGATCGAGGAAGACCGATACCGCGCTCTGAGTTGATCGCCGGCCGATTCCGTCTAGGCGCCGGCTGTGCGGATCGGAAGGGTGGAGCTGCGTTTGACTGTGCGCAGTGCGAAACTCGAGTGGATTCGAGCGACGCCGGGAAGCCGCGTTAGTTCCTGTCGGTGAATGCGCTCGAAGTCCTCGGCGTCGGCGACCACGACTCGGACTAAGTAATCAAACTCGCCGGTCATCAGGTAGCAGTCCATCACTTCCGGGACGTTGGCGACCGCCTCTTCGAAGCGGTGTAATTCCTCTTGGTCCTGGCGTTCGAGGGTGATGCTGACGAACACGATGCCGGGAACCCCCGCCTTCCCGGGATCGACTTGTGCGCAGTAGCCCTGGATGGTCCCGTCCTCTTCGAGGGCCCGAACCCGGCGCAGGCAGGCCGATTCAGAGAGATGGACCCGCTCGGCGAGATGCACATTGGAGAGCCGACCCTCCTCCTGGAGGACTTGGAGGATGATTGCGTCTTGAGAATCCATTTAAAATTATCTCCCACGAAATCATTATTTATTCGCATAATATTGCATATTGAATCAATATTGAGCTTCTTTTGAAATTAAAAATCACGCTTTTTGAACTAAAATTGCGAGTGAATTCAGCGGAATCATCAAGGGGAGGGCAAGGCGATGCGGATCGGAATTCCCAAGGAAATCAAGATCGACGAATACCGAGTGGGGCTCGTGCCGGCCGGGGTTCGGGAGCTGGTGGACGCAGGGCATGAGGTGGTGGTCGAGCAGGGCGCTGGCGCTGGGATCGATTTTAACGACGACGCCTACGCGTCCGCCGGGGCCAAGATTTTGAAGGGTCCTGAAGCCGTCTTTGAATCCTCGGATCTGATCGTCAAGGTTAAAGAGCCACAGCCCGAGGAGTGTGCGCGCTTGCGGCCGGACCACGTTTTGTTCACGTATCTCCACCTCGCCGCAGACCCCGTTCAGACAGAGGCGCTCTGCGCTTCCGGAGCCACAGCCATCGCCTATGAGACGGTGACGGCGCCGGATGGTTCGCTGCCACTGCTTACCCCGATGAGTGAAGTTGCGGGTCGCATGTCGGTCCAAGTCGGTGCGGCTCATCTCCAGAAGGCCGCGGGGGGGCGCGGTGTCTTGCTGGGGGGAGTCACCGGCGTCGAGCCGGGCCGGGTGGTGGTGCTGGGGGGTGGCATCGCGGGAACGAATGCGATCGAAATGGCGCTGGGTCTGAAGGCTGATGTGACAGTGGTTGAACGCTCCACCCGTCGGCTCAGAGAACTGGCTGACCGGTTTGGCAATGGTCTTCATACCGCGTATTCATCGCCGGAGACGATTGCCCGCCTGGTCGAGCAGGCCGATCTGGTGATCGGAGCGGTTCTGCTTCCGGGCGCCGCTGCACCGAGATTGATCGGCCGGGGGATGCTTTCCAGTATGAAAAAGGGAAGTGTCCTCGTTGATATTTCGATCGATCAGGGCGGTTGTTTTGAAACCAGTCGACCCACCACCCATACCGAACCCGTCTTCGAGGTGGAGGGGATCGTTCACTACTGCGTGGCCAATATGCCTGGGGCCGTTCCGAGAACGTCGACCCTCGCGTTGACCAATGTGACGACGCCCTTTGTTCGGAAACTGGCGGATTTGGGATGGGCTGAAGCGTGTCGGCTGGATCCGCATCTCGCGGCGGGGGTCAACGTCCAGGACGGTCGAGTGGTTCTGCCCGCCTTGGCGGAGTGAGGGCTCCGGCCGAAGCCTTCAACCGGGCCTTGGGCCGGTGGCCCGGCCTGGCCGATCTCGGTGCCCAAAGGCAACCCCCAGGGCCCAAGCGCCCAGGGTGATGAACAGGAAGGGCAGGCCGGCTGCTTTTCTCGGGCCGGCGCCTTTCCAATACAAGGGCAGGACAATGCGCAGCCGACTCAGGAAAATGAGGGGCGCGTTCAGCCAGAACAGAGCCGGTGTGGCTTGGAATGCGAAACGCGGTTTAGGCAGGGTTTGCAGAACTTCGCGTCGCATGGGACGCCCCCACCGCCAGCTGTGCCGTAGGCTTTCGAGTATTCGGCCGCGGGCCACATGGTGAATCGGGGCGGACTCGATAAACCTCAGTCGAAACCCCGCCCCTTGGATGCGTTGTTCGATCTCGTAGTCCTCGAAAACGGCCAGATCTTCGTCGAATCCCCCAACCGTTTCGAAAACGCTGCGGGGTAGGAGGAGGCTCGCACTGGGCTGGAAGGGGGACCCACCGGTGGGCCGTTCGGTGGCCCACGGATACCAGCAGGCCCAGTGGTCGGCGAGTGCGACGGGGCGGAGTCGCTGATCTGGGTCGATGAGAATCGGGCCCCCCGCCGCACCCAGGGCACTGATCGACTCGGTTTGCTGAATCAGCTCGATGAGGAGATCCGGTTGGGCGGGGCGGGCGTCTGCATCAATGAAGTACAGAAGCTCGCCCTGGGCCGCGGCCGCCGCGGCGTTGCGGTTTGCGGCGGGGCCGAGGGACGATGATTTGATCACCCGCACATCTCGGCCCTGGAGGATCTGCCAAGTCTCGTCCTCGGAGTCCTGATAGCCCACAAGAATTTCTTTTGTCCAGCCCGGCGGGACCAGAAGCAATTTCAGGGCATCCACGAGTGGGCCGATTAAGGCTGCGCCGTTTCGAACAGGGACGATGATTGAGATGAGGCGGTTCGTCATGTCGCCCGCAGTCTCGGTCATAGGGTTAAGGATTTCAATCAGCCCGCCTCGTGTATCGTGTTGGGGACGAAGAAAAGAGTTCCTTGTTCCAAGTCTGAAAGGGAGATCCATCGATGTCGAGCGTGGCGGCCCATCAACTCGACACGTGGCTGCGGCTGCATCTTCATGCTCGGGGAGATCGTTCCCGGCTTGAAGCCTTTCGCGATCGCAAACTTCGATTCTTAATCCAGCAGGCCACCGCCCGGGTGCCCTACTACCGAACCCTCTTTCAGGAAGCGGGAATGAGTCCTGCGGCGATTCAGACTGCCGGCGACCTGTCGCAGCTGCCGATCTCCTCGGCGCAGGATTATCGGGAGCGACCACTCCAGGAAACCCTGGCTGACGGAACGGATCCCCGGCGGCTCTTCCTTCGCCCGACCAGTGGCTCCTCGGGGCGTCCCTTCGTGGTTCGGCGGGCGTCTCGGGAAGAGCACCTGATCAATGCTTTTCGGCTTCGGGCCCATGCGCACTGTGGCTTGCGGTCCCGAGATGTGGTCGCGGCGGTGGTCTTTTTCTCAAAGAGTCATCGGCGCGGACATTGGGTGGGGAGGGTTCGGCAACGATTGGGAGTCCGTCGGCTCGCACCGGTGAACTGTCTCGCTTCGGCCGATCAGATCTTGGATCGCTTGATTGCGCTGCAGCCCGACGTGATCCAGGGCTTCCCCGGCGCGATCGCCCAGGCCGCACAGCGGGCCCTGGAGCGCGGCGTTGAAATCCGGCCGAGGCGCGTCGTCTGTGGTGGAGAAACCGTCACGCCTTTTCGTCGCCGGGTGATGGAAGAGGCCTTTGGGTGTCCGGTCTATAGCTTCTACGGGGCCCAGGAGTTCAATTTGTTGGCCTGGCAGTGCCCGGACACACAGGCGTTTCACATCTGTGAAGACAATGTGATTCTCGAGGTTCTGCGGGATGGTCGTCCGGCGGAGCCGGGGGAACTGGGCGAAGTCGTGGCCACCGGCCTGCACAGCTACCAGATGCCGTTTATCCGTTATCGCATCGGAGACGTTGTGCGACAGGGCGATCCGCAATGTGAATGCGGACAACCCTTTGCGACCTTGCAAGACATTCGGGGCCGCCGGCACGACTACTTTGTCTGGTCGGATGGGTCGTTGTTCCATCCCGATCGCGTCGTCGTCCCCATCATGGAGGCCGAAGCGGACTGGTTCGACCAGTATCAGTTGATTCAAGAAACTCATCGAGAGGTCGTGCTGCGGATTGCACCGAGCCGACCGCCGACGTCGACTCAAATTGAACACGTCGAGCAGTTGGCCCGCGCCGAGTTGCCGCCTGATGTGGTCTTTCGCGTTGAACTGGTGGAATCCGTGCCCCCGGAACCCAGCGGCAAGCAGCGGTACTGTGTTTCGCGGGTGGCCTCAGAAGGCGCCGAGATTGGCACGGTTCCGGTGGCTGCCGAGTGAAACGCGGAGGCCCGCCGAGACTATCGGCGGAATGCGCGGCGGAGTCTGCGCCGTAGAAGGAAGCGTCGCCGCCGGACGCGATAGTGGTAATCCCAGAATCGGTCGACCAGAGGAAAGAAGACGGATTCGGTGGTCTCCGCCGCATACGGTCGGAAACGGCTGACCGCGATCCCCGAGGCGGGCGTGGTGGGCCAGTTCGGGAGTCGCATCCGGCCCGTATGGACGTGGCTTCCCCAGTGCATCACCCGGGCTTCACGTTCACCGTCAAAAATTCGCCCATCGGGTTGGATTCGCACGAGGGCGCCGGGTTCGATGTGGTCGACTTCCACGGTTTCGAAGTGGGCGCGGATTCGTCCCTCGCGGGCCGCGCGTTGAACGATCAGGGTCATATTTTCATACGGGAACTCGATCTCGAACACCGAGGACCGTCTCATCTCGTCCCAGAGATAAGAACTCTCGTCGAAGGCCAGATGCCGGGGATCCTGTGCGACCCGCATCCAGTCGGGTGACTCAAGAAAGAGCCGATTGACCACGTCGGTATTTCGGTAGAAAGTCATCGGTCCGAAAATCCAGGAGGCATGCCCACTCAGGACATCCCATTGTCCGAGGAAAGACGGGTCAACCCAGGGTGAGAGGTCGCCATAGACAAGGTCGATATCCCCATGGCCCCAATAGTCAGCGCCTGTCAGGTGATCGGCGAAGAGCAGCCCGGCGGTTGTCTTGAAGTCGCAGAGCTTATAGGGCGCTTCGAGCGCGACCCGGTAGCCGAGGATGTCCGAAAATCGCTCTCGCAGCTCGGCGAGGGTGGTCGATACGAAGGTCGTGTTGGCGGGGGCGATATCGGGCCGTTCTTGGTCGGAGAAGAAGATAAAATCGACGCCCGGGTTGCGTGCACAGGATTCAAGGAACAGTGGGAAGAGCCGAGGCCAAGGGCCGATGTAAGTGATCAGCACACAGACCTTCAACGGCGCGGGTTGGCTCGACATGCAGAGACGATAACCCGTTGCGCCCGACTCCTATCGGGGTGCCCACTTGAAGCGTCTTTAGAGTTTGCGTTGGCTGTGGACTCTGATTTGTGATCTCGGTAGCGTTGCAGCCACCGATGAAGGCGTTTTGTGGAGGGCGAGGGTGACCGAGAAATTCTGTCCATGGCCAGTTCCGCTTTGGGTCTTGGGGGCGGTTGGGCTCTTGCTGGCGGGATGGCTGGGCGCGTGCAGCGCCGACAGTGGGGGTTCTTCGGAACCGGACTTCGAAGTGGAGGCAGGCCCCTGGCCCGTGCTGTATTGGACCAACAGCAATTCCGCGCCGGAATTTCAATGGACCCTGACCGCGGCCGTGGCGGATCGGGGTGTGATCGCGCCCATGAATGCACAAGCCGATTGCCAGACCTGGGGAGGCTTTGCGACGCTCCCGGATACGGTGTCGGGTGCCGAGGCGGCGTTCAATGCAGCGGGAATTCCGCTTGAAGTCTGGATGCGCCCGCGCAATGACGGCTCTGCGCCTCAATTCTCCTCGGCGGATGACTTGGGCCAGCAAGCCGAGACGGCACTGAGTCAGTTCCAAGCGTGCGCGGGCAATGGCGTCGAGGTGAAAGGTTTCCTGTGCGTCCATGAGGACACCGACATTGGTCCGTCTGGCGTGAACTGCGACAGCCTTCAGGACGCATTCGAGGCTGGCGTCACTCTGCCTTCAGGGGGCACAGCCGCTTTTGGGGTCCTGGGGGCGCCGGGAAAAATGACCACCGCCGACGTCACGGTGGCCGGCGGTGAACTCTATGAGTGCCCCGCCGATCCGAATTTTTGTTACTTCGACCCGCCGCCCTGTCCGACCGACGCGGCCACCTACGGCCGCGCCATGGCGACTTGGCTGAACGCCAATGCCGATAAGGCGCCGGCCTCGGGCACCGCGACGCCGTTTTTTGGCGGTTCTTCAGCGGGCTGCCCCTTGGAATATGATGGACTGCCCGCCGCCGCCGAGGCCTTTCGGGCAACCGCTACGCCGGCGATCCTGTCGAACCTCGCCGGCCTCGGCCTCTGGAGCTGAGGGCCCGCGCCCGAGGCCCGCGTAAAGGGCCCCCCGAAGGCCAGACGCATTTTTCCAAAAAAAAATATTTTTTTCTCGCCACATCTGCGTGTTGGAGGCCACTTCCCCACGGCAGGGTGTCGATTCGGATCGAATCGGCCCGATTGGCCCGGGAATGAGTCCCCGAGTACCTGCAAATCAAACCAGCACCGCGACCGATGAGGGCGAACCCATGATTGATGCAGAGACTCTGGACTCCAGGAAATCCGACCGACGACCGATTGGCTCGATGTTTCGAGGAAGACAAACTGGGGGCACTTTTGGCTTGTTGAGCCGGCGTGGAGCGGCCTTTGCGAGCGGCGTTGTGGCCTTTCAGATGGTTTTTT
>NHEP01000167.1 GCA_002171515.1 bacterium TMED88 | reverse complement strand
TTGCCATAATGTCTAATTATTTCCTATATTTATTCTAAGCTATCGCCATATATTATTAAGCATAATACGTGTACCTACAGCAGTATCTGCAGGTCCGGGCACTGCCATAATAAATTCTGAGCCAGATCTGTCAAATAAATATCGTCTTACTTCTGGTCTGCGATAATTAGCAACGTATAGTGTTTCAGCTAACCTATCTACTTCACGTAAATACAATTCCCATGAATATTCATCTGCCTTTAAAGGATCTGTTGTACCAATTGTACGTTGGACATCACCTCTGATTTGTTCAATACGTGATGCTGCCGCTATTTCATTGTTTCCAGTAACTGGATCATATTCATAATAAGAGCTTTTTTCAAACGTTACATCACACCGAGTTATTTGTTTGACGATTTGACTATACCAATGTTCGTCTGGAATTAGTGACATCGCTTCTTCTAGACGAGCACGGTCACCGGCGGGGATTTGTGAACCAGAGTTAATTCCAATGTGAAATCGTACTTTTGATTTTAGTAGTTCATCTAACTGCATCAGCCTAGTAACCCTTGTTGTGAATATGCGTCACGCAAGATGCTTTCTAGTGCCATTTCATCACCTGGCATCATTCCACCTTGAGCTTGAATTTTGGCGAGCATTGCACCAGCTGTACCCGTTTGATTAGCCATTTGATTCTGAGCAATGGCACCAAGTCCGCCACCAAGGATTAATCCAACTAGACCGCCAGCCATACGAGCGCCAGGCTTCATAAAGTGATTCGTTCCACGCATGTGGCCAATCCCTTTACCGACGATATGCGGTGCAGTTCCCATTAGAGTGCCAAGAGCGGCACCTCCACCAGCACCAAGCGCCACCAAGTCACTCAATTTTGGACCCTGTTCTGCTTCTTGTGCAGCTTGTGCTAGTAGCACCTGTTCAATACGTGGGTCCATTACTATCTACACCTTTGTTATTTATATTTTAACTAATGAAGATTAAGTCTTCATCTATTAACTGTTCCCAATTAACACGCGGGATGTTCTCCAGTTGTTTGAGGTTTGCAAACCGTTCACCACTCAGTGACATTCTTAGTTCAACAATGCGTTTAGCCGTTGCATAACCAACACCAGGCAGTCGTTTTGCAATTTGTTCAGCAGGTGCTGTATTTAAATTTAAACGTGTATCTTCAATAGGAACTACTGAGTTAGGTATCTGCTCTTCTGGTTCAGGCGCAATCTGTGGTGCTGCAATTTTCGTAAGCCTACCCTTATTACGGTCATATGGCACTAGCTGTTCAAGACTGACATATGTAATATTTCCTCCAGCATCACGTACCATTGCGAATTCTTTATCATGCTTGTTAATGAACTCAACTAGCTTTCCAGTTTTCTGGTCTTGAAATAAGTTACTCATTACTATACTTACTACATTTGTTTATTATAGGCACAAAAAGAACGCCTCCGAGAAGACGTTCTATGTGCTTATTGATTATGTATCAATAACCTTGGCCAGCTTCAACAGCGTAAGGGATGCTTACGTCTTCGTAAGAAGGTGCAGCGGCGGGCAAGTAATAACACACTTCAACCAGAATGGCAGAAGGTGAATTACGGGAAGCACCTGCGGAAGGATTTTGTGATGCAGTGAGGGTTGCAGATGTAGTGATTTCTACAGCAGTTTCAGCCGAAGTGCTAATCGCAGTTCCATCAACAACACTATTAAGTGCGGATGAAACGCCATTCGCAGGGAAGTAACCATCTGCTTGAGCAGTCAAGGTTGTCAAGGATCCCGTGTTGCCGGGAGCGTTTGCACCAAGTGCTTTGATCAGAATGGTGTTACCACTAGCGCCAAGAACGCCGGGGGCTGAAATAGCTGTGCGATACACCACAGCGTTAGCAGGGATTGTCATAGGACGATCCTTACGTGGCTTGTCATCTTGACGAAGGTCAGGAGACAAGATCTGAGGCTGATAATCAGCAGCGGCAAGAGCACCAGATGTGTTAGTCACACTGTCATTGTCAGGGCTGATGACCACAGCACCGACGAGACGATAAAACTCAACACCAGGAAGAGCCACAACACCTTGATCGCGATATGCGTTCAAGTTGGC
Organism: bacterium TMED88; assembly: GCA_002171515.1. Taxonomy (GTDB): domain Bacteria; phylum Myxococcota_A; class UBA9160; order UBA9160; family UBA4427; genus TMED88. The sequence goes on along the minus strand of NHEP01000167.1, from coordinate 9,926 downwards.
TACATAATTACCGGGAAAAATTACGGACATAGTTAGTTCTCCTATCAATATACGAAAGAGTAACCAACCGTAATGAAATCCTTATTCAAGGTTTCAAATCCGGCGAACAGACTCCAGATCATAATGATGAATCGTGAGAAGTCATCATTGTTGTTCAGAAGAATCTGAGCGTTATTACCTCCGATACCCACGCCAACAGCTTGGGGACCAAAGAAGATCAATTGTGACGCGGCGTAGCTGGCAGCTCCGGTTGCTTCGTCAGTAATGATCAGGTCGTAATTTTGTTCAGGAAGGTTGGTGGACTCGAACCAACGGACACCCTCAAAGAGGAAGCCAGTAGGCATAACGGGTTGACCAGCAACAAAACCGGCTTGTCCATAAGCAGGACCCATTCCTTGGTAGAAATTAGCGTTAGGTGCCTGATTTGGGGACATAGGATTAATCATCCCAGTACCGGGGTAGCGAGCAATCTCGCGGAAGTCAGAATTCTGACGAAGGTGCATCATTGCCGTTGGGTCAACGATACAGCGGTAGTAACCATCAGCGAAAGTAGGAACATTGCGCTTACGCATGTCCTTGACAACTTCGAGAAGGTCAGTTGTTACATCAAATTTGGCAGACTCACCAGCGTCATACTTAACACCAAGAGTGTTACCTGAGGTTGAATCAGTGAATTTCTCTTTACCACCGGGAAGGTAGTAACCGCCTTGGTCTTTCGAGGACTTGCCTGTGGCTTCAGCCTTAAGCAGTTCGTTTGCAAAGACGCGATCACGCCAACGACGATAGTCATCGAGCAGCGTCAAGCTACCGATGGATTGGTGAAATACATTCAAGTTACCTGTATCAAGCAGCAGACGCTGAGCAGTGATCAGGGTTTCGCGAGCAACCTTGAAGGTAGAGGGCTGTGCACTGTCGCGGGTATCGGCGGGGCCGGTGTACTCACGCAGGGTGACAAGCACCTTGTCCTTGACAATGTTGCGGGCTGAAGCGGTTCCGAGAGTTTGATCGGCAGTCCGCTCACGGGACTCCTTAGTGCCAGGCTTACCCCAGAAGCGGTAACGATCAAGCTGCACGGTCTGACCAGGCTGCTTTGAAAAATCGTGAACGACTACGGGCTCAACTGCCATCTCAATGATGTAGGCAGGATGAGGACGGTAAAGTTCTGCACCAAGAAGCTTTGGAAAATCGTTGTCAATCCACATTGGATATCTAACTCCTAAGCTAATAGTTTATAAGTGACTTCGACTGGTCACATAATTAGATATTAATAGTTATTGCTAGTATTTGTCTAGAGTCCCCTAATATTTTGTGGTATGGATTTTATAGATGACAAAATTTGGAAGCCAGTGCATTTGCTCACAGGGTTTGAATGTTGCATTGAATATTATGTAAACAACGTAGGCGAAATCAAAAGCACTAAGGGTGCTAAAGAAAGATTACTTAAACAGCGCATCAATAAGAATGGTTATAAGCAAGTTAATCTTACTCAGCGTATTGGTAGAAAGCAGACATTAACTGTTGCTGTTCATAAGTTAGTTGCATTAGCTTTCTTACCAAAGTCGCCACGACCTAACGGTAGAGCTAAAGCTTGTAGCCAAATTAGGCACATTGACGGTAACAAATTAAACAACTCTATTGTTAATCTTAAATGGACTAAAATAGAATAAAGTGATACCTAATTCTGATGTCAGATAGTCTCGTACTTAAAGGTCTTAAGGACGTGCGTAAGCACAACGGCAGTGAAATGCTGCTTCAACGTCCTCCTCGTGGAGGTGATGCTTACCCTGTGAAGAAGTGGTGGGCACAAAATGCAGGAGGTACGACTTACGTTGGCTGCTCAGTTTTCAAAGTAACTCAGGGTGGTAACTCTGTTTATCTTGCAATTGATACGAGTGAAATGTCCACTATTCGCATCGATTCCGATACTGCGTTTACTTTTAATTTCTATATTCTTTCCCAAGTTCAGCGTGCTGCTCTGTTTACGACAGGTTGGCAACTGATTGAACACTACGTCTTCCCTAAGATTAGTGGTGGTAAGATTATGACTGTTACTCCTGCTGGCGCTGCATCTAGACCATCATAATACTACTTCAATTTCTAACTAATCTGGCGCATAACTAACTTGTTATCAATAGATTCAAAAGACCTATACTCACGCCCTACTACACATTCAATGTTGTAGGGCAGTCTTTTCGTGTTTCTTGCGTGAATGCCTATATAGAAATAATCTTTAGGTTTTACGTACATAATGTCAAATGGATGCTCCTCACGTTGCATGCTATACAGACGAACGTCTAACCAATCATCAATGAATCTGTTGCCTACTTTTAAGTTGTTTAATTCTACACTCAGGTATCCGTTGATAACTTTAGGTAATTTATTGGAAATTATATTTGCAGGCTCATATGTGTTTAAAGTTGAATCGTCTGTTTCATCTATTACTGCGGAATTCCATCCAGCATCTAATTCAGTTCCTAAGTTGTTTGCGTATGCACACTCCCATCCAGGCTCCTCATAACATGCTTTTGCTGTCTCGCCAATTATCTCTAGTTTGACTTTAAGGAAATAGTTCTCTGCACCAAATAAACCTACGGTATCTTTGTAATGAAGAGTATGAGGAACTACGCTTATAGAAGTTTCTGCTGGTTTTAATATCGTCGCACCTTTAGCGTAGTTTAATGATTTAGATGCAGCTAAATCAGAGGAAGATGTGTAGTCACTAGCTCCATAGATAATATGATTTCTCTGAATCTCTTTTGTAATATCCATGTATACGCTTTGCTGTTTCTTCTATTGTATTAAAGATATTCACTTAGATTATCGGACTGTTGGCATATAGTACGCATTGCTTTGTTTTCCAAAGTTCGTACTCTATCTCTACTCATGTTGAGTACTTGACCGATTGCAGTCATTGACATTGGTTCCAAAACTTCCTCACCAATGCCGTACCGCATACGAATAACAGCTGCTTGCATTTCAGGTAACTCATAAATGATTTCACGTATTGTGTCCTTAACTGACTGACGTTCTAGCAGCATCTCTGGTAACTGTGTTTCATCCTCTAATAAGTCAATTAATGCTGTATCACGATTTTCACCAATCTTGATTTCCAATGATGTAGGCTGACGTGACTTACACATTAAATCCTTGATTTCATCAACTGTAAAATCAAGGTAATCAGCAAGTTGGAAAACGGTAGGCATTTCACCGTTGATTTGACTTAATTCCCGTTGAGCTTTCTTGAGTTTGTTGAGGTTTTCTGTAACGTGAATTGGTAGGCGTATTGCCCGCGATTTCTCCGCAATGGCCCTCGTGATGCCTTGGCGTATCCACCAATAAGCATAGGTACTAAACTTATAGCCACGGCCAGGGTCAAACTTCTCGACACCACGGACGAGACCAATTGTCCCTTCCTGAATGATGTCCAAGAGCTCCATGTTGCGCTTGGTATATTTCTTGGCAACACTAACGACCAACCTAAGGTTAGCTGTGACCATTTTGTCCTTAGCTTTTTCACCTTCTCTTAGCTGACGCTTGAGATCCTTAACAGCGATACCGAGAACACCAGCCAAATCATCTTGACTTTGAATTTCCATTTCAGTTTCAATTCCTTTAATCTCCATTAGACGCTGAACTTTGCGACCGAGCAGGATCTCCTCTTCATGCTCTAGCAGCGGGATTCTCCCAATGTCACGCAAATATGCACGGACTGAATCGCCTGAATGTTTGATTGATGACATATAATATTCTTGCTTATATATTAACTATAGTCTGCAATTCTAGCTATTGTCAACACTTAATTGTGCATTCTTGCAAACCTAAGTGATTCTCTGGGCTCTTCTTCTCTGCCTTCTAATGCTTCTACTGCCATAGCTTGAGCAGCATGTTCGTTAAAACCTTTTGACTTATAATTGTCTTCGTATTGTTGATATTTTTCTACAGAGCTTTCAAAGTCCTCACCATGAGTGACCATCTCTGCAGTCATCTGATTAGCAGCTTGGTCAGGCACACCATCAGAACGCAGGTGTTTCCATATAGTCTGATAAAGTTCAGGAGATACTTCGTCTCCAGCCTTGCGTATTGACACAGTATTTTCTTATCAGACTATACCGATTGTAGCGGTTATTTCTAATTAACCTCAGGCCATCATTGAGCCCATCTTGCGACTAATAGCGATATGGTTCATGCGTTCATCAAACATCTGAGGATTGCCCATTTCCATGGTTGCTTGACCTCTGCCAGTAGCTTCCATGATATTGGCAATTGTATTATTCATTCCAAGTTGAGCCTGATAATCAGCGGTGCTTTGCTGTGTCAAGTTATTGGTAACCATGCCTTGAGCTTCAGCAGCTTTTTGAGGTGCTAGAGCAAGGGCATTCTGCTGTACTTCTTGCATCTGCTGTTGCTGAGCACGCATTGTTTGCGGATTGCCGAACTTGGTATATGCACCACCATCGTTCATGTTTTTCATACCCATATTTGGCTGGGTCATTGCACCAATGCCGCGTCCCACTGATGAGTATGGAAGTGATGCCTGTGCAGCAGGAATAGCTTCAGCCGGCATCTGAGAAATACGTTGTGCCATCTTTCAATTACAATCTATAGTTCTATTGTAGGGGACTACTATTAGCAATCCCCTGTCAGTTATTTATCAGAAGTCCTGAACAAGCATCTTGCTTTGGAATGCCTGAGCTGGTGCACCAGACAGATACTGCCATGCATTCTCAGGGTTGTTATCCATCATCTGACTGAAGTCACCCCAGAACGAGTTAGCCTGTGATTCCTGACGACCAGGTGTAGGCATATCCATTACTGGACGCTGGAAGTTTTGTGGAACTCCACGCTCTTCCTGCTGTGCAATTTCGTTTGCAAACTGCTGACGTGCAACGTGCTCGGCAATCTGTGCACGCTCGTCTGCAGTAGGTGTTGGATAAGGACCATCAGCACCGAAGAAACCGTTCACATAATCAGCAAGGACGTCAGGGTTGGTGAGCATAATGTTCATTGCTGCACGCTCCTCAGAAGCTGCATCAAGCATCAAGTTCATTGTGCCGTTACGTCCGACTTGCTCAATCAGAGCGTCTTCTACTGCACATGCGTAGTTGTTAAGCAATGCAGGGGCTTCAGCTCCGAAATGCTCAAGTACTTCAAGACTTACGTCAGAGATTTGACTGAGGTAAGAATCACTTGCCTCGCTTGGACTTTGACTTAGGTACTGACCCTGAGCTGCCTGAGCCTGCTGGTTTTGCGCTACCAGCTGCTGGATTTGGCTGAGCTCCTGGGCCGAATAACCCTGGGTTGAAGCTTGGGGCGCGTAAGTCTGCTGCGCCTGGCTGGCCCATTGACTCTGCGCGGGTGACCCCCAACTGGCCTGGGTACTGGCTTGTGTTGTTGGAGTCTGATACGCCGAGTATGACGCCTGGGCCGGGGAGGCTTGCGGCGTATTCAGGCTTGCGCTGAGTGCCTGGAACGCTTCCTGCCAAGGATTCGCTGCTGCTGCCGGGGCCGCCGAAGCTTGCGGGGCCGCCGTTGGCTGGTAACCCATTGGAGCCTGGGGCGCCACTGGTGCCTGGGGCGCTGCTTGGTAACTGGACGGGGCGCTCATCCCTGGTTGGGAGGCCAAGCTGGGAGCGCTTACGGTCGGCGTCGCTGAGCTTGTTGGGGCGGCGGTCGCCATCGTCGGGCTTGTACTTTCCACTGTAACTTAACTCCTTACGTAAAAATTCGAGTGATCTATATAGGAACCCTGTGATATCAAGGTTAGGATCAGCCGCTAATGGCTGATTGGGCATTTGTGGGTGTGGTAGTTGATATAACTGACCAATCATCCCGATAAATGAATTGAAAGCTTGTTGTGATTGTTGAACCATCCTGAATGGGAACCCAGTCAACATGGCAGCACGTTCTTCATCTGTTTTGCTAGGGAAGAGATACTTAAGTGCTTCAATAGAATCGACACCTAATTCTTGTAGGTTTCTGACGACAATACTGTTATTTAGAATGCCTTGAGAATCCTCTTCAAAAATCTCCCCGGTCCAGCGCCAATTAACTTTGCTGCTGCCATCTGGGATTAAACCTGTAACCCCATTAGGAATTTGACCTGATTCAATACTAGCAGAAAAGAGTTTTGCCCTTGTATTCAAGAACTTCTGCTGGTCTTTCTGGTACTTAAGTTGTGCCTTTTCAAATTCCTCGATATCTTGGAATTGCTCTTGAAGCGGTGGCTCTGGATTAACGAGCCCCATTGCTGTTGCAAATGACTGTTCAAACATATATTCTTCATGCTGAATCATCATTGCGAATAATCGGCACAAGCCGTACTCAAATAATGCTCTTGCTTTCTTTTCTGCAGTAGCTGCACATCTTCCATACAGGGATTTCATTTCATATGCAGAGGATGCCATGTTGAAATCAAGGTCATCAACACCACCGAGTGCTAGTCGAATTTCAGACCTGTACTGTTTTACGTACATGTTCTGGTCACCACTAACAGCATCGGGTGTCATGTACGACACACGGTCAGTTGGCTCAAGGTTTGCGATCACACGCGGAACTTTGATTTGTCCATCTACACCAGCACTGAAGCCTGGCTGACTTGTGCGTGTACTAGGTCTATCCATTGCGTAGAACCCAGCCTGTGAGCTGATAGTTGGGCGCATTGAACCTTCGTCACCACTCTCAAGAATGTCGTGACGTGGTCTACTCGATACCAGTGTTGGGTTACCGAAGAACTTCATGTTCTTACGGACATTTCGTACTAGTTCATCATGGAACAGGATTTGATTGGCCATCCAATCAAACTCACCTGTGCCTGTTGATTCACCCGTACAATCCAAGTGATTAAAGACTTCTACAGCAGGAATAAAGCCAAGACTGTTACTTAATACTTCTGTTTGACCAGGCTGCTGCATTGTCATTGCATTGCCGCTATCTGCAAAGTCAATCTTCTCGTTTGAGATCGTCTGCTCGATACGGTCTTTATAGACTTTTAGTTTGATATATTTTTTACGTCCGCCTCGCTTACCAGGCACGGCATAGACGTCCATCATGTTCGGCTCTTTTACAGCAAATGTGTAAATCAGCTCTACATGCTCTATGTCACCATTCTGATCTCTATAGCATCTGTAACTATCTTTTGGGAAATATAGGATTTGATACGTATCACCGGAAGGTCTGAAATAGAATAAACCCTGTCCATCACATAAGAAATAATCAATAATGCTATCAAGCTTCATGTCAAGCATATTGCTTTCATATACTTTCTTCAAAAACTCTCGTCTTCCAGCATATGAATCTTGCTCACAAAAGAATTCAACGCCCCGCCTTAGAATAAACAGACGCATCTGTGCGAGGTGTGATGACACAATCATTGTGTCTACCGGTAAGTCACCTCGTTTCTCTTTAGCTGCGTTAAGTATTTCTTGAAATTGCGTACTATTTGTGGACATTTCTATTTCTTCATATCTCTATTAGTCTAGCGATTGATTGTCAATCTAGTTTGTCCATAAAGTCATCCACTGTATCTTGCACTGTGCTGTCATCCATTGGGTCGGACTTGTCCGGTTGAAACTGGAAGGGGGGAGCTTTCTGAGCAAAGATATCTCCTAAGTAGAAGTTCTGCTGTGCATCAGCTTTCTGTCTCCAGTAGTTCTGTGAATAGCCAAGGCTGTTGTACAGGTTAGCTGCACGGTCTTTTGCACCAACTAAACCAGTCGCTTGTTCTGATGCCTGAGCTGCACGCTTCAATCCATTGATATCACTCTTAGACCTTACATGTTGATTGTTATTTAGTGCAGTATAGGCAGCAGCTCCTTGCATATTACTGAAGCCGTTACCACTTCCAGCGATATTAACACTGTAGTCATTACCAATGTTGGTGTATTTAAGGTCGTTATAGTCCCCAACACCTATCTGCGAATCTCCCTTGTTACCAACATTTTGCTTGGTGTTATTGTTTTCGGAAGTAGTGGTATTGGTGGTCGTATCACCACTGTAGTTCATGTATTTTTTGAGGTCATTCTTATACGTATCTTTAAAGTAATGTGCATGTTTCTCTTTATTACTCATCCCAGGAGTAGGGGGATTTGCAGCAGGTTGATCGTTTTTGTAAGCTTCAGGTCCCGTATATTTTCCAGTCTTTTCGTTAAAGTACTTACTACCTCCCGTATAGACTTTATTGTCTATAGGATTTTTGTACTTATTAAGATTTACGCTGTAATTATCATTGCTATCGCTCTGATACTTATTGAAATTGTTTTTAATTTGAGACAAGTTTAAAGTCATTTATATGCCTCAAGCTGCAAACTGATTCTGCTTGTTAGCAACATTAATGTTGCCCAAGTTTAAACTGTAGTCATTAGCAAGAGAGACCCCGTTAAATGTATTATTGTCCCCAATTTTGGTCTTCCGGTCACCTTTATTGCCAATTTTTTGTGTAATATTATTGACAACGCTTTGGTTCGGATTGCTAGTTGTACCGTCTGTATAGGCTTCAGCACGTTCTTTAGCTAGACCACGAATGAAGTCTTCATTACTCCAGCCACCATTTACGTCACCGCCCATATCAATTCCACCTGGGTTGAAATTAACATTAGGTGCTGAGTTGAAATTAACATTAGGTGGGTTATAAGCACCAGCACCTCTGCCAACGGTTCCGCCTGTGTAGTCACCTTCGCTGTCGTCACCTATGTCGCCGACTGATGCGCCTGCAGAGATTCGTTTATATAAATTTCCGCCTATACCACCGTCACCCATTTTTCCGGGTTGTGCATTAATCTGAGCCAAAATGTCAGAATCACTCATTCCTGCAGCTCTATCTCGGTTATAATCTGCATCACCGTAGTAGCTTGCCGAGCCGAACTTGCCAGGTTCATACTCTTGATAAGCTGAAGTATTTAATCCCATCTTTTTCAAACTTAAATATCTTCTATGATTTTAGCAAATTGATTTATTTTGTTAATGCTTACAATTTCATAGAGTTTTCGTTATATTCCAAATGCAATGCACCACGTCTGAGTAGTCCACCCATGGTCAACACCATGGAATCAACTGCATCATCGTGTGGTGAGTGACCAAAATTAATTAGCTCATCCTCAAGAATATTCCATTTACGCCATTTGTTCCATACGACTTTACGGTGCTCATATAAACCAAGCACACCCCGTAGTCTTGCTAATTTGTCACCTTTAAATCCTTTAACGGGTGAGCAACTTAGGTTATACAAAGCACGTTGCTCAAACATCACTCGTTTGAAGTCACCTTCAAAGGATGACTGATACGCAACCGCTTCTGGCCACACCATGCACGGAGACATTGATGGGAAAAATTGACCTTCGTCATTCTCAAGTACGATGTTCCAGTCTGCCAGCATTTCACATAGCGTATCCATCTTCTCTAGGTTTCCCATACTCTTGACCCTACGTTGATCAATTAGGTATATCTTGCCATCTTTAATTCCACCTAACGTGAAGACAGTCCAGTCATTCTTTTCGTTTAGCCCAGCACTCAGGTCAATACCTACACCCAAGCAGTCATAATCTTCTGGGACCTCGCCTTTGACAATGAGGTCTGGTGAGATACCGACGTCACTTGATTGAACTGCTGTATTTAGGTACTGATAAGCAAATGCAACACGGTTCTCTAGCTTGCGTTCGTTCAAGTATTTCATTGACCAGAACTCCGGCCAATACGAACGTTGCCTACCTTCAGCGTCTGTTATGACGGCTTTCTGGATAATCTGTTTCCAGTTGTTCTTGGGGACAAAGAGAGTGGCGTGAATATCGTCAAAGTGGAAGCGTGTTCCCAAACATATAGCCCGTGCACCTTGAAACATCGTTGGTGCGATAACGTTAGACCACGTCTGCTCCATCTCACGGCGAATGTCTGGGTTGTTGATTGAAGCGGCAGATTTGATAGGGTCATCAATA
>NHEP01000166.1 GCA_002171515.1 bacterium TMED88 | reverse complement strand
TTCGACTTTGCATGATCAAGGTCTAGCCCAGCCGACGCCGGGCCGGAAGCGATGAGGAAGGGGGCGATTCATCGGAGGGCCTGTATTCTCGGGCGATGCTTCGAATAATCATTCGGTTGGGGGTTGCCGCCCTCGTGGTCGGGGGCCTTTATGCCCTGAATCGCTTGGGCGTGATCGAGTCGGCCTTGGCGGCGATTGAGTCCCTGGGGGCATGGTCGATGCCCGCTTTTGTGTTGATCCATGCCCTCTCAGTGGTTGCTTTTATCCCCTCGGTCCTGCCCACTTTCGCGGCGGGTGTGCTCTTCGGCCTCGCTTGGGGAATTCCTCTGACGGTTCTGGGGGCCGCGCTGGGGGCCGTGACGGCCTTCGCGATTGGGCGAAGCGTTGGGCGTGGATGGGTGGAGCGTCGCTTTGCCCAAGACGCTCGTTTCCGCACGCTGTCTGAGCTGGCTGAAGTGAGAGGCTGGCGAATCGTCGCGCTGGCGCGACTCACGCCGATTTTCCCTTTTTCGATCGCGAACTACGCTTTCGGGGTCACGCCGATGAAGGGCTGGCATTATTTCGGGGCCACGGCTCTCGGAACGATTCCGTCGAACGCGGTCTATGTCTACCTCGGCACTTTAACCGGGGACGTGGCCGCCGCCGCGGATGGCCATCGAGCCCGTTCCCCCCTGGAGTGGGCCCTCCTTGTGGGCGGGTTCGTGATCGCTGGACTGCTCGTGGCCTACCTCCGTCGCCTGGCCGCCGAGAGTCTGCAGCGACAGAGGTCCGAGGGGGAGGCTTAGAGCGCTCTGCGAAGTTCTTCGCGGAAATCCGGATGAGCGATCTGAACCAAGGCCTCGGCGCGTTCCCCGATGATCCGACCCTGAAGCTCAGCCACTCCGCATTCTGTAATCACTAAATCGACTTGGTGTCGCGGTGTTGTCACGCAGGTTCCCGCAGCAAGCGTGGGAACGATGCGGGAGATTCTTTGGCCCTGTGACTCGGTGGTTGAGGGCAGGCAAAGGAGTGAGCGGTTGGCCAGGGCTGAACCGACACCTTCTACAAAGTCTTCGTGGCCGCCGATTCCAGAGTACTGTCGGGGCCCAAGGGTATCCGCGGCGACTTGGCCGAAGAGATCAATGGCCAGCGCACCGTTGATTGAGATCATCTGCCGATTCGCCCCAATGCGGCGTGGATCATTGACCACGTCCACCGGGAGGAAGGCAACTTCCTCGGATTCGTCAAGCCAGTCGTAGAGGGCCTGGTCACCGAGAGCGAAAGTGCACAGTGAACGCCCATCGAAGGTGCCCTTGTTCCGGTTCGTGACCTTTCCCTCTCGATGAAGTCGCATCAGGCCAGTCGTAAACATTTCAGAATGAATGCCGTAGTCGCCGCCGCCGCCCTCCGCTAAGACGCTGACGACTTGGCTCGGGATTGCCCCGATTCCTGTTTGTAGGGTGGCGCCGTCCGGAATGAAGGCTTGCGCATAGTCTGCGATGGCTTCTTCAACAGCCCCAGGCTCGTCGCTGGGAAGAAGAGGGGCGGGACCCTCGTGCTCGATGAGGACATCCACCTCTTCGACTGAAAGTCGGTGAGGGTATTCGGGAAGCCATCCCTGGGTCCGCGGGAGGGACGGGTTCATTTCGGCAATCAGTAGGCGTTCGGGGTCGCGACCGCAGGCGTGCAGGGCCTCAATGGTGGCGCCCGCATGGAGTGAGAGCGAGAGGTGGCCCGATTCATCAGGCGGAGCCACGGCGGTGGCCATCACCCGAGGAGGATTCATCTCAAGGGCGACAGCGAATCGACGAAAATCAGCGGGAATAAAAGACACGTCGTGGCCGCCTGCGACCAGTCCGCGCTCAGCGGGCCCAAAAAAACCACTTCTGAGCCGCACGCCTTTCCGGGTAAAGATGGGGTAGAGCCCCAAGAGGAGCCCAGTGTTGATCTCCAAATCCTCGAAATCATCTCGCTCTCCGAGGGCGGTGAGAAAACCCGGGGGCTGCCCAGGACCAAGCGGGACAGCCAGCGTGTCACGAGACCGAACTCTTTGAATCGCCTCTGTGGCAGATTCGATGATCGGGGTGGGCATGAAGTTCTCCCGGTCGCTGAGGTATTTAGTCGAGCATCTGGATACGCGTATTCTGGAGCTCGCGCATAACAGGGGAAAGCAGTCGATCTTGACGGCAGGTCCGGCGGTGGAAGAATCGGATCCAATCCTCTTCGTTCCCCGCACTCGCTTCAGTGACCATCGCTTCCAGTTGCTGCTCGGTTTGAAGCCAATCTTGGCCTCTGGAGCCGAGAAAAGCCGAGGCTTCCTCCTGGTCCGCGGAGTCGATCGCGGGCCCGTATCGGTCCACGCGGCGAACGTACTCAGCCAACCGGCTGGCGGTTTGCAAACGGTAGGCATCGAAGCCTTCTTCCGCGCCTGTGGGGTTGAGGGAGTCTGTCAGCACGTCATAGGCCGGGGAGTACCGGTTGGGGCAGGCTTCAATTTCATCGGGCCACGAGAGGTCGATTCCACGCATATGAGCGATCACTTCCAGGGCCGCGCGGGCATAGACCCAATACCAGCAGAGGTACTGGATAATGTCCGTGCCCGGCGGCGGGCGTGCGATGATTGGCGCAATGGCCAGCGGGGTCACGATCGAGAAGCGAACGGTGTGATAGTCCACCAGACGATGATCGATTGGGCGGCCGGTGATTTCCGCATAGCGCCGCGTGGCCCGCTTGAGGTCACCCAAGGGCTCGCTCAGGTCACGGGTCCGCAAGCCGGCGAGGTCAGCGGCGGGGTCACCGAGGTGGGCGAGTTCGAGGTCGATCACGGCCGTAACTCGGCCTTGGTCAAAGAGGAATTGGCCCGAGTCCGAGCAGACGAAGGACGGTGAGGCCTCGCTGGCCGGGACATTTTCATGAAGCCAGCGGGTCACATAGGCCAGAAGGGCATCCGGGCGAGCTTGGCTCCGCGCGTAGCCTCGTTGCCAGATCGGGAAGTCGGCCAGTCCCATTTCCGTCGACGAGCTCGGCTGAGTCAGACCGGCCGCCTGAAACGGGCCGATGTCGAGAGCATGGATCTCGGCCAGAATCCGCATGTAGTCATCTTGGACTGAATCGCGCTCGGCGGCGTCCACTGCTGTCGAGAGATCGGCGCGTCCGGGGACCCGCTCCATCAGGATGCCTCGGGGCGTCTCACAGAATCCGTGCAGCTTTGGAACGGGGATTCCGGATTCGCCTAGGATTTTCAGGATGCTGTACTCATGCTCCAGTTGGTACTGACCACCCGACTGAAGACCGCGGTCCCCCCGAAAGTAAAGAGGCAGTCGTTCGGCGCCGCGCTCGACGACCAAGTACCAAGCGGGTCGCCAACGGGCCTGACGCTCACATTCGACGATCTTGCCCCCCAGTAGGCCCTCGACCCATTGGGTGACCTGTTGCTCCTGGCTTTCCGGTGAAGCGCTCATCGATCGACTCCCGAGGCTCTGGGGACACGAATCATCCGATCCCCGGCGAATGATCCGATCAAAATTTCTGATTCGAGGTCGAGTGCGATGGTCCCAGCGCCCATGGGCGGGCCTTCGTTCCAGAAAACGGTCTCAACCTGCATCGAATCGGGATCAATGGCGACGATTTTAAAGGCCATCGGGCAGGCCCCTTCTGTCAATCCGTAACAGTTGGCGTGGTCGGTGAGACCGCCTTCATGCGAGGCGACCCACAGTGATCCTGCGCGGCTCCACGATGAGTTATCCGGAGAGTCGACGTCCGCGGTGCCCAGCCCTTCACCGGTGATTCGATCAATTTTTCGAACCTCGCCCGCCATATAGGCGTTCAAAAAAATCGTTCTTCCGTCGTCTGATAGTTCGATTCCGTTCGGAAAGGGAGCACGGGTTCCCGGCACTTCCCGCCATTCTTGCCCGGGATGCCATTCCAAAACCACGCCGGTATCGAGGCCCAGGGCCGCTTCAAAAGTTCCGAGTCCCTGGTTATCCAATGGGAACATATGGGTCGTCAGAAAGCCCCCGTCGGGCAGGCTCACGACATCATTGAGCGCACTGTTCTCAGGGGGCAGCGCGCAACCCTTCCAGGTGAGGGTTGGCTCACCGAGTTCCGTGCCCACCTCAAAAAATTCGACGGATTCACGACCGCCGTGATTGACCACGAGGAGCCGGAGAGCGCCGTCGGGTCGTGGAGCGAGGTCAAGGCCATGAGGGCTAAAAGCTTCGCCTGGAGGACCGGGGCATCTGGGTTCGCCCCAGCTGTTTGTTGCGACGCGGTCGCCGGATTGAGCAACGGGATAGACCACTCGAAAATCTTCGCTGGCGAGATCAAATATTCCGAGACTGCCCGACTGAGAACCATCCATGAGGCCGAATTGGCTGACGATCACATGTTCACCGTCAGGAAGGAGCGCCAGATCCTCAGGGTTTTGGAGGCCGCAGACGGCGTGGATTCCCATCGAATCCTCGCAGGACATCAAGATCGGCGGGGTTTCGAAGCATCCGTGGAGAAAAAAGAGCAGCCCGATGAGGGGGATGATGAGAGGTCGCGTCTTGGGACGGGTTCGGTCTTCGTGCTGGCGCGCGTGGGAGCAGGGCGGCATCAAAGATCTCCTCGGTGAAGGTTTTCGATCAGGAACGATCGGGATCGCTCGATCAGCTGGCAGGCCTCCGCGCTGGGCGCGACGCGGTCAAAGCCGTGACCACCGCCTTGCAGGATATGAAGCTCGTGAGGGGCCTTGAGTGACTGGGCCCGCGCGGCGTAGTCGAGGGCTTGTTGCTCGGGAACCAGCAAATCTGAGGTCCCTTGGAGAAGGAGGGTGGGGGGCGCTTTCGAATGGACCTGATGCAGCGGCGAAGCCTGAGTCCAGCGCTCAGGCTCAGCCTCGGGCGCTGCGCCGACAAACTGGGCCGCTGTTGTGGTGCCTGGATGAAACCGGCGCTCGAGTTCATGAAGCCGCAGTAAGTCGGTCGGGGGGTAGAGGGCCACAACGCCTCGAATGCGCTCACTACCAGATCGCAAGCGGGGTCCATCAAAATCAGAGCGCGTTTGCGAGGTCGCGAGCAATAGGGCGAGGTGACCTCCCGCGGAGTCACCCCAAAGGCCCATTCGGTCGGGGTCTGCACCCAAATCCTGGGCGTGCTGCACGCACCAGTCAAAGGCGTCTAGGCAGTCCTGAAAGGAGTCCGGGTAAGAAGTTTCGGGGGCCAATCGGTAGTCAATGGAGGCCACGGAAAAGCCCGCGCAGGCGAGATAGCCCGCCCACCGAGGCAGTCCCATGTTGAACCGGCCTCCGCCGCGCCATCCGCCGCCATGAATCATCAGAACAAAAGGGGTTGGCTCAGGGACGCCGGTCGGGCGGTAGGCATCGAGGTGCAGCACACCCTGCTCGGTCTTCTTGAAGGGAATCTCAGTTGTCTTGGTGTAGCGACTTCGGTCCACTTCGAGGGGGAAACCCACTTGGCTCGGATCGACATTGCCCATCCAAGCGGGGAGGGGCGTTTCTGCTTCAGGCATTTTTATTCCTTTGGGCCTTTTGCCGGGGCAATTCTCATTGGGCTTGGCTCCGAGAGTAGGGCGATCGCCCGTCCCGCTCTAGCGCCTGCCGCAAGCGATGGCTCGGGCCGCTGGTTCGACCGCGGTTCCCTCAAAGAAGCTCGCGTTGTTCCCCGCGTAGAGTTCGACTGCGTTCTGAAAAGTAAAACGCTGAAAATCCGCTTCAGTCAACCGTCCCGACTCGACGGATTCCCAAGCTTCCAGAACGACCCCGCTCATATCGGGGACATCCCAATGTCCGATGTCCGAGCTAAAGAGGGCCGGCAGCCGCGCGCCACCCGGAGCCGTGACGTCGTCGAACGCGATCGGAGTCATTGGGTCATCGGCCTCGCAGCCGAAAAAGAACTGACGTTCAAACACACTCTGAATATCCGCAGAGGAACGTGCACCGCTTTGTTCGAACTCGTCGAGTCCTTCGGGGCTTTCGAGAGGATCCGACATAATCCGGAGCCCTTCCTTCAGCTCGTCAATCCGACTGATCACAGCCGGCGATGCATATTTTTCAAACAAGGCCGTCAGCTCTGCGGCGTCGGTGCGATTGGGGTTGAATTGCTGGATATTCACACCGCCCCGTTTTTCGTAGTGTCCAATGAGGTCCGAGTAGAGGTTGAGCGCCCAGCCAATGCCGCCTTCCAGAAATGCGAATCGGAGGTCCGGGAAACGGTTGGCGACGCCAGCGAGGAAGATCGACCGGCATGTGGCCTCGCCCCCGGTGGCGAAATTCCCGAGGTGGTTGAAGACGTAATTGGTGAGCGAGGTCCGGCTGCCCCATCCCATGGCGCTTGAGTGGAAGGTGGGCGCGACATTCAGCTCGAGACAGCGCTGCCAGACGGGGTCATAGGCGAAGGGCGCATCCGGGCCAAAGCTGTCAATCCAACGGGCCGCCCGTGCTTCATTTTGGCCGGGGAGAGGCCTCGCAACGAGGCCGGCGAAGACCGCCGCTTTGAAGCCCAGAGTCGAAATGCTGTGATCGAGCGCTCGACAGGCTTCCTCCGGCGTGTGCATCGGAACGAGGGCGGCCGGCGTAAGGCGTTCCGAGAGCCCCGAGCAGCAGTCGGCGTAGTAACGATTGAAAGCACGGCAGGTGACCGCCCGCAGATCAGCATCGTCGATATGGGGCACCATCAAGCCGAAGGTGGGGTAGATAATCGCATAATCGATCCCCAATTCAGGCAACCGCTCCATGAGCAGTCGCGGGAGCAGGGCGGTGGCTCGGTCTCTTGTCTCGGTTGGAAAGGCCCACCAGCTCAGGCGGTGAAGTCCAAGGCTTCGGCGCGCTGCGACGTCGAGCGTCCGGGCCAGTTGATCGGCTGAGAAAAATGTGTCGAAATCACTGGCGAGACTCTCGCCGCCTTCCTCCGTAAGGCGATCCCGGACAGCGGGAATGAACTCGACCAAGTGGCCATCTGCATCAATGATGGGATGGCCAATCTGACCTCTAAGTTCCTTGATTTTTCTTGCGATTGAATCATTCATGGGCCGATTTCCTCTCGGTCGAGAACTGAGAGTGTGAGCCGGATCTCGGGCGGGCGGCTTACAGGGCGCACTCGGATGCACCGCCATCGATGCGTAAATTGGCCCCGTTGATGTAAGCAGCCCTTTCGCTCGCGACAAAAGCAACCAGATCTCCGACCTCAGAGACCTCAGCCACGCGGCCCGCAGAAGAGCCGAAGAGATTTTTGAGCCCTTCTCGTTGAGCCACCGCCCAATCGCGACCGTGCCCGGCCCGCTCCGCCTGCTTGATGAGCATTTCGCGGATCTCAGCTGTTCCAATGATGCCAGGGCTGACCAGATTGACCGTCACCCCGGTCTGGGCGAGGGACTTGGCCAAACTGACACACAAGTTGGGCAACGCGGCCTTCGACGCATAGTAGTGGGGCATTCGGGCCGCCGGACGGAGGCTTCCGATGGTTCCGACAAAGACGATCCGTCCCCAGCCTCTTTGGGTCATTGCCGGAGAGAGACTTTGAACGAGTCGGACGCCGGATAGGACATTTTTTTGATAGATATCGATCCATTCGCTGATCGGCGTTTCGGACCAGCTGCCCGATTCAGCGACGCCGTAGTTGTTGACAAGAATGTCCACTGCAAGAGATTTTAGAGCGAGGTCCTCGACGAGTGCTTGGTGGCCTAGGTCGTTTCGGATGTCTCCCGTGACGGCTTCTGCCAGCAGGCCTTGGTCGCGGAGAGCCTGCACTTGAGGGTCAGCTTGGCCGGCCTCTAATCCATGGACGACAACGCGAGCGCCTTCTCGGGCGAGCGATTCCGAAATTCCGGCCCCGGTACCACGCCAGCTTCCAGTGACTAAAGCAGTCCTGCCTTTGAGGCCCAGCTGCATCGTGAAACCTTTCTGAATTGGGTCCTAGGTGGCCATGATTCCGCCATCGACGGGAAGTACGTGGCCTGTCACGTAAGCGGAAGCCGGGCTCGCTAGGAAAGTCGCCACGCCTTTGAGGTCATCCCGTTCACCTGTTCGGGCGAGAGGGACTGCAGCGGTCATATGATTGAGCGCGGCGGGGTTTTCGCGCACGTGACCCATCATGTCGGTTAGAAATGGGCCCGGAGCAATCGCGTTGACCCGGATTCCGAAGGGCGCGAACTTAACCGCCATGTCCTTGGTGAGGGTGATGACGGCCCCCTTGCTCGAGTTGTAGGCGATCGCCGGCTGCACGGCATCGGGGGCGCCCTTGTAGCCCCCAATCGAGGTCACGTTGATCATGGTCCCGCCGCCTTGCTCCTTCATGCCTCGGGCGACAGACTGAGAGAGCTGCCAAAGGCCGCGAACGTTAATGTTGTACACCTTATCCCACGCCTCCATCGGGTAATCGAGGGAGGGCGCACCCCAGGTGACCCCGGCGTTGTTCACCAAAATGTCCACCCGCGGCAGAGTCTGTTGGAGCGACTCAACGAGGGATTTGATGTCGGGCTCACGAGACATATCGACCGAAAAGCTCCAGGCTTGGCGGCCGCGTGCTCGAATTTCTTCCGCAGCCGCTTCGCAATTGGGTCGCTTCCGGGAGGCCACCGCGACGTCCGCGCCGGCTTCGGCCAATCCAATTGCAATGTCGAGACCGATGCCGCGCCCCCCGCCGGTCACCACAGCAGTTTTTCCACGAAGGTCGAATAGTTCAGGTGTTTGCATCAGTATGCCCCTTAACCCGTTAAGAAGCCGAGGGTTCTGCCGTGTTGATTAACCGGACAACGCCCCGGCTGCGCTGAGGGTGGGCGGAGCCGGGGCGATGGGAAGCCGTCCGTTAGGAAAAATCGATCACCGAGCGAATGACCTTGCCTTCTTGCATCGCGCTGAAGGCTTCATTGATCTCCTCGAGTTGAATTCTCCGGGAGATCATGCTCTCGAGATCGAGCTTTCCCGCTTTCCAGAGTCGGAGCAGTTTGGGCATGAAGGTCCGGACGTTCGCACTGCCGTACATCGAACCGCGCAAATTCTTGTCAGTGTAGAATAGCTCAAAGGCGTTAAAGGTTACCTGCTGCTCCAGTCGGCCGACACCGACGATCACCGCAGTTCCGCCTCGGCGAGCTGCGTCAAAGGTGGCGCGGATTGTGGCGGGATTCCCGATGCACTCAAGGGCGTAGTCGAATCCTTCGCCCGCTGTGATCTCTGTCTTCAATTGATCGAGCGCGTCCGGCGTGCACACATGCGTTGCGCCGAAATGCTTCGCTTGGTCCAGTTTAGACTCGACCATATCGACTGCGAGAATCTCAGCGGCTCCCGCGATTCGCGCGCCTTGAATGGCACTAATGCCGACGCCTCCACATCCGAAAACAACGACCGAGCTTCCTGGGCTGACTTGGGCGGTATTGATGGCCGCCCCGACACCGGTTGTGACACCGCATCCAACGAGCGAAACGACATCAAGCGGAACATCATCATCGACCTTAATCAAGCAGTCCTCGCTAATGATCAGTTCTTCCGCGAAGGTGCCCAGACCGGTAAAGCCGCCGACGGGGTTGCCGTCGAGCATGAAATGAGGGCTGATCGCGATGGCCATTGAGCGGCCGCACAGGTAAGACTGTCCGCGTTGACAAGGGGTGCATTGACCGCAGGCCGGAACAAAGCTGAGGATGACGTGGTCGCCTGAAGCGAGGTCGCTGACGCCGGGTCCTACTTCTTGAACGATTCCGGCTCCCTCGTGTCCGAGAACCGTCGGGCAGCCGCAGGGGATGGTTCCATTTTGGGCTGAAACATCCGAGTGGCATACGCCGCTCGAGATAATCTTGACGTGCACATCGCCGGGGCCGAGGTCGCCGAGGCTGACGTCGTCGCGGACTTCAAGGGGCGTATTCAGAGCGGTCAAGATCGCGGCCTTCATTGGAATTCTCTCCTTGGTTTGCGGGTCGTCTGGGGCCGGTCGACTTGCCGGCTGCCGACTCAAGATGCACCAAACTGGGCGGAGGGGCGAGGGCTTGCCTGAGATTCTGCAATTCCCCGAATGCCGCCGCCAACGGGCCTCAATCGCCCAAGCTATCGTTCCCCCGGGTTTCCGGGGCCCAGAAACGATTCGCCCGGCCCAGGAGCAAAGAATGATTGAGCAAGTGCCTTTTGGATCCACGGGGCACCGAAGCGCACGAGTGATTTTTGGGGCTGCGGCGCTGGCGGGCATGAGTCAAAACAGGGCTGACCAGGTGCTCGCAGTGTTGAGGGAATTTGGCGTTAATCACTTGGATACGGCGGCGATGTACGGCGACTCAGAGATCCGCCTTGCCCCGTGGCTCAAAACTGCACGGGAAGAGTTTTTCGTCGCCAGCAAGACTCTCGAACGGTCAGCGTCTGGGGCGTACGCGAGCATTCAGCGCTCGCTTCAGAGATTGAAGATCAATTGCATTGACCTGATCCAATTACATAACTTGACCGACGAGGAGGGCTGGAACGAGGCGATGGGTCCGGGCGGCGCACTCGAGGGCTGCCGCCGTGCGCGTGACCAAGGTTTGGTGCGACATATCGGCGTGACGGGGCATGGGACCTGGGCGCCGTCGATGCACCTGAGAAGTCTTGACGAGTTTGCGTTCGATTCGGTGCTGGCTCCCTACAACTTCATGATGATGCAGAACCAGACCTACCGAGATGACTTCGGCCGTTTAGTCATTCGGTGCCGCGAGGATGGCGTAGCCCTTCAAACGATCAAGAGCATTGCCCGAAGGCGCTGGCAGGAGAGCGACGACTCGCGAAAGTTTTCATGGTACGAGCCACTGCGAGATGATGAGGCCATTGCACGGGCGGTCAGCTACGTGTTGTCTCAGCCTGGGCTATTCCTGAATTCGTCGAGCGATGCGACGCTTCTGCGGAAGACATTGGGCGCCGCTGATCAATTCAAGGATTTGGAGTCATCCGCCGATCTTCACAATGCATTGCGCGCAGATCGCGAAGGCTTTGAGCTCGAGCCGCTCTTTGTACGCGGCATCTCGGATTCGATTTAAGATCCAACCGGACAGGCTTAGGTGACAATGCGGTAGACGACCGTTCCTCGTGCGATGATTTTTCCGTCTTGTCGTCCCGCGACTTCGACCGCGCTCCAGAACATCGATTCGTCACGGTGTTCTACTTGGCCATAGGCGATCAGATCCTGAGCCCCTGGAGCAGAGAGGATCTGCGCCTGGAGGGCGGGCGTAGAAGCCCTGAAGGCACCCGGGCCGGTCTCCGCCCAAGCCGCCATGGCGCCGGTCGTGTCGAGGAGAGCCAACAGGGCCCCTTCGTGAATGCCTCCAGGCGTATCTAAATTCGCGTCTCGGTGCGGGAGGACGACTCGGGATTTGCCGGCCGTCATGTTTTCAATGCGGATGCCTCGGGCAGCCATGTAGGGCGCCTTCACCACATGGGGCCCGAGCGGGCCTGGGTCGGCGGCGCCGTCGTCACCCGAAGCTGGGGGACCCGAGCAGGCGACGGCTCCATGGAGCGCAGAGACAAGAGTCGTGGCTTGGGCAATCGGCTTGTCCGCTTCGGTGAACACGTCCACTACGGCGAAACAGAGGGCTTTTCCCTTGCGCAGGAGTCTGGCCTCGGCGTAGACGTCCTCCCCCATGGCGGCCGCGAGATAATTGACCTGAAGCGCCGCAGTGCGCCAAGGTCCGCTGTCGGCGCCCAACGCGGCGCGGGTCACACACTGGCCCCCCACCACGGCCAAAGAGGCTGCGCAACCTCCATGGAGCGCTTGGCCCGGATTCGAGTTTTCATCCCGGAACGGAAGCGCAAGCCGAGCTGAGTCGGATTCGATCCGAACCGCTTCAACCCCCAGAGCGCGGGTGTAGGGGGACTGTTCGACCCAGTGCCGGATGTCGTTCATATTATCCTTTGAAGCGAAAGGGCTCTCTTCTGGGAGAGCTCTCTTGACTCGATTCGATCAAGCCTCGGTCAGTCGGTAACGAATCGGGAGATGCTTAACACCGCCAACCAAGCTCGAATGCAATCTTTCGACCGGCCCGGCCAGTTCGACCTCCTCAATGCGCGGGAGCAAATATTTGTAGGCGACTTCAAGTTCGAGGCGAGCGAGATGGGCGCCGAGGCAAAAGTGTTCACCGACTCCGTATCCGAGGTGCCGATTTGGATTGCGATCGATCCTGAATTTGAAAGGATCCTCAAAGACTTCCTCATCCCGATTCGCTGAAGGGTAGAAAAGGGCGACGGCGTCGCCTTCCTTGATGACCTTGTCTCGCAGGGGAACGTCTTCGGTCGCGGTGCGTGCGAAGTGGATGATAGGCGCTGTCCAGCGGACCACTTCCTCGCAGGCACTCTTCAGAAGTCCGGGATCGGCTTGCAATCGCCGGAGCTCGCCTGGGTTCTCCACAAAGGCCAGCATGCCGCCGCTGGTCGCATTCCGAGTGGTTTCATTTCCGGCGATGACAATAATCAGACACCAAGTCAACACATCCATCGGCGGCAGGGGCTGCCCATCTACCTCCATCTGGGTAAACAGCGTCACCAAGTCGTCGGCGGGATTTTTCTTTTTGGCCTCGACGAGTTCGGTGAAGTAGACAAAGACTTCTGTGATGGCTTCTCGTGCCGCAACCTCGGGGGTCTTGCCTTCCATTTGAAATGAGGGGTCTTGCGCGCCGATAATTCGATTGGTCCAGTCGAAGAGGAGCTGCCAGTCGCTCTTCGGTAAGCCCAGCATCCAGGCGATGACGGCAATCGGAATCTGCGCTGAGACGCGTTCAACGAAATCGCATTCTCCTTCGCGACCATCCTGAATGAGCTGATCGACGATATCTCGGCCGATGTGCTCGATGTCCCCGTGAAAGCGCCTGAGGGCGCGAGGAGTGAATCGATCGCTGATCAGCCGGCGATAGACCCCATGCTTCGGGGGATCGAGCTGGATGAGCGTCGGCGGAAAAAATTCTCGCTCTTCCGGGGGGATTTCGGGCTGATGATCGATGGTGAGGCGGGGGCCGCTCAGAAACTTGTCCGGTGCGCGGCCGATGGCTGTGACGTCGGCGTGCTTGGTGATCGCCCAGAAAGGAATGCCCTCCGTGTCTTCCCACCGGTACACGGGATCATTGGCTCTCATCCAAGTCCAGATGTCGTGGGGGTAGCCGTGGTCGGCGTAGTCTTTGGGGTGCACAATGTTAAACGAATCGAACTGCTTTTCGGCGCTGGCCATCGTGTCTCTCCTTGCGGGCGCGGTCGCGTGGGACGTTCGCCGAGTCCAATGTCTTTTCACTTAACACGAGACACGGGTCTGTTCCGCACGCGTCGGTCAGCATACCGTAAAGTGCCTGGTTGCTAGGGGCGGATGGGAGAGGGGGGCGTTAGACTCCGCCTTCCTGGAGGGGCGTATGGAAGAAGAGACAGCGGCGGTGAATTCAGATCTCTATTTTCGCCAAATTCTGGTCGGAGAGATGGCCAATTTTGCCTACTTGGTGGGCAGTCGTTCCACGCGTGAGGCCCTGGTGGTGGATCCCGCATGGAATGTCGACGCCTTAGTCGACCAAGCGTCGGAAGATGGGCTGGAGGTCGTGGGGGCTTTGGTGACCCACTATCACCAAGATCATATCGGTGGGAGCCTGTTTGGGATGGAAATCCAGGGATTAACCCAACTCAAAGAGCGGATTCCCTCGGCGGCGATCCATGTCAACAAGCACGAAGCTGCGGGGGTCGCTCAGGTGGCCGGCCTCGCGGCCAGCGAGTTGACAGCGCATGACGGTGGCGACGTTGTTTCTCTCGGTGGAATCAATATCCGCCTTCTCCACACACCAGGCCATACTCCCGGATCTCAGTGCTTTCTCGTGGACGAGTCCGGCCAACCGGGTCAGCTGGTTTCGGGGGATACGCTCTTCCTGGGGAGCTGTGGCCGTGTGGATTTGCCGGGCAGCGATCCCGAGCAGATGTATCAGAGTTTGACAGGCACACTGAAAAAACTCCCGGATGAGACCAATCTCTTCCCGGGCCACCTGTACTCCGAAGAAGGCCATTCGACTCTGGGGGAACAAAAACAAAACAACCCGTTCCTGCGGGTCTCTTCGCTGGACGACTTTTTGATGTTTATGGGTGTGGGGGGCTAAATCCCAGCGGCGGTTCCTCAACGCAGGCGAAGCGCATTAATCTTCTCGCCACAGAGCAATCCGCTCCAGTGGGCGTGGCTCTCGCAGCCGCTCGCACAGCTGGGCAAGCGCCTCGCGTCTCGCCC
>NHEP01000165.1 GCA_002171515.1 bacterium TMED88 | reverse complement strand
TATAATACTGTTATCAAGGATAACGAAGCTATGTCGGGTGTTGGTTTTTTTATGGAGTTTACTGTTGCTACAATTGAAGATAGTGTAGTACACAATAATATAGGTAGTGCGCATGGTGCTGGTATGTTTATAAAGAACAGTGATGTAACAATAACAAATACAGTTATATCAAATAACAAAGCTAATTATGCTGGAGGTGGCATCTATATAAATGAAGACGGTGGTACTTCATCACTCATCATACGTCAATCAACATTTAGCGGTAATGATGCAACACACGCTAATGGGAAAGGTGAACAAATACAAGTTGAATCTGGCTTTTCAGGAACCTTAACTATAGTGAATACGATTATACCGATCGCCGCAAGTAACATTAATTATGGGTCTGGTAGCCAGGGCGGTGAACTATGGACCACCTGCTCCGACAGTCCATGTACCGAAGCACCATATACTGGTGCTTGCGCGGTCGTGGATTCCAGTGATGCTAAATTAGGTGTGACTTGCGCTCTTCGAAGCGGTTACGGGGCTAACGAGAGTACCTGCGGTAGCTGCTCCGATGCAAGTTTGACGACAAAATCAACTTGTGAGGCAAGTGCAACGTGGAACCCTGATAGTTGGACCGATCCAGTTTGGACATCAGGACAGTGGACTGCTATGGCTTCTAGCTATCAGTATGGTCCCGAAAGCGCCGCAAGCGGTGGCACTTCACAAGCAAAAGAGTGCCCAGCTGCTTACGATTTCGGTACCTATGCCATGGCCTATGCACCAGAGTGTACAGCAAGCAATTTCATGACTTGCGATGCGATCTCGCACGATAAGACAAGGTGCTTAGAGCAAGGCTGCAGCGACGGGTCCGACAAAGATGAATCGGCCTGTGAAGCGGCAGGGGAAAGCTACGATAATACGACGGCAGCGAACGTGTTTTTCCATGCCGAGAACGTGGCGACGGAGGCCGACTGTGATTCCGAGCATAGCTGGGGAGCCATGAAAGTCAGCCTCAGTGGCAGCACGTCTTGTAGCGGAACCACTTGCTTGCGCATGGAAGGACCGAATCCAAGGCCGTGGGCATTGAACTCGATGCAATACAGCGATTTGAGTGTCACGTGCTATGTGGATGGAGTACTCGATAGCAGCACCGCCGTCTCTGGCGATGTAGTCAACTGGCAGGTGCCTGGATCCTACGATTTGGTCTACACGTGCAATGGGCACAGTGTGACTCGAACCGTAGTAGTATCGTAAATTAAAAATAAAATAAAAATATATAATAAATTAAAAATAACATAAATTAGTTTCCCAATGCTCCCCCTCCATGCCGTAGCAGATGCAAGTGCTATCGAAGCTAGTGGCCTTCTTTTGCAACCCGTCTTGACTCGAAAAGTAGTTTAATCGTAGTGCTGGGATAAATAGTTGCGGTTTAATCTTCGTTCGTACGACCAATTTTCGAAACGTAGCGGAGGCATAGACCCACGACGGTAGTAGGATGATAAATGGTTTCACTTTCCCATCTGCCTGTGCTTCGACAAGTGCTTCCAAAACCTTGAATTTCTGTGAAAACGGTGGGTTCGATAGTAGTAATCGGGGTTTTCCATCTTTCTCCGGCCACTCTTTGATCTGTTCAAAGAAATCATTTGGTGTTTCCAGGACGTCTAGGCCTAGCTCTAGCATCGCTTTCGTGCTGCGGTGGCTGACACCGACAAATGGCTCCCAGATAGGATAATCTTTGACGAGTGGCAACACATGTTTGTAGAATTCTGGTGGTGTTTCCCAATTGTCCGAGTACTTGGACTTGTCGCACATCAGTGAATCTTGCATCTTTATATTGACTTATAAGTTAAAAAAGCGGTTCAATTTTTGGACGCTTCCTTGTTGTTTCGTTCTCTTTTGGGTCTTCCATAGTGGATCTTTTTTTGTTTGTATGGTTTGCCTGGTCCATATATGCCTTGTCTGCCATTTCCCGTGGGAATTCTTGCATCTTGTAGACTTCCTGTGCCGCATGCGCCTCTTTTAACAGATCGTATTTGGAGCAATACTTGAATACTTCTGCATACTCGGGTGTCAGGATTACATCTTGCAGCATCGGATGCTTCATCATATCTCGTTGGTGAACCAATGAGGCGTATTGGTCAAAGTGATTTGTTCGAACCTCCTCCGATGGTTTATCGCACACCGATTCATGGACGTTCAAGAGCTCTGCGGCTGCAGGTATCATCTGGCCCGGCTTGTATAAAAATTTCCTATTGGTGTCTGGAGATAAAACAACCTTTTTCGAGACCCATGGAATACATGTTGTGATTTCTGGTTTGTCCGCATTGCCTGTAGATACCTTGCCTTCGTAAGGCGATGCCAACGAAATGTGCATGCGTTCATCTGGATCATTGGATTTGAATTTGTAGCTCTGTATGGCGTTGAAAAACGGCTCGCTATCGTCGTTTTCTCGTAAGACCTCTGCCAACCACGGGATGTAAACATAATATTTCTTAAGTTTGTCATGATAGACAATTTTTTTCTTTGCAGTTGTATCCTGTACTGACGGAATGTCATCCATCTTAAAGGTTTCCCAGCCACCATTCCAGCGACCGTCCTCGGTCTGCACGCGGACCCACATTTCCCAATCATCCCTCTTCATATATCCGTTCTTTACTTTCCCACCTCGCATGGCACTGACTTGATTGACCTCTTCCCAAGTGATCTGCCCGTTTGCTACGACTCGTTTGAAATATTTCCGTTTCACTCGAGTGGCATCATTCATTTTCTTGACGTGTTTGCTAGAAGAGTGTAGGATATTGGACAAGGAATCATCGATGAATACTTTATCGACCGAAATGACATAGCCGGGTGTAAAATTTTTTTCTAAATTTTTCTGGATGCCGGCAATATAATCGTCGCCCAGGCATACGTAGTCTACATCGACAACACTTTTGGAACTAGTATCGCCATTACGATGGATCGGTTTGCAGTGGTTATAACGTTTGTCCTCTGCATCTGCGACGTTCATTAGTAATTCGAAACCATAGTTGCACAGTTGCTTGATAAACTTTTCTTGGCCCCTTGGTAAAATTTCATCTTGTGAAATCCCGCAAGTTGTGATAGCATTTGGCACCGTCGCGTAAAGCAAGCTGGCAACGTCGTATTGTTGTGTGGTGTCGTCCAAGTCGTAATCTTTTTCGTAGTATTTTCCAAGTAAACTTATATGTTCAATTTTCAACTGTTTCCATGATAAATTGTCATAAGGATCAACGCCTTGGCACTTATTTGTTTGGCATACGTAGGTTTTGTCATTGTGCGACACTGCCTCGTCCTCGCAGTATTCTTTTTCTGGATCCCAATCCGGGACAATTTCCGTGGCATCCCAATTTTCGGTTTCTTCCCAATGTACAATGACGATCGGTTCATTTGCATTGTCCACCAAAGATTCCATTGTATACGTCATGTTGTTGTCGTGGTAGCGGACGATATCTCCTGTGTTGTAAACAGTGGACGCATAGTATTCATCTTCGTATTCCCATTTGCTGGTAATCTTCGCAACAGATTTGTTCCTGTTGACTCCACCATCTTCCCGTGGGTGGACGTGGCCATTTACGACGTCGAGAATATATTCTTTCGCCGGTGAGTCCGATTGGCTTTCATCTAGTGTGACTTCTTCGGTACCAGCTTTCGTAAACAATTTAATTCGTTTATCTGCTTCCAAACCACATGATACTGGCTGTTTGTCGCATAGAATGCTGTAGTTTTCGCCCTGTGGAATGCGTTCATCATTTAAATAAAATTGACAAATTTTACCAGTAGGTTGAAACATAAATAATATCATCAAAGCTTCCCAGATGACTATCGTGGTCAGTGTGCTTGACATCCTACCTTTCCCACGAATCAAATTTTTGATGTCCGTGATTTTACTCAATTTCTCTTCCAAATGTGCCAATACGTCGGTCCATACCACCAGTGTCACCTCTGGCATAAAGAGTGGTTGATCCTGCCCGGCTCGCACGCGATGCTCCCAGACGTCAAACATGCGCCAGAAATACGAAAACAATTCGGCTAACTGCAGCTGTTGCGTCGTTTGCCCTGCCTCGGCATTGCGGCAAGAGGTGATGTCCTTGCCGAGCCGTAGAATGTTCGCCATCCACAGCTCGCAATCCCTGGTCCTGGATGCATTTTCTTTGTGTCGGAAGCCGCCGTTGTTGGCGCCTTGGAAACACTTGGAATGAACCGAGTTTCGTATCACCGTCTGCATCGGTGAATCTTTATCGCCTTTTTCCAGACGCTTCGTTACGACTTCACCCATGGTCTTCATGTTTTTACGAATGTCCATGCGCTTGCGTTGCTCGTTGCTAAAGTTTTTCACACCGAATCCCGTGGAATCGCAATCTTGCTCGTGTTCTTGGACGATCGTGTTGAAGCAATCCATGTCTGTCCCGGCTAGTGTACTTTGCTGTGTCACAACTTGCACGGTGCCGGGCACTTTCAAATTCGCACAGTTGCTCAAGGCATTGGATTTCCCAGCCATGCCAGCACCAGCGATGGACGTGTTGCATTTTTCTTGTATCAGGGATTTGGAACAACCGGAACTAAGGGTTAAAAATGCGATTGTGAAATGTTGCGTCGAGACGAAGCGGAAGTATTCCAACCCACAGATCAATTTTTGCAGTCCAAGGTCGAAAAAACCCATGGTGTTAGCTTCAAAAACCCATGCGGGTTCCAATTTCGTAGAGTAACGGAACTCCTTTTTCAAGACGTCCGGGTAGTTGATCAGAGCCCGTGTGGCTGGGTCCACGATTGCTTCTTTCACGATGACCCTGCTAAAGCCTTTCGATGATTTTTTGAAATATTTATAAAAGACAGCATGCTTTTCTTTTGGTGTCTTTGTATTTGACATTTCATCATTGTAGGCTGGTACATCTTGGTGGTATGTTATCGTACGCTGACGCATCACATCGTGTGTCCCTTCTTCCCAACACTTTCCATTGCTGTCATCGCGGCTAGATTTGGAGTTAGCCCAGACCGTAGGAACTGCGTGCCCATTTAAAGCATAGGTAGTCGCTAATTCTGATATTTTAAAGTCATGCAACATTTCACCGACGGAACTAACAATGTAGTCTTCCGTGCGGACAGGTTCCATTTCACTATTTTGCTTGTTCAAATCCTCCAAAATACTGTGCACCTGTCTGGGCAAAATATAAAACAACCAAACATCCGGTTTGTATTTTTTCATCAACCTTTCCTCTTGCAAATCGTCTGTTGTCAAGGCGATCATGAACTGCCGTTGCTGCTCTTTTACAATAAAAAGGTCATTGTCTATGTAATTTTCCCGTAAAAATCCTTTGTTATCAGGCGTATTGTCTGGAAACATCAATGCAATACAGTTTTTGTAATCGCCATTTGAACTCCTATTGTGTATGACATGATCAAAGTAGATTTGTGGATCGAAAACACGAGTAGGGCAGAGAATATTGTTTTCACTATCTAATGATACATCTGGAGAAAAGTCCATCTCTTGATCGTCGCGAAACCAATTGTTGGAAACGTGTCTACCAAATTTGCCATTGTTGTTGATATTTCGATACTGGTCAAAATGCTCAATGGGTTTTTTGTTTTTGCGATCATCGTTTGGTTTGACAATGGTTTGAAACATTTCGTTGATGTTGATCGTACAGCCTTTTTCCAATATAATCCACATGCGGTAGGCGCCAGCGTGTTTCAGCTCATCATCGCCATATTTTTTTGGTACGGTTTCAACAAACACATACACTCCGCCATTTCCCTCCTCTTGTGTTTCGTATGCCTCCCACGCCGCCGCGTAAGCATTTTCATCCACAATTTGGTAGCTCTGTGACGCCGCCCATCCCTCTACATTATCATTTTGCAAGGAGTTAAAAGTTTCATAGATCAACGAGTCACGATTTACGAAAAAATTCTTTTCGCTGATGCTGCCAATGTAACCGATGATCTTTGGTTCTTTCTTTTTTTCCTTGGCCAAACCACAATCATAAAAATGTTTCGATTCCCAAGCTGCTCTGGAAAACAATTGCCATAAACGCAAGTTCATAGAGTCTCCATTGGTCACAGACTCTTTATTCTGGATTTCGAAATAGTTGGAGTAGCCGGTACCAAAGGTACTGACTGGCACCGTGATTTGAACAATTTGTTTGAACGGAATTGGCTTTCCAGATGATGCAAGTTCGTTCCGATCGAGAATATTTTTTGGACTATAACCTTTCAAGGCACTGTTTGGTGGCGCAAACCCATATGAAATTCTATTTTGTTTACTCATATTTGTTTTGAAAGACTAGTTGTATATATTTCTTTTAATTGTTTATACTAAAATATATATTTAATATTCTATAGGTATATTTGTTTTATTACACTTATGTTTTGTTTATTTACTCCACGTGGCATTCAAACCCCATAATAGGATTACCATTAGATTATTTTGGCGCCGAACTATATAAACACGTGGCAGCAATTTCAAAAATGCAGGACTACCGCGTCGTATACTACAGTGGTGGATCCGGCCTATTATTTACGATACTATTTTTTTTGTTTCTTAGTTATGGTTTCTGGTACTTTTGGATATTTGGTATATTCATAGCACTGTCATTTACCCCTATGATATACTACAGGGGCCGCGTAGTCGAAGTCGAGGAAACAGAAAAGCTAGTCCGGAGGAAAAGCGAAATAGAAGCTTTTTACGAAACACGATTGCAGCTATAAATCAGGTGCAAATGGGTCATATACTGGACTGATGGGCCTGTATGGCTCTGGATCCGTCGGCGAATATGTCGGTGTAGTGGGCTTGAATGGCTCAGGACTTATCGGTGAATATGTCGGTGTAGTGGGCTTGAATGGCTCAGGACTTGTCGGCGAATATGTCGGTGTAGTGGGCCGGTAGCAAGATCTTTTTTGTACACCGTCGTAGGATATCCAAGGCTCCTCCTCAAATTCCAACGTGCGTTTCTTTTTCAGCTCCTCCATGCGTTTTCCTTCCATTTCGTCCTCCAACTCAATAAATCGTTGATTGTCATGGATCATCTCGCAAAAACCAGCTCCCTGTTTGATCAGCTTATTGACCAAAATGCGCTCCGATAGGCCCTCGAAAGTTGCAACCGTATTGTCAGCAGCGGCTTTGCTAGCGGTACGCAAGGCGCGCTCGAAGGCAACGAATTTCAATGTGTTTTCTTCTTCGTAAAACGATGTAATCCCGGACCTAGTAGTGCTTGTTAACTTGCCTTTGTTGCACATCC
This sequence comes from bacterium TMED88, assembly GCA_002171515.1. GTDB lineage: Bacteria > Myxococcota_A > UBA9160 > UBA9160 > UBA4427 > TMED88. Next base: position 22,102 of record NHEP01000165.1, on the reverse strand, counting down.
ACTCTGCTAAACATCGGATATAAAACATCTCGACGGCATTGTTGAATACCTTGTTCAATTCAATAATTAGTTGATCCTTCGCTGCGCAGATACCCAAAGTTTTCGCTGTTTCGATGATAGACGTAGAGTGTAAATTTTTCCACTCTGGTTTGATAAAAGCTTCCGATAAAGAAATACCCTTTCGTTCCAGTGTCCCGTTGTTGTAAAAAATATTTTGTCCCTTTCCACGAAGTTTTAAAGTCAGTAAATAATCCTTTAGCTCCATCAGGGCCGCGGTCGAAACCCGTTCGCCATTCGGGGTTTGGATGACAATACTCAACTTGTTCTTTTTCGACAAGGGAATGCAATATTTCCCGACAGCCGACAATCGTATCGCCTGTTCGATATGCCACATCGTCACGCGCATGCGGATGCATTTTTTTTCATTGAACGTAAATCGAATACTCTTTGCCGAACGCTTGGCATGCGATTTGAAATTGATGAGGTGATACGTAGGTTTTAAGTCTTTCACGTAGACCGTATCCTCCTTCAAGATGATGTTGTGGGCCGTCCACGCATCGACATTCTGTTGGTAAACCAGGCGCTGTTGCTGTTGTTTTTTCGACCATACATTTATCAGGCTTTCCAAACGAGGGACGCCCGACGTCACCGTAGCATTGTTGGTGCCAGCCAAATGAAACGTATTCAAGGTCAATTGCATTATCATTTGCCCTATGTGCTCCGCTGCTTCCAAACCAGACGGGAAGCCGGGCTCCAGCTTCGTTTCCGGGAGTTCATCGGCATCCACGTGGAAGAGGATCATGCGGCCATTGCAACGCAACGACATGTCGTACTGAACTATCATATCTTCCATGGACTTCCAGAGGCGCCGCGAGGCATAACCAGACGTTGCGGTCTTCAGCGCCGTATCCAGCAGGGAGAGCCGCGAGCTAATAGCATGCAGAAAAAATTCCTGTGGATTTAAACCCTTTAAAAATGCTGATTCGATATAGCCATGCGACGTCATTAGCTGTTCATCGAACTTATCACTACTCAGGACTCGGTTCCCTCGTTCGGAATAACGGTAGGGCTTTATGATGGTACCCTTCACAAATTGCTGGCCCAGTGAACTGAGCATTTGGATAATATTTAGTAGTGAACCTTTGGCACAAGAACGCTCTGAGGTCAGTGTTAAAAATCGATTCTTCTCGTTTAAAATACCCTTTGCCTTATGTGCATTATTTTCCTTGTACTGCATCCCTCGTCGAATCACTTCCCAATCATCGCCTTTTATGCTCATGTCATTATCATCGTTTGTAATCAAGTGCAACTTGTCGATTTCTAAACAACTAAGCCCAACGCTGAACCCACGGCGAGCAAAATACTCTGCCGATATCCGTTGCAAGGAGTTTAAAAACTGTATTGCAGCTTCCTTCGATTTTTTATAAATATGTGGTACTATCTTTTTCTTTGCTACCTTTTTGTTGATCCCAGCCAGGATCCTGCCTCGTTCATAGATGCCCGGGAGTTGCAAATCATCCGGTAACATTTGCTGCACCAAGTTTCTACCATCGTAACTAGTCACTTTTGAGAGATCAAAAACAGACAGATGCATCAAACAGTCGAAAAAAAGTGATTGACCCACAAATGGATTCTCGTGTGACAAAATCCAGAGGCACAAGGCCGCATCTTGTACAACGCCGACGCCACCAATTACAATATGTTCTTTCGTCGCCATTAAGCTGTGCATCTCCCCGCGGCTATCTATGGCCTGTGGCACAAAAATACAAATTTCATCGCCATCGAAATCTGCATTAAAGGGCGGAGTCACGTCAACGTTAAACCGAATTGTTTTACCTAGCGGTAATTTCACGACTTTCATTGCTTGTATAGAAGATCGCCACAGCGTTGGCTGCCGATTTGCCAGCACGTAATCGCCATTTTGTAAGTAGCGATGGAAGATATCACCGACCAAGGGATAGATGTTACGGCGGTAGCGCGGGTCAATTTTCATCTTGCCTCGTTCTATGATTTTGATTTTTTTTTCGCGTAAGAGTTGCGACAAGTGCCCAATATTCCAACTCGTAACGTGTTCAATCACCGTCAAACCTTCATAGATTTCCCTTGGAAGTCCTACTTCGTCCACGGAAATAAAGGAATCAGAGCTAATGACACTGCGAGCAGAAAAATCGATGCGCTTCCCGAGCATTGTGCTTCTGCATCTGCCTTCCTTGCCTTTAAACCGTTGACTGAGGCAGCTCAATTCCCTGGTTTTTACTTGGCCCGGTGGCGGCCAAAACAACAAGACATAGGCCAATTGCAAGCGTGTCAAAATTCTACGATGTTCTACTACATTCTCGTTGTTTAGATTGACCGCGTGCCGCAGAGATTGGTCTAAGCGAATCAAACTAGCTAACCGGTGCGTCAAATCGTTCTGAGATACACCGGAGCGGGTGCCCGGTGTGATGCAAGAAGGTCGGACACATAAGGATGAAATGGGGAGGTATTTTCGAAAAAATGTATCGCTCCTAGCGGTTTCGTCGACGTCGAGCGCACAAAACGTACGGAAGTTGTTTGTTGTATCTTTGATTTGAACGACATTTTGGAAGACACGTGTCTTGAACCCTTTTTCCTTCAAAATGACACGTGTTTCGTGAGCCAACAATGGATGTACCATTGGGTACAGAAATTCGTAAGACCCAAAATGACCGGGGCATTGCTTAAAGTGTAAAGCACATGTAAGGCAATTATTGTCAATCGTTGCACCCAAATAATTACTATTCAAGTCTTCCGAACAAGTTAGTGCTAACTTTGATATCTTTAATAGTTCTTCATCGTCAAGCCACTTAAATTGTACTTTATCCATCATTTGACTTAATGACTGAAATATTTTGCATCACGCCAACAACCCCGGCTAATTTGTCGTTTGGATTGTTTCGAAACTACTTGAACAATGTTGCACGCTCAAAAAGGGAGTGCGACAACAACAAAAAGTTAGAAATATCTTCGATAAAAACATATGCCTCTTGTGCTAATTGTTTTATCAATAGAGTCGCAAGAGATAGACCATTGAATAAAGTCCTACATGAGAACTTTTTAAAACGTGTAGAGAAGAGCGACCGAAATGGTGCCTTGAAAAAGGTAATACAGATGGACCGAAATGGATTAAAGATTTTTAAAGAATTTTACGAATCGCACTGTAAAGGAAAATACCCTGACTCGGAACTCTATGTGGACGATCCGCAGCTCAAAATCATTGAACCGGATACCATTGTCTTCCAACGGCATATAACAGAACAAGCCTTGCACCAGAATATTCGCAACAACTTCGCCATTGCCCATTGCCCGGCAAATTTGGCATCCGACCAACTGTTTGAAATACTACAAAAATATGACACTTACAAACAAGAATTATTAAATCATCATTTCTATGCATCTTATGGCATCGACATGGAAGTCGTGCTGGCAAATATCGATGATGCAATTGTTTAAATATCGTAATTAATCTCGTCATGTCCATACTGTTTTAACGAACTAATACTAGAAATAGGAGCAATTAATTCGTAGAGTTCTTGCGGGTGCATCACTTTACTGGCGTTTTGTGGCAGTAGTTCGCACTCTCGAAGTGCCGTGGCAACATACTCACTACAAAAAAAACGACGCTTAAAACCGAAGTAAGTGGGGTAGGTACCCGGTATCCTCAAACCGATGGACATCAAATAAAACCCTACTTTATTGAATTTACAACCGATATGTTGCAGGCAAAACGCCTTCAATTTCACATAAATATGATCGGCCATGTAGATACTTCGAAAACTCCACTGCCGACTAAAAGATTTTTTAAACCAATGTATTTTTTTATTATATGTTATCGACGTGCAGTATCCTTCATTACTATCTCCATCTCTAAAAAAAAGCTCGACATGGACTTGCGGTGCCCTCTTGTGTTTTGAACGTGGTGCTAGCCGTGCCGCCCAAGAGTTTAACCACGAGTCGCGGAGCATGTTACTCTCTATGTCTAGAAAACATAAGACAACCTCTTTCATCTTTAATAAGCACATTTTATATTTAATATAGGTTGCTATATAAACAAAGATATAAGGTGAACAAATGTTATATGCCATCTATTTAGAATTATTTGACCTTTCGCCATTTCTATTTTACAAGGAAACAACAGAGAAGGGAACGCAAACGAATATAACCTTAAAAGATTCCATCATCGTCGTCCTCAGTGAATTCTAGAGATCCTCGCGGTCCAGGGCTTCGTATGACTCTCGTTGCAAGGAGCTGAGGAAGCGAGCCATCGTAAAGGCAAATAAAGGGACACCGATCAATAAGTAAGTCCCAGTCACGACATTATTTATGGCCTCGTTTTTTGGTTCTTGACTGCCTGTCGTCGTCAGTAAACCAATGGCAAAGTTCAAGGCGATTAAAAAGGTAAAACCTTCCATATAGACACCGATGAGGATCCCGAGGATCAAGTAAAGGATGGTCATGATGTAGAGTTGCATCGATTCGATGTTTCGGTCACAGGTATCCAAAAAGCTTTTGCAAAAATCGGAGTTCATGGCATCACGTTTTCCTACAACAAAAGCGATGAAATCATACCAGAAAAAGAGATTGAAAAAGTAGCCGAGCAGCATTGCACAGGTCGTAATCAAAGAAGTTAAATCATCTTTTTCGACAATATTACTGCTTCCAGTCCCAGTATTCATGGCAACGTCGATAAAGTAACGGAAACTTTCATCGAGTCGCAATTCACCGAATTGACTGTAAAGGAAGATAAAGATTAAGAAGGTAAGGCAAAATAAGAGTAATTGTAAAAGCCGTTGCATAATTATATTATAATTATTCACTACCTATATATTTAAATTTTTACACTAGTGCTTGTAGACGTGCACATATGCATCTCTAAGGAAGTTGTGGTCCACACCAATGCCGGTCGAGTATTCGGTGCATTAACTAGTGCATCCTCATTGCCAGTCGAGCCATCCACATCACCATATAAATTCGATCCCTCGCACCTTGCTCTTGTATTCAATGGTCGGCAGTAAATACCTGCTATGCTGACTACACTACCTCCAATAGGCATGTTAATGTTGTTATCGTCTAAATCAGCCGTCGTCGTACATGTATCCACTGTATCGACGACAAACACACCGTTACAAATAGCTTTATTAGCATCATTTGCATCGTGAGCTTCAAACTCGGCTTCCGTAATTCCTCCATCGCTAGAATCCGGGTCCGTCAGAGCAGACATACAACCATATCTCTCGTACGTTTTTGCACAACTACCAATTGCCAAGACGATAACCTTTCCGTCACCAGCTGTGGTTTCCGAGACAGAGCCGTCAGCAGCAAAATTCACACAACTCACTGCCTCCGCTTCTTGAAACACTGGTAATCGACTACCAGCAACCGTTAAGGCACTGGCTGTAGTATGGCCCTGCTCGTTCACCATGAACTTATCGGTGTCCACGCTAATACCACCGTCGAGCTTCGATAAGCCTTCGGCAATGACAGCACCAGCCGTCGAAACAGAAAATTTCGAGTCATTCGTGGTGGTTGTTGTGCCTAAGGCTGCTTGGTACACTTTTTGATTAGCAGCAGTTGTTTTTGCGTCTGTACCACAAACTCCACACCAATTTGCACTAGTATGATATTCAAATAAACCAGTTGCACTTGAGCCATCCTTCCATGTAAAATCAGGAGGACAGTTAGCAGAAGTATGTATTGCGCCAATATAAGGGTTGCTGTTAGCGTCTGATTTGCAGTAACCATCATTTTCTAAGACATAGTATGTCCAACTTGCACAAAGTTCAATGGTCATGGTAACACCAGTAGACGAGTCTCCAGCATTTGAGAATATAGAGTTTGTATTAAGAAGAGGACTTGTACACTTTTTATCATCCTCTTCATGTGCATAGGAATTAGGTGTCGTGGTCGTCGTAGAAACCCCAACGCTCATGCCACCATTCAAATGAGAGATCACGCCATCGACCGTTAAACCTTGTGTTCCATCGGCTTGCACGATTAAACCCTTTAAGGAGGAGGATTTTTGCGTATAGATGCCATCGTTCGTCGTGATTTGACCATCGGTAGCAACGCCAGCATTACTGTTCACATCGATGCCACCGTCTAAGGAACTCAGTCCTACGACGGTTAGGTCGGCACCAGCAGCGATATTGCCGTCTAAAGTGGACCCTTGTTTGATGTGAACCGTGCCTTCGGACATGATATCACCGGTATCTTGAGCAATCGACGCCTTTAAATCGCTACCTATATTAGTATTTGCAATACGCAAACCTGCTCCGCCAACCAGATCGGCACCGGAGCTAGCCGCTTTGCCAGTAGCCGTGATGGTGCCAGCAACGACAACATCACCAGTCGCCGAAACCGTAAATTTATCGGTGTCCACCGCAATACCACCATTCAAGTTAGAAAGACCACTGGCAGCGATCTCTGCCACGGCCAGGTTCCCAGCCGTGGTCAAGGCACCAGCAGTCACCGTGCCAGAGGCAGCGAGGGTCGTGATGCCGTCGACGGCACCGGTAATCGTAGCACCACTGTTGAAGGTAGCTGTACCCGTCACGGTGAGTCCAGCAGCGCCGGTGATTAAAGCACTAGCCGTTATATCGGTCACAGCTGTCGTCAGGAAGGCAGCATTGGCTGGAGTGCTGTCGCCGATGACAACGCCATTGATTTTACCACTAGCTAAATTGACATTATTATGTGCATGGTTATTGTGGTCCAACGTAGAGGTTAAATCATTAATCGTGGCAGATTGTACCTGTACGACATCACCAACGAGGGTCCCTTGCGACACGTCCAAAATTCCGTGGATCATCAATTTGGACCCAGATGATAACGTACTGGCGCCATTGATGTTCACACCTCCATTCAGTGTTGTCTTGGCAGCAACGGTCAGTTTACCAACAATGTTTGTATCGCCAGTAACATCTGCCACCGTGAATTTCGTATCGACATCAATACCCTTGTTCAAGCGAGCAACATCATCGACATCTAAGGTGCTTTTGATGTGCGCACTGCCCTCCGAGACAATATTTCCAGTTTCGGAACTTAAGGTAAGACTGACCCCACCGGCTACGGTCTTTAACTTCACGTCGCCACGGTTGGTCACACTGCCTAAACCGTTGACATTTCCTAAAACGTCCACGGTAAACTTGTCTGTATCAATAGCTAAGCTACTGGCATCGATACTACCTGAAACAGCCAATTTTCCTTTTGTCGCAATGTCGCCACTATCATCCGTGATGACGACTTTATCATTATCCATACGTAATCCGCCGTTGACATCCAATTGACCAGAGACCTGTGTATTCCCAACGACACCTAGCAGGGTCATGTAACCGACGCCGACAGCATCGCCAGTAGCCGAGCCACCGAGCCCGGTCACCGTAGCTCCAGTGACATCCATAGTGGCACCATTCTCGAAGTCAATCGCAGCGCCATTCATCAGTTGAACGGTACCCGCATCTTCGACTCGTAGTGTACCGGTTTTGGTCACAACATTATCTGATGTCGATGCACCAATTTGAAGTATGGCATTACTTTGAACAGTCATGCCACCATACTGTAAATTATCTATTTTTGTATTTATCGACGCAATTTCACCGTCTAAATCCGCCTGCGCTATTTGTTTCAGGCACCTCGCGACATTTGCACCGCTAGAACAACACGAACTGTCTTGGTAAATATATTCAATTTGCGAGCATTTAATATCAGATACAATTGATGATGAACCTAGACGTAGAATTAATAAACTTATTAATGGTACAATCAGCTTCATGACGTTTATTATAATAACACACGTGGACTTATATATAGTATTTATCTATATTTATGAAGCTGTCATAAAACCCCCCCTTGCTTATTATAAGTATATTAATGTAACTTATATCTTAGAAATGGATAACCACCTAATTTTGAAATTACTATGTGGCTATCTATCGGTACGTGATATAATGTGCTTTTCTGTATTGTCTAAAGCTATGTACGGTGAAGAAGAAGAATTTTACAAATATTTTTTTAATGCTAAGAAATCAATGATCAACGAATATTGGTTGGACCTATTCTTGAATAATGTCGAAATTAACAAGTATCATATCTATGATATCCTAAATAACTTTCAAAATTGTATACTGAATAATACTGTTGTGAAGTACAAATTTAAGACCTTGAGCCTTTTTTATGAACTTAATTTCATAGACTTTCCAACTGAACAAACGTCTAAATTATGTCAAGTTGTGATTCAAAACGGTGTTGGTTTGTTAAAATCGAAGAGTGCGATGCAGGTGGAATTACAAAAATTATTAAATCAATATGGTCGGAAGAAAGGCGATTACTACTCATGTAAAAATACGTTAAACAATAAAATTGAACTTTATGAAACCAGATGTAAATCATTAGAAGTAATCACGAGGGATATTTCATCGCATTTAAAAAATATTAAACGGGCATTGAATCACAAGGATACAAATATTTCGTGGCAGGATAGGTGCAAACGAATGAAAAGAAGTAACAGTGACCTTAAAAATCGTTTTCATGAAATGAAAAAAATGAATATAGATATTAATAACACTGCTGTCCACGTGGATAACAAAAAGAAGAAAGTAATGATGATTGACGACAAAATGTCAGAAATAAAGCACTTTATGAAATACCATCAACGGATAGAATTGTTATATCTTAACACGATTCAATAAATAAGTGCAATGAATGTGTCATATCCATTACCAGCAAGCAATAACCAGCGTGTATTGGGTTATCAAATTAATAGTGGGCCATTAAATATGCAAAAAATAGTTTGGGCTGGCTGCTTTTTTAAAGAAGAGGAAGAACTGGAAATGAAACATGTATTTATTTCACAAAATAGTATGTCCGAATATACACACTGTTATTGGCCCTATGATTCAAAACATCCATTGATACTATCATCGGAGCATTACAACATATTCGACCTCAGCCTCGCGGTAAAAAAAAGCAATAGATATTTATTTATCTTAAATGGCCAGTCGTTTTTTTTACCATATCTTCCTCCTTCCTTACACAATACGCATTTCAACTTAAAAATGGAATTTTGTGACAAGGGTATGATTGATGGCGTTTTTGCGATGCATCACCAATTCTGTAAAAAGGCATTAAAAAGAAGGAAAAGAAATATAAAATTTAAAGGATTCAAGAAAAGTAGGGTAACCAATTTAACGAAGTACAAAAAGTATATTATTAATTTCGATGTATTGGAGAATAAACACCATATGAACTTAAATATTCCTATTGAATCATTGAACACACAACAAAAGGAATTGTTGGATCAAGCTGCCACCTTGTTGCATATGGTTTTTCCAACATTATTTAAAGTAACTTAAAGTAAATTTTTCATACTTTTTAAATTAGCAGTATCGTTCCCTACGCCTTTCACTTGACCCATTTCCAAATCCGTAGGGGTTGGTGCAATAAATTGAATACGAGGAGGTGCGGGAGGTTGCACTTTATTATAACATATTTTGCAAATTTTGTCTCCCGCAAAACTATATAGAGTTTCACTCATCGTTGCACAAAAACCACAACGAATTTTTCCGAAACCCAACATATTTTGGATATTTGCAACGATATTATTTTCAGGGTTTGCTTTTTCTTTCCCGTCTACATTTTCCACACTTTTCGTAACGTTATGCAACAGGACTGACTCTTCTTTCGTGATGAATGATAAATCGCACAATTGTTTTAAAGTGTCTGGAGACATTGAATAAAACACAGGAGGGAATTCATCTCCCATTGTCGCATCTGCTTCAATTCCTCGCAATATTTCATGAATATGTTTTAGTCTTGTCTCCATATCAACAAGCGTTGGGCCAACAGTTTTTCTTTTCTTCGTTTGTTCCGCATCCTCTGCTTCATCATCCGTTACCTCTACATATTCACTTTTCGTAACAAAGTAACCTTGATCATTTTGATATGTTTTGTTTTGCAATACTTTTTTATATTTCTTCTTTGGATTCTTCTTCTTTGAAACATGTTCCGGTGAACCATTCAAAACTACACCTTCCTTTACTGTGTTGGCTTCATTGTTGTTGTTGTTAGGTTCCATATCTTTTCCAACCGCTTGTGCACGTGGTTCTTCTTGTTTCACGACCGGTGTCATCAGGTTCCGAATAGTTTGTTTCTCTTTTTTATTTGATTCCATAGTTTGTTTTAGTTGTTTGTTTTAGTTGTAATTTTATTCTTAGTTATATTTTTAGTTATATTTTTAGTTATATTTTTATGAATGACCCTTCATTTTCTTAAAAATAAGCCATAGTGTGCCTATGCTACAATTTAAACGAGATTTTACAGGTGCTTGTCCTTTTTAAATAATTAGCACGACATAACATTATATATATGAAATCATAAGAGAATGACCTCGTAGTAAACACATATAAGAACTATAATTGCACATAAATAGAACATAGAAACATAAACATATAAAATATAAACATATAGAAACATATAGAAACATTTAGAAACATATAGAAACATAAGATAGAAACATATAGAAAAAGAAATAAAAAGAAAAAAACAAAATAACTATGCCAAGTAATAAACAGATTCGTTATGCAGTATGTATTTGGTCCCACATGAACCCTGAACAACGACTATGTGCCTGTGAAGAAGGTGAGTTTTACAATATGTCTCAGGATAAGATGACCGATTTTATTACAAATTGGAAACACCTTTTAAATGGTGTGAAATGTTGGTCGAATTTTCCTATAACAGCAATGCAAGAGATTGCTGAAGATTATCGTAATAACCAACTGAAGGCTTCTTACTGTAGTTGGTTACCACGCATTGTTCGCTCGTCATCGGTTCAAGTGGAAGAAGTGGCATCTGTTCCAGCTAATTTACGTCGAATACCAGGGCAAATGTCCAACGGGCAATGTATTCAAGACCTTCTCACGCCTCAACAGAACGCTGACATTGCCCGTGGAGTATTGGCGAGGCAGAACAAAGCCATAAACGATGCCAGGGCAATGGGTGCTAGCGAAGAGCTGGTACAAAGCTTATCCACCGGTGAATTAAAAAGTTGGATGGAGGGCCAAAAAAATACATTAGGGAAGCGAAAGGCACCAGCACCAACGCACAATGATCCTCGGCGTGTAAGAGGGCGCACTGTAGCACCGTCAAATGAAGTACCTTTAAAAAGAATCTATAAAACGGGGTTATCAATAGCGTCGGAAGAGGTTGTTACATCCCGTGGCTGGTTACCATTTGACGATGCTACAACAGCGGAGCTGAAGAAGTCATCTTCGAAGAAGTGGAAATCATCCGATTTCGAGCGATTGTTTCCATTCAATTGTCGTGGCATCGAGTATAGCGACAATCATATTTTATCAACCGTGGAAAAGAAATATCCGAAGTACACAAGAGCCGATAGAATTTTATATTTGGCAAAGTGCCGTAGGTGTTTCTTTGCAATGGGAATCCCAGTGACCGGAACGTATAGCAGATAAAAATCATATTACGAATAGAATTTTAAAATTAAAATCTTATATTTTTAATTTATTTTTATAATTTATTTTTATAATTTATTTTTATAATTTATTTTAATTAATTTTTGAATGCTGTATACTCTTCTCGTAGGACCAAATCACTACAACGCACAATACGTGTTTCTGGATAAAGAAGTTTAGAAAACAGTATGGTGCACATATCATTCGTTCTCTGAAACAATTTCTTACGAAAAGCGTCTTGTTCGGCAAAATCGCCATTATTGTTGTCGCTAGTTACCGCTGTCGCAGACACAGGAATTAACCAGTCTCCCAATTTGACATCAAAGAAATTCGAGAAGAAAACAGCTCTGCCATTCATGGTCCGCCATCTACCTCTTTCTCCAATACATTGTAAATGTTCCAATACAGACGCATTATACGGTGGAGATTTTGGACTCCAGGTACGTTCACTGTCGGAGTACTGTGAAATGCGTACTTTGTACTCCGTTGTCTTCCTTGTTTGTCCAGGTTTTATCTGTTTGATAATTTCCTCCCTCCATGCTGGATAAATTCGAACTACAGGCTTTCCATTTTTTTCAACAATAGTCAAATAGTTGTCACCATAAAGGAATGATTCGATGTGATTGATTACCAAATTTGGTGATTTTTTCTGAGGCGAGACCCTTCGTCTCTTCGTATTTAAAGGTTCTTTGACTACCATTTCCTCCGAAATGAAAATATCTCGCGATGCATTCGACAACTCACGTAAAGTATCTTCTTTGGCTTCATATTTTAAGCCATTCACATCAAACAAGACTTCAACATTTTCTAAATTTTTCCATAAAAATTTAAGCATCTGGTACGTTGTGTGCATTTTACCAGACAACTTTCCATTATCCAAATATTTTTGCACACATAACTCTATAAAACTCCCGCCTAACCCTTCGAAATAATAATACGACGTATCCAAATGGTTTTCCCACAATTTCTTCGTCCTTGTTGCTCTGTTTGCAGATGGATCATAAATTTGTCGCACCATACATTTAGTAATTTTCGTTAGCTTTAAAAACTTCTTTCCATCCATGATAACATTTACGATCACGTCATTAGTTTCAATAAAATTGGAAGCAATGGTAGCTAACGACATTATTTATATATTATATTGTTTCTTTTTCTTGTTTAGTTGTTTCGTTTTTGTTTTAGTTTTTATTCTTTACTTCTATGTTTTATTTATTGTTTAGTTCTATGTTTTATTTATTGTTTAGTTCTATGTTTTATTTATTGTTAAGTTCTATATGTTCTTTATTTAAAAGACATGCACTTTAAAAAATAGGGATATTAACATTAGTCATACTACAAAATATAGCTATCCACAAATTAGTCATACTACAAAAATAGGTATCCAAAAATTAGTCATACTACAAAAATAAGGTCATAAAAAATAGTAATACTACAAAATATAGGTATCCAAAAATTAGTAATACTACAAAATACGTACTCAAAAAAAAATAGTTGTATCTAACTACCTCAAAAATGACCCACAATTGACGATAGCACTACATAGCACTGAAATATATATATATATATAAAACAACTAAGATTAAAATGACCTCCTATAATTTAGCACAGTAATAGCACGAAAGAGAATAATAACATTTACAGGTAAATGCATAATAGTTATAAACATATACAAGAAGAAATATAGAAACATAAATAGAAAACTATACAACTAAAACGAAACAAGAATCTAAAACAATAAAAAGAATCTAAAACAATAAAAAGAATTTAAAACAATAAAAAGAATCTATAACAAAATAACAAAATGGCACAATATAATGATTTAAATACATTGCGTGATGCAACAAAAAACATCATCAAAGAACATACAAATTCTGAATTATATTTAGTAACTGGTTTCTGTGGAAAAGGACCTGGAACATATGTACGCTTCATTGCGCAATCAAGAAACCCAAAAGGTACCATTAAAACATTTTCGTTAATGGGTTTGGCATTTCCAGTAACACATGTTGTTACGCGTATATGCGATACAGTATCGGACAACAATGAAAGGGATTATCGACAATTTTTTCTCCATGTTGCTGACTTAGTAAGAGCTGCTGCTCATGACGATATGTTGCAAGCTGAATTTGACCTTGCATTTGATGATTATGTAAAAGGAAATTATCCAAATGATCCAAATGATCCAAATGAGATTGAAGGCGAAGGATCTGCAGCTGAACATTTTGAAAATGAAGACGAAGAATCTGATAATTCTGAACCTGAAAATGAAGACGGTGCTGAAGAATCTGAAGACGGTGCTGAAGAATCTGAAGCTGATGAAGAATCTGAAGCTGATGAAGAATCTGAAGTTGATGAAGAATCTGAAGTTGATGAAGATGACGAAGCATTGATAGCAGTTATTAATGACATTGATATTGACGACGAAGTAGACGGTTTACTCGGCAAACGTTCTCGTGAAGGAGCTACGGCTCCAGCTGAGGCAGCAAAAAAACAAAAAACAGACGATCCTAACTGGCTTGTAAACTTTTTTACAAAATGGAAGGAAGGTGATAACAAATACATCTATGCCTCCGATGGTATTCCATACAAGTTGGAATGGAAAATTTATCGCAGATCTTATTATTTAGCGAAAGAAGTTCACGGTATTTGTCAAGAGGATAGTTACTCTTACTATTCGAAAGCGAAATGGATTGTTAAAGGGAAAAAGACGGAAGGAACATTTATTGCAGCGTTGAGAAATATTCAAATTCCTTTTCAACATTACAGCGAAGAAAAACCATTTAACTTTGCAACTGGGTTTCAACTTGGTGAGTTTACGAAACATGAACAATATTAAGGCACTGCTAGAGAGGCTTGTTGTAAAATTAAAAAATAAAATATTATATTTTTACTTTACTGTGCTATAAATATATCTTGTACTTGTTGTAAAATGTTTACGAGTAAAAAGGCACGTAAAGAAAAAAAAGCAAAAAAAAAATCACTAGAAGAGAAATTAGAAGAGAATGAAGCCGAGTTAGCATTCAGAAAAGAAAACCATAAAGAAAAAGAGAAGGAATTTAAAGAGCGTTTGAAGGAGAAAGAGTTAGAAATAACACAGTGGGAGAAGGAGTATAGGGATTTGGAACTTGACGCCCCATCGCGGAAAAAGGTATTGGAAAAAGCAAAATGGTTAATGAAGCAGCTAAATGAATGTAAACAGCAGCGTGACATATTTTTTAAACAATCAAAAAGCGAAAGAAAAAAAGGAGAAGAGTGGAGAAAGGAGTTGTTGGAGTGGTTAAAAGATCACCCGCAAACCATTATTGACGAAAACTCAACGTTGGAAGCGCTGGAACATGTGTATTTTGAATGGGAGAAGAAAATGAAAGATCCACTGTACGCTAGGATTGAATATTTGTTAAATGATACCACCAGAAAAACGTTTAAAGAGAAGTTCTATGAGGTTCGGAAGTACTGGGACGATTTTTTTGATGACAGTGACATTTGTGGAGCCAACGATTTGGAGGTGATCACTCTCTATCCAATTTTAACTGTGAAGTGTGCAAAAAGATTATTAATGCCATATATGACAGAGTATCAAAAAACAATATTTTTAAAAAAGGTGAACGAACTAGAATCAACGGAGAAGAAAATGAAAATAAAGGAGGCGGAGAGGAAGGTTGATAAAAAAAAATATAGCAGAGTGAAAAAAAGATTAGAAGATTCGAAGGGATGGAAAAAAGCACAAGGTGAAATAGAGAAAAAAAATAATAAAGTAATTAAATTTTAGGCATACTACAAAAATAAGGTTTTAAAAAATAGTCATACTACAAAAATAAGGTCTTAAAAAATAGTCATACTAGGAATTATAGACTATGCAAAAATAGTATCACTACAACAACCTAAAAAAGTGACCCGAAAGAAGACACGTGGCAGAAAGAACTAAGATATATAAAGAAACATAGAAACACATAGAAACACATAGAAACACATAGAAACACATAGAAACACATAGAAACACATAGAAACAGAATGCCAAAAGCAAAAACAAAAAAAAAACGAACAAAGAAAAAAACGACTACGGTCGTGAAAGCGAAAAAATATTTCACTAAAGTGGAGCCGGGAGAGCGATACATTGAAAGAGATGGAAAATCTTATCATGTATGCATCAAGGAGGTGCAAAATTTAGTCGCAACAAAAAAAAGATGCAAGAAAAAGAAAGTTCTTCGTCCATTCAAAAAGGTTTCCCGTTTATTATTACAACGGAAAGGCGAAGAGGATATGGACTACTATCGTTATCCCCTTGATCCAGTAGCAGCGATAAATGGAACATTGGAATCGTTGACCCCTGGCTCTATGTGGTCTGTCAATATTGATTATTGGGATCCACGCATTGCTGAGGAAGTTGATGATTATACTGGGACGAAACACATCTGGGTTGGTAGCGAACGTCAATATGGAGATGATTGTCGTTATTGGCGTCGAGATAACTACAGCAATATTACAGAGGTAATGTTGGGTAGCAAAAAAACAAACGCAATAGGGATCCTTCAAATGGGTGCAAATGGGTTTGGAGCTTATCGTTTCGATAATGGTATGCACGATATGGAGATACCAACAGACAAAATTATCATCGACCAGAATCTTTGGTGTGAAATGTCAAAGGAATTACGCGAACAATTTTTGCGTAATGTCTATGCTGACGAGGTTTACATTAAAAGACGAAGATTAGTAGAGGAATAACTTAATTATTTTTCATAATTTTACACAACTCTATATTATAACACACTTCAAACAGTGCTTGAAAAATAACATCCTGACGAAATGCCGGGTTGATAGTCTCCATATGTAATTTTGCTTCCTTCGATGTCATACCCTGATGTTCCACAATTATTGAAATTGCGAGTTTGCTAAACATCTGTATTATATCTTCCTCATTCATTGTACTTAACACGCTGCTATGCCACCAACAAGATAACCTGATTCAGTTGCTTGAAATGGTTTCTTTTTTGGATTCGTATTCGCATCCCAGTCACGTTTTCGTTTCAAATGCCTCTCCGTCGTTTTCGTGATGTAACTGGTTTTGTATTGATTAATTTTCTTATCAAATTTCATCGGAATCACAAGTTTCATCAAGGGCGACTTACAACAAGGGCATCGCATGTTGTTGATACTGAAGTGACTGCTGGAGCTCGGGAAGCTGGCAGTGCATACTTTACAAGTATGTCGCTTTTTGCTTTTGAATTTTTGCCGTTGTGCCACCTTCGCCTTCAATGTATAGTCGAATTTCTTCTCGCGACTATCCGCCAATTTTTTTCGAAGGTTTTTTTGAGCAGGTGTCAAGGCATGCGTGCTAAAGTAAACGATGAGACCACTGTCCCATTTGTTGGTATTGTTGTCAATGTATTTATCAACTTCTTCGTATGTTGCAATCATAGGCTTAAGAAACGATCCCGGTTTCTCGTCAGGTAGTTCATCAACACCATTTACGACTCCACAATATGCATCTTCGCCATTACGGGAGGCGCGTTGGTATTCGCGCGTTTTTTGCCTCTTGATTGCCATCGGATCATCAACAGAACTTTTTCCTTTTTGTTCTTTTTGGCGGTCACTATATGTATCGATATCAGAGGTAGCGCCCATTTTAATTGTTTGCTTGTTGTTTTGATTTGTTTTGATTTTGTTTTAGTATTTGTTTTGATTTTGTTTTAGTTTCTATGCGTCTATATGTTTCTATATGTTTCTATGCGTCTATGCGTCTATATGTTTCTATGCGTCTATATGTGTCTATGGTGTAGTATGGCGTGTGAGCTGGGCGTGAGTGGAGGTCAATCCCTAGTTTGTCTTTTTTTACACAATGCTATATGGTGCTAATTATTTAAAAACGACAAGCACCTGCTACGATTGCAAAACATAGGCACACTATGGCTTATTTTTCGGGCCATTCAATGGCACACCATAGAACATATAGACGCATAGACACATAGAAACATATAGAAACATATAGACACATTGAAACATAGAACCAATAAAAAGAAATCAAACCACTAATGATACGACAACGAAGAATAACAGGCAACGAAACGAAAACGATTAAGAAAATGAATAAATCTTCACTATTAGAACTGGAACCATATGATCCAGATGAAACACATGAAAGCAAAAAAAAAATGCTACAAATTGGGAACGATATTCCGGGAAGAGATGATATCCCAAAAGGATTTGTATTGCAAAACGGAGCATTGTTTGAAGGGGCAGCACCGGAAGGTCATTCGCAACCGTGGGTATTTCAAGACGGCGAGGCTGGTGCTACTGCACTTATGATGCGTGAATATCAATGGCAACGTCAATTCAAAGAATTACTTGCGGTAAAAAGCGATGATGCTGGCAGACAAGATATTCCTAGAAATTCGGAAGGTCTTCCATTCTTTTCTGGGAATGCACCATATGGACATTCGCAACCATGGGTGTTTACAAATTGTAATTAAGTGCGTTTAACATATTTAGAGTTAATTAAAGAGTATTTAAGATAATATTACAGTTCACATTTATTGTTTACATTTATTGTTTACATAATTTTACACTAAAAATCACCTACTTTCGTTACATAGATGTTCACGGCCAGAAAAGAACCATCGACATCAAACTTCAGGATCACAGACCCTTGTAGTAAGTTTAGTCGGTAAGTTGCATAGAGATACACGTATTGTTCCGGATAAGACACATGCCTACGATCGATATGTCGCTGTGATTGCTCTAGAATCTCGATGATCGCAGCCCTGCCAGTAGCCGTGTCATATATATTGAAAAATGGTTTTTCAATTGTAAGTTTGTCATCGTCTAATGCATCGACCAACGTAGGAATGTCCATCTCTTTAAACTTATCATGCATATTAATTGCCAGCTGTTCTTCTTCGTGTGTTGCTTGTGGTATCATTTTCTTGGTTTTTTAGTTTTGTTTTAGTTTTGTTTTAGTTGTTTAGTTTCTGTAGGTTCTGTAGGTTTAGTTTCTGTATGTTTCCTTTCTGTTGTGTATTTATATTTATTTTTCTTCAATATATTCCCAACGGTAAGTATTCAAAATGATTAGAAACTAACGTACAGGAAGGAAGAATTAAAGAATTTTCCGCAGAAACAGGTGGAGTTCATTTCGTCAAAATGAAAAAAAGGTATAGTAACATAGTAATATAGTAACATAGAGTAAAGAAACATAGAACATATAGACGCATAGAAACTAAAACATATAACACATATAAAACAAAACTAAAACAAAAAGAAATTAAAACAAAAAGAAACTAAAACAAAAAGAAAAAAACTAAAACAAAACTAAAACAATTAATTATGCCGAAACAACAAGTTAAAAGAACTTCAAGCATTGAAGGTATTGCTGGGCGTGTCCTCATGCGAAGACGTAAACAAGTTCACATCAAATTTATGAGTCCCTTTCATAAAGAATTAGAAAGTAACGTTGTGGTCCCAACCAACAGTGTTATAGGCAATATCGTGACGCACCTTCCTTCTTTAAAGCATATTAAAGCGCTCCGTGTCCTGAAGGGCAATACATATTTGGGTTACGATTATCATTTCGATAAAAAGTTATCTGATTATCCAAACGTGTTTGATGGTACCGTGAAAGTTTTGTTGCATGGACATTTGGATGTACATCAGGCACAATTTAACATTGAACACCCACTGAAATATTTTCTCGATGGACAAGCATGGCCACCGGCGAAAGCTGTTAACTGGGCTGACGGCGATCCAATAAATTTGGGACCGTTTCTCACGTGGATTGGCTGGGGCAGGGGCCCTACAATTATGCCGAGGGAGCAGGATAACAATTGGGAACATCTTATTGTTTTAAAATATCCATGTGGGGTGACGAAGGTAGTGAATTTTTTTTCATACTTGAAAGCTGTGGTGTGCTCAAATTTAAGAGATCCACTAACAAACAAAAAATGGGACCAATCAGGCTTTAAGCGTTTGTTTCGTTCTAATATGGGTCGAGGCGAACTTTTACCTGTATGTCATGTAACATACGACGAGAGTGCATAAGAGTGAATGAAAATAAAATTAAACATGAAAAAATTAAACACTTTAATATTTTCCAGGGTTTTTAGTACTACTATGAAATATAGGCTATCGAAAAATAGTAGTACTATAAAAAAACCTTATCGAAAAATAGTAGTACTATAAAAAAACCTTATCGAAAAATAGTAGTACTAGGAAAATACCTTATCGACAAAATAAAACTACTAGGAAAAAAATGACCAACATTGTAGTATTTCAGGTGGAGTTCATTTCCTGAATCTCGATTGAACATTAGCATAGGCACAGCAGGTATTATTTTCGCAAAAATGAAAAAAAAAAGGTATAGTAAATACATAGTAAATACATAGTAAATACATAGAAACATATAGAACATAGAAACATAGAAACACAGATATAGAAACATAGAACATAGAAACACAGATATAGAAACATAGAAACAATAAAAAGAAACAAATCAAAAACAACAAACAACATATAAAACATAAATTAAGAAACAAAATGAATAATATGACTGAACAACAGAAACAATTGTTTCCTCAACTAAAAATTGCGGAATTGACGTCGTGCCTCGCATCATCTAGTGTTGACAATTTATTTAAAAAAGGTCCTCTAGCTCCTCTAGGTCCTGTAGATTCTCTTGATGATAGAATTTTAAATCCAGTATATAATTGGGAGGTTATGAACGCACTCAGCAAACGTGCAATTAAATGTCAAGGTGATATTGATATTCCTTACAGTGTCGACCTTGAAACATTATATGGTGATTCACCTACTGGCAAACCATGGATCTTCCAGTCCGGCGCGTGCAACTCTGATGACTTCCACAAAATTTCCAGAAAAAAGAGGAAAGCGCATGCAAAAAAGAAATATAAAGAGAAGGGAGTTACCGGTTTATTTTCTAAAGCGAAGTACAAAATCTTAGAAAAAGTTTGCCATTTCGGACGCTTCTTTGCTGTTCGCACGGAAAAATTTGGCTGGCATTTGGTAGAAAAAATCAATGGCGTCTCTATCGCTCCTTACATGCAAAAACCGAATTGGAAAAACTTTTGCGTTTGTTTAAAGAATTGGCTGTATAGTGGAAAAAAGCCGCACAGTATCGATGCGACGACCAACATGCTTAAATATGCATTGGCAGGACGCGCTTCGGACATTTCCGGTAAGGACATGCTTCTTGATTTTTTATCGAATGTAAGTGCCGAACGCCCTGTTACGTTGACGACAAGCAATACGAAGATTTTCAATGCATTTATCATGGTCACGAAACATAGTTTAACGGAAGGAACATCTACTATATTTGATCATTTTCAATTTGATTTGGAAGCTTACAAAACACATATTACAAAAAATGTAAAGGCTATCACGGCTCCACACGCGGCAAACATCTGGGAATTTATTAAGGCCCACGCGAAGATTTATAGGAGGATAAAGGATGCTGAGAAGGCGAAAAAGAAAGCAGAGGCAGAAGCACAAAAGAATGGCCGTGCATTAAACCGCATCAATAAACGGCAACGAGATGCAGAAAAAGCATTGGAAACTATGGGACGTATGTCGAAACGACCACGCAATGCAAACAATCAACGAGAGTTGTAAGGGCCAGTGAGCAGTGAGAGCGAGCAGTGAGAGCGAGCAGTGAGAGCGAGCAGTGCCAGTGAGCAGTGAGAGCGAGCAGTGAGAGCGAGCAGTGAGAGCGAGCAGTGCCAGTGAGCCGGGTAAATAAAATAAAAATACAAATAAAATAAAACATCTTTATATTAATTCGAAATACATTTCCTACATTTCCATTTAAGGAGTATACATTTCCGTTTAAGGATTACACATTTCCATTCATCACATTCCAGTGCTATTTCAATGGTTCTAATGTCTCTGGAACCAAGGAAGCCTTATACACAAGTAGAGGTACCTTAGACCCCTTAATGTGCTTCCTACCCAATAGGAGGGACACAGCATTGTGCTAGGGTTGTGACTATGGTATTGTGCTAGGCTGGTGGCTAAGGTCCGAAATGAAGCATAAAGTGCCCGGCTCGTTACTATGCATGTATCATAGCATGAATACAATACGTCACATTTCGTGCATGATAGCATTACCACTAGCATAGCACGCATAGCATAACACGATACCATAGACACAATAGCATTACCAGCAGCAGAGCACGGTAGCATAGCCACACCATTAGGAGTGAAGCCGGGGCACATTGGGGGGACTATTAAGGTACCTCTACTTATGTATTAAGGTGCCTTGGTTCCAGAGACATTAGAACCATTGAATTAGCATTGGAATGCGATGAATGGAAATGTATAACCCTTAGTCTATCATTTGGAAATGTATTGCCGCGCCCGGCTAGCTGGCCCGGCTCACTGGCATTGGAATAGCATAGCTCGACAGCATAGAGAGATAGCATTGGAATAGCATAGCTCGATAGCATAGAGAGATAGCATTGGAATAGCATAGAGAGATAGCGTGGCCAGAGAGATAGCATTGGAATAGCATAGAGAGATAGGAGTGGCCAGAGAGATAGGAGTGGAATAGCATAGAGCATATAATAATATACAATGGAAATGCATATAAATTATTGTTTCTTATTATT
>NHEP01000164.1 GCA_002171515.1 bacterium TMED88 | reverse complement strand
TTGCGGGCATCGACGCATCGACAATGATGTCACTGGGGACGTGCAAATTGGTGATCCCTCGATCCGAGTCCACCATGGCGAGGCTTGGGCGTTGGGCGTAGCACGCTTGGATTTCGGCTTCGATCTCATCGCGCTCCGCTTGGGGGCGCTCCTGCAGAGCGCCTCCGAGGCTTCCAAGGCCGTCGTTTGCGTTGAACCCGAGCTTTTCAAAGAGATCGCGATGCTTGTCGAAAACGTTCGCGAAGAACACTTTTACGGCGTGTCCGAAGATGATCGGGTCGGAGACCTTCATCATTGTGGCCTTCAGGTGTATCGAGAAAAGGATGCCTTGGGCCTTTGCGTCTTCGATTTGCGCTTCGAGAAAAGTGACCAAGGCTTTTTTGCTCATGAAGGTTCCGTCGACGATTTCGTCCTTGAGAACCGGCACGGCTTCCTTGAGGACCGTGACCGCACCATTTGAATCCACGTGCTCGATCCTGAAGGTGTCGTCGGATTGGACCGTGATTGACTTTTCGTTGGAGCGGAAGTCGCCTTGCGTCATGTGAGACACATGCGATTTTGAGTTGGGGGACCATGCGCCCATCGGATGGGGATGCTTCTTCGCGTACTGCTTCACCGCCGCAGGCGCTCTCCGATCGGAATTCCCTTCGCGGAGGACGGGGTTGACCGCGCTGCCCTTGATGCGGTCGTAGCGATCCTTGATTTCCTTTTCCTCAGGGGAGGACGGATCGTCGGGGTAGTTCGGCAGTTCGTATCCCCGTGATTGCAATTCGGAGATGGCCGCCTTCATTTGCGGGATTGAAGCGCTGATATTCGGAAGTTTGATGATGTTGGCGTGGGGCGTCTTGGCGAGTTCTCCGAGTTCCTCAAGAGCGTCCCCGATCCGTTGATCCTCGGTCAGGTGTTCGGGGAATCGGGCCAAGATTCGTCCGGCCAGCGAAATGTCTCGGGTCTCGACATCGACCCCGCACGCTCCGGCAAAGGTCTGGATGATGGGGAGTAGGGAGTGAGTCGCCAGGGCAGGCGCCTCATCGGTGAAGGTGTAAATGATTTTTCCATGTTCCATCGTTGTCTCTCCCATCTTTTCTTGTGTCCGATGCCACCGGGTTCCAGGGCCTGTGATGGTCTCTGGGGTTTCGGTGTGCGGGGCCCGTTCAATCGCCGCCGGGCTTCGGAACGGGCCCTACGCGAAATTCGAGCCCGAATTCGGGCCGGCCGAATGACCGCTTCGGTGGTTCCAGCCGGCCAGAGAATAGGCGGTCCCGGCCCGATCTTCGACGGTGGATCTCCGTCGCCCGACGGGGCAGGAGTCGGTAACTTCAGCGGGGTAACAGGATTTTCGGGCCCCTCGGCGTGCGGGCGTGGTCAGAGAATCGAGTGAATGCTCCGGAGGAAGAAAGATGCCGAAATCACGGGATACGGCCGTTGGCGAGCGGCTGCTGGACCACGTCGCCCAGGGAACCACAGACGTTCTCAGTGATGTCCGCCGCATCCCGGCCTCCTATTACCTCGACCCCGAGCTGTGGGATCAGGAGATGCGGAATATTTTCAAGCGGTTGCCGCTGATGCTGGCTTTTTCCACCGAGATTGCTGAGGCGGGGGCCTATCGAGCCATCGATGTCGTCGGTGTCCCGGTTTTGATCGTCCGCGGGAGTGATGGAGTGGCGAGGGCCTTTTTGAATGCATGTCGTCACCGGGCCGCTCGTTTGCTTGAGGAAGGGACGGGTCAGTGTCAGCGCATTGTGTGCCCCTATCACGCGTGGGCGTACAACGACCAGGGCGGCTTGATGGGAGTCTTTAAGTCGAAGCAGTTCGGCGATGTGGATCGCGAAACTCACGGATTGCGAGAATTGCCCTGCGAGGAATTGGCGGGGCTGGTTTTCGTTTCGCTGACGCCCGATGCGTCCATGAATGTGCGTGAGTATTTGGGCGGCATGGTTGATGACCTCGAGAGTTTAGGAATTGATCAGTGGCATGTGTACACCCGGCGCGAATTGTATTCGGCCAATTGGAAAGCCACATTTGATGGCTACGTGGATGGGTACCATCTTGAAGTCTTACACCCCAAAACAGTCGGACTTCTCTCTAAAGGCGCCGTCAATACTTTCGAGGCTTTCGGCCCGCACCAGAAGATTGGTTTTGCCAATCAGAATATTGAGACGATTCGTGAAATTCCGAGTGCCGAATGGGATCAGGATCAGGGGTTTGGATTTGTCCGAACGTTGTTTCCCAGTACATCTCTGGCGGTGACGGCCGGTTTCGGGGGGCTCGTCTCACAATTGATCCCTGGGCCAACCCCGGACCGCTCGAAAACTGTCCAATCATTTGTGTATGCCCATTTGCCCGAAACGGAGAAAGAGCGCGTCGAAGCAGATCAAATGGTCGAGGTCTTTCACGCTGCGGTGCGAGACGAGGATTACCGAACGGTGGATGGGGTTCAACAATCGATGGCTTCGGGGGTCGTGGACGAGGTGATCCTCGGGCGGAATGAAGTCGGAAATCAGTGGATGCACGATTGGGTGACCTACTATGGTCAGGATGACCCGCGCCCCGAGGACCGACCCGACCGCAGTTGAACCCAATCGGACCGGTCTGTGCCCTCGAGTTCAAGGACTCGCAATGAAGTCGCATCAACCCAAGAAGCCCAGAGGAGACCGGGAGGGCGCGCTGCTCGAAGAGGCGGCCGCCCTTTTGCCGGCGTCGGCTCGCCATGCCACGGCTTCGGCGGAATCGGCCATGATTATCCGTGAAGGGCGGGGTCCTCGGGTTTTTGACTTGAGCGGTAATGAGTACCTCGATTACCTGCTGGGCTCGGGGCCGATGTTGGTAGGCCATGCGCATCCGATGGTTTTGAAAAGCGTGACAGCGGCCCTCGAGCGCGGATCAAGCTTCTTGTTGCCAACAGAAGTGACGGTGGAATTGGCTCGGGAGATCGTTCGGTCTACGCCCTGCGCGGAACGCGTCGTGTTCGGCAATACTGGGAGCGATGGCGTTATTTTCGCAATTCGATTGGCGCGAGCTTATCGAAGGCGCGACAAGGTTCTGAAATTTGAGGGCGCGTACCATGGGCAAGGTGATGCGTTGCTGATGAGTAACCAGTGGACCACTGCTCCGGCTGATTTCCCGCATCCGGTGCCTAATTCGATAGGCCTGCCGGAGCAAGTTCGAGAGGAGGTTCTGGTTGCGCCTTGGAACGATATCGATCGAACAGCGGATCTCATCGCGCAGTACCGTGATGATCTCGCGTGCGTGATCGCGGAGCCGATGCAGCGCACTTTGTCGCCGCGCCCCGGTTTTCTTGAGCAGCTTAGAGAGCTGACTCACCGTGCTGATGTGCCGCTCATCTTCGATGAAGTCGTGACGGGCTATCGCCTCGGCTACGAAAGTGGCCAAGGCTACTACGGCGTGACGCCCGATCTCTGCGTCCTCGGGAAAAGTCTCTCGGCGGGGCACCCCCTCTCTGTGGTCGCCGGACGATTCGATTTGATGAAGTTTGCCGAGGGCGCACGGCGCCTGACCGGGGATTATGTGTCCTTGACCGGCACCTACAGCGGCAACCCGATTTCATGTGCGGCCGCCTTGGCCGCGCTTGCGCTGTTCAGAGAGCCAGATGTTTACCCGAAACTCTTTGAACGCGGCCGAAGGTTGATGCAAGGGTGTCAGCAGGCCTTTGATTCCGTGGGCATTCCCGTCCAAGTCACGGGGGAGCCACCGGCCTTCGAACCATGGTTTGCCGATCACGAGATCGTCGACTTTCGTTCCGCCCAAAAATCGAATCATGCATTGTCTTCAAGGTTCGGACAGGCACTTCTTGAGCGCGGTATTATGAAAGCTCATGAGAAGTTTTTCGTCTCGATTGTTCACACAGACGAGGATATCGAGCATACCATTGATGCCATTCAAGATGCGGCTTACGAGCTGGCCCGAGCCTGATCGCTTCGATCTCCGAGGCTTGGGAATAAAAAAGGGAATCGATTTCGGTGCTGACGGATCGCTATAAGGACGCGGTTCACTTTGCGATCGATCTGCATGATGGACACATGCGGAAAGGGACTCAGATTGCGTACTTGTCGCATCTGATCTCCGTCTCAGCTTTGGTGATGGAGAATGGAGGCTGCGAGGATGAAGCGATCGCGGCCCTGCTGCATGACGCACTTGAAGACCAAGGGGACGACTACCAAAGCGACTCGCCGTCGGCCTCTCCGCATGCTGGACGAGAGGCCTTGAAGTCGGATATTGAGCGTCTCTATGGTCGCCGGGTTCGTGAAATCGTTGTGGCGTGTACTGACGACGAAGAATTCAAAAGACCACCGCCGGGCGAGAAAGGTGAAGTCGAAGCTTGGCGAGAACGCAAAGCGCACCATATCGCGATACTCGAGGCGGAGGCCGACCTCGGTGCGTTGCGGGTCGCTTGTGCGGATAAGCTTCACAATGCGCGCTCGATGCTCCTTGATCACTCGGAGCATGGCGACGCCTTCTGGGAGCGCTTCCGTGCTGGAAGTCGCGACAATGTGGTCTGGTATTTCTCAGGGATGGCGCAGCTCTTTCGGCGGCGCGCGGAAAGGGCCGCGGACGCGGGACTCCAGCGGTTGGTCATCGAGTTAGAAGCGGTGACCCAGAGGATCCGCTCACTCTGAGTGCTGCGGTGGCCGCGGGGATTCCAGCACCCTTCGAAGCAGTCGGCTTGGCTCGATGGAGGGTTTTACCTACGGAGCTTTCGAGTTCTCAGTCACTTTTCCCCGTGGGAGACTGCCCGGAGCCCCTTATTCCTCGTTAATATAGGCGCGGTTGTTTTTGAAGAGTTGCGTCAAACAAGGGGGTGAAAGATGGAAATTCTCAGCATGGAAGGAACCTATGTGCTGTTGCGCTGGGTTCATGTGCTGGCCGGCATTACATGGATCGGCATGCTGTACTACTTCAACTTTGTTCAGACTCCGTTCTTTGGAACCGAGCTGGGGGGAACGGCGAAAAGTGCCATGACTCGCGGCTTGGTGCCCAATGCGCTCTGGTGGTTCCGCTGGGGTGCGATGTTCACCTTCCTCTCAGGCTTTCTGATTCTCAGCGCCAAATGGGGTCACGAAGGGGTGCCGCTTTGGAGCGGATATATGACTCTGATCCTGACCGGGGCTCTGATGGGAACCTTGATGTTCCTGAACGTATGGCTGGTCATCTGGCCCGCGCAGCAGGTGGTGATCGCGAACGCTGAAACAGTGGCGGCCGGAGGAGATGCGAATCCGGAAGCAGCGGGTCGTGCGGCTCGGGCGGGTCTTGCCTCCCGAACCAACACGCTTTTCTCGATCCCGATGCTTTTTTTCATGGTGGGCGCGGCGAACTTCCCGTCGTTGACCGCGGGCATCGGTATGGGGCAGGCGAACCTCGCGCTCTATTGGATCCTGGCCCTCATCGTGATTTTTGCTGTGGAAATCAACTGCCTGGTTGGGACAGGGCAGGGGCGCCACAAGCCTCTGGCGACGGTTTCAGGAACGATTCATTGGGGACTGCTTCTGACGGTGCTTCTCTACATCCTGATGTCCATTTTCCTGTAGGCCGTTTTTGGGAGTCCGCGCATCGGCTGCACGATTGGATCAGCCGATGCCCTGAACCACGAAGAGGGGCGGATCGCGTAAGCGGTCCGCCCCTCTCTTGATTGGAATGCCCGACTCAGCGGTTCAGGTCTCAGGGCTTTGAAGGCACCGACTCGAGGTACGCAGCCAGGGCGGGAATTTGATCCGCGAGGTGGGGGAAGCGGGGCATGGCTCCACTGCCCGGTCGCTTTGGTTTGTAACCCGGCGGGTAGTTGCCATGGATCACTTTGGCCTCAAGGAGGGCCTTCGAGGAGCCCGCAATCGCGGGACCCACACTTCCATCGAGAGCGGGATTGGCATTGTGGCAGGCGATGCACACGCTCAAATAAATGGTTTTTCCCCGCTCAGCGAGAGAGGGGGGCGTGTCCCCACTTTGGGCTTCACAGCCGAGGAGGAGCGGGATGGCGAGCAAGCTCACCCGCAGTGGTCGGAGGCATCGTGTTTCTTTCATGACGCGGGGAGAATAGCGTTGCGGGCGCCGGGTGTCCGAGGGCGGGGTCGGTGCTGCGCTCGGCTTTGTCGGATGCCTTCGAGAGGCGGGGTACGGCTTCGCGGGCAGCCCATTCAGCACGAGAAGCTGTAGGCTTTCGGGCGCGACAGTTGAAGTCGAGACACCATCGTGGTGCCGCGCCCGTTGAGTCGCTCGGATTCGGGGCGGGATTCATTGGGCGCATTTCGGGGAGGGCAGTATGGCGGGGGCAAAGGTCAGTCAGGTCATTGAGGCGAGCGCGGAAAAGGTTTGGGATCTTCTCGGCGATTTTGGCGGCGTAATGCGTTTCTCGGCGGGTATGGAATCCTGTACCGTCGAAGGCGAGGGCCTGGGCGCAATCCGAACCCTGCGAATGCCCGGTGGTATCGAGCTGGATGAGCGCCTTGAAGCACGCGACGAGTCGGCACGGACTCTGTCCTATTCGATCACTCGCGGACCGCTTCCGATGAAAGCCTATTACGCGACGATCTCGGTCTGCGAAGAGGGCGAGAACGCCTGCCGGGTCGACTGGGAATCCACATACGAGCCGAGTGGTGTCAGTGAAGAGCAGGCTCAAGAACTTGCCGAGGGCATTTACAATGGCTCACTGGCCGCGGTGAAGAAGACCCTCGGCGTCTGATCTCCGCGTAGCCGCCTAGTTCCCGTAGGCCATTTCCGGAAGCCAGGTGACGAGATCAGGCCAAACAAAGATCAAAGCAATGCCCGCTCCCTGGAGGCCGATGAAGGGTACGACGCCTCGATAGATGGTCGGCACATCGATGGGGCTTGGGGCGACGCCCTTTAAGTAGAACAAGGCGAAACCGACGGGTGGCGTGAGGAATGACGTCTGGAGGCACACGGCAAAGAGCACGGTGAACCAGACCAGGTCGAATCCGAGGTGGCTTACAACGGGGGCGACCAGCGGCAGCACGATCAGCGTGATGGGCACGGGCATGCTGCCGGGCAGCACCTGCCGCTTCGGCGATCTCATCGCTACGGCCGCATCCTACGTATCGGAAGGCGAGTTACTCTGTGCCTCACCCGCACAGCTTGTCGGTCGGTACGCTGTGGAGGTGACGAGCAACATGCAGGACTTTACGTTTGACGGCATTCAGTTTGAGTATACGGAGCCGACGACTGTGCGTCAGCTCGAGCCGGTACTCGGCGCGCTTGATGGCGGCACGCCCGTACTCGTGCACGGTACCGGCTTCATTCAGACCAATGGCTTGGCCTGCAAGTTTGGCGATACAACGCCCGTCTCTGCTCGCTGGCTCTCTCCTCGGCTCCTCGAGTGCCGCTCGCGTGGCATGATCCTCGCCGGCAATGTGTCACTCGAGGTGAGCATCAACAATCAGGACTTTAGCGCAAGCGGCGTCCTCTTTGAGTACATGGGCAATCCGACGATTGGGATGGTCAAACCTGCGAATGGCCCACTCGGTGGCGGCACGCTCGTCGAGATTCAGGGCGGCCCCTTCTCGGCACGGGCCTTCTCACTGCGCTCGCTCTATTGCCGCTTCGGTCTGGATCCTGAGGGTAGGTCGCTCGC
>NHEP01000163.1 GCA_002171515.1 bacterium TMED88 | reverse complement strand
GGCATCCCCCGACCAACTGGTATGGACGTGAAGGTCGCCAAAGAGAATTTGCGAAGAGGCTTCCGTGGCCGGTCCCTGAAGGAGGCCCTCGGAGACAGCCGCTGTCTCCTTTAGGGGCGAGAGGGTCCTGGCTAGAGGAGACACGGTTCCCCGGCTCTCGAGCCGCCCGCCAAAACCTTCTGAGATGATGTAAATCGCCAAGACGACCAGTCCCAAGATGACCGCAACGGTGGCGATGAAACCGAGCAAGATGTTTCGGAGGGCGCGCCGGCGCATGGGGACAGGGTAGCGCTGGCATTCGATTCAAGACAACGCGAATTGGCGGGGCCTCCCGCCTCCCTATTGAGGATGGTGCTTGACCTTGAGCAATCAGGATTGAGCCCTTAAGCAAAGCTCGACTATGCGGTTGACTCGATTCGGTTCAAAAATGACAGCACTTCTCGAGTGCGATCAGGAAATGTTCCAAGCGCGGCTCTCCATCCGCGCCCGCTCTGGCACCATGGGTTTGGGAACGGACGCCCGACCCAGTGTCTCGACAACTGATCGAAGTCAACGCATGTCAAGATCAGAGCGTTGCTTGAATGAGAGGCTCTTCCAGACAGACCAGGGAGGCCGAAATTCGGTATTTAACTGACTCTCAATTCAGTATAAAATACCGTAACCCGAAGTGTTTGGAGCGGCACGGATTTTTAACAAAAGGACCAATAACGGGGGCGACTGAATGAGCGGCCGACTGAGAGTCCACAAAAGTTTTGAGCGAGGAACGGCGGGTATCGCGATCCTCTTCGCGATGACGCTTGGGTTACTGCTGGGGTGCGGCGGGGGAAGCGGATCGAGTTCCGGTCCTAGGCCGAACATCGATGACCTGAATGCGCGCATCGCCAGGGGTCCAAACGCAACGGCGACTGATGGCGTGTATACAGGCGGGAAGGGCGTCATTGTTCGGAATGCGTTGGACGGATTTGAAGAGAATTCGAACTTAGCCGTCGTGCCAGCCACTTTCTGGGTGAACGATATCTTCTCGCCGAGTCAGTTCTACCCGAACGAGGGGTCGACCAATCCACCTCTGGCGCCCCAATGCCCTTCGGGCGCATGGAATTGTCCTGGGGGTTCACAAGGCCCCAGTCCCTTCGATTATGTGGGGGTGGGCTACGTGATTGGATCGCAAATGGATAAGGTGATCGAGGATTTTCAGAGTATTCAAGAACCGACTTATAACAAAGGCACTTTTTACGCGGTGGACTCCAACGCATCCGACCAGCGATGCCGATACGATTCCCAAGGTCTGCCGAACTACAACTATACATGCCGGAGCTTTGACGGCGCTGTGGCCGGGACCCTTCTCTGTCCGGGTAATCAACCCTGTACTTGGAAAACCGATTTGGCGCAAAAGGGTCCGGGTCAGTACGTGCCAAGCGAAGGAGGCGGTCGGGGGTGCCACGCCGCACCAGATCAGTCGGAGTTCGTCTTCGATCAAACGCAAACGCCCCCGGGTGCAAGCCTTGTGCTGACTCAGAATGAAGCGTGTCAGTGTCCAGCATCCCCGGGCGATGCTTCCAAGGTTCTTGAGAATGGATGGGAGCAATGGGTTAACTCTTTCGTGCAGAGTACCAATGGATGGGGCACCGGTGCGTCGAAGCCCTCCTGGGCACTCGATCTGACGGCCTGCTGGCATAACAATGTGCGAGATATGATCAACTTGCAGAATTGGATCTATTTCGATCGGCTTAAATGGAGTAATCAAACGGTCCCGATCACGAATTGGACGGCGAGCCCGCCGGATTCGCTCCGGCCCTTTTGGGGCTGGAACGAACTTCCGGTGGATCGTCTCGTCGTGAGCAATCGGGCAAATTGGGACGCCGTTGTGATCAAGCTTCCGGCCCAGGCGTGTCCGAACAATGCTTCAGCGGCGACTTTAAGCTGTGTTCAGGATCTCAATAATGCGCAGTACGGACTCAAGCCTCAGCTGGACGCATGGTATTTGCAAGGGTACTTGTCGGATGGCGATCCCGTTGTGTTAGTGCGTGAATTCGACGACGGTTCGGGTTCGAATAATTTCACCCGGGAATTTTTCTGCGACAACTACCAGGGTGGCGGATATCGAATCGTCAGCGACCCCGGTGCAGATCTGAATTGCTACATCGAGAGGACGAATTAGCGGTGCTCTTCCAACGTCACTGAGTATCGCTCAGTGGAGTCGAGCTTCGATTTGCCAGAATAAGAATCCAGCTGAGCCGAGGCGTTCTTGGTGCGGTTGAGGTCTTTTTCTGCCGGGACGAGCGCGCTTTCGGGTGTCTATCGCACGCCCGTATCTATTGCGAATAGGCTTGATTTCCGCGGAGGCGCAGCCGATCCTGATAGAAGGGGTCTTTTGGAGAGTGGCTCCGCCATTGGGGAGCGATTGGTTTCCGCTTGCTGGGCGCCGTCTGGGAGATTCGGCAGAAGCCAGAGGTGACGGTGCAAGGAGAGGGCATGATTCGAGTCAGCGGGCTGTTTGTCTATCCCGTCAAGAGTGCCCGGGGCATCCGTCTGGACCGCATGGAGGTGGATCAATCGGGTCCGGATTTGGATCGTCGGTTCATGATCGTCGGTTCCGACGGTGAGTTCCTCAGTCAGCGCAAAGAGCCTCGGCTTGCCCAGATGGACGTTGAATGGAGCGAAGAGTCACTTCGCTTGAATGCGCCGGGCATGTCGCCGATGTTGATGCCCCTCCGAGAAGAGGGGCGGGGTTCTGAGCGCGTGGAGGTCCAAGTCTGGCGTTTTCGAGGCCCCGCGGAGCCGGTCGGCCCGAAGGTGGATGACTGGCTGAGCGAATGGCTCGGGGGCCCTTGGCGGTTGGTTCGCGCCGCACCGGAAATGGATCGCGTCGCTAATCCAGAGTGGGTTGATGGCTCGGTCCCGGTGGCGTTTTCCGATGGCTACCCTCTTCTGCTCACCAGCGAAGCTTCTCTGGCCGGCCTCAATGCGGAGGTTCAGTCGGCCGGCTCCGAGCCCCCACCCTTGGAAATGGCCCGGTTTCGACCGAATCTCGTGGTGAGCGGATGCGAGCCGTTTGCCGAAGACGACTGGTCACGGATCCGAGTGGGGTCCCTTGAGATCGATGTCGTCAAGCCCTGTGACCGATGTGGCGTGACCACCGTTGACCCCACGACGGGGCGCGTGGGCGTCGAGCCGCTTCCGACTCTTGGCCGAGTCCGCAAGAGCGCAAGCGGCGTTCTCTTTGGCCAAAACTGTGTTCCCCGCGGTGCGGGCTGGGTTCGTGAAGGGGATGAAGTCGAAGTCGTGGCCTCGGGTCGCCTCGCTCAATTGCCTGAAGCGTGGCGTGTGAGCGCGCCATGAGGGCACCCGCTTGGGGCGCTGCGTGACGCGGAGCGATTCCACTCCGGACCGGCGCAGTCGTCCGCCGTTGATCTTTTATGCGGTGACGTTGTTCATGGCCCCCTTGTTGTTTCTGGGCGGGTTGGAGTTGATTCTCAGGGTTGTGGGTTTTGGCGGAAGTTATCCGCTGTTCCGAGACTTTGAGGGTCTCCCCGGGTTTCGCGTCGCCAGTGATCAGGTGATGAATCGCTACGTGTACGGCGGTGACGAGCCTCTGGCTTACATCGACCCCTTTCTCTTCTCGAGCGAGAAGTCGCCTGAAACCACCCGCATTGTGGTGCAAGGCGGTTCATCGGCAGCGGGTTTTCCGTACGGGCGTTGGGCGGGTCTGGCCGGCATGCTGGATGCGCGATTGGAGGCTCGGGCGCCTGCCCAGCGAGTGGAAGTCATCGGCACCGCGATGGCTGCAGTCAACAGCTACACCTTGCTCGACCTGGCGGACGAAATTATCGAGGTCGAGCCGGATGCAGTCTTGCTCTACGCGGGCCACAACGAGTATCTCGGCGTCATGGGGGTGGGGTCGGCCTTTGGGGCGATTCAACCGGGCTGGATCGCCCGAACTCGTTTGGCCCTCGGGCGATTCCGGGTCTATCAGCTGATTGATCGGCTGCTGGCGGGCCTGCGGGCCGGCTCCGCGGAGGCCCCCCATGACGAGCGCATCACGGTTTTTCAGCAGGCGGCCTCCGGGTCGAGAATTTCAATTGATTCATTAGCTTACGAGCATGGCCTGACCCAGTTTCGAGACAATCTAGGTGCGCTCCTTGAGCGATACCAGCGCGCGGGGATCCCGGTTTTGATCGGCACCTTGGTTTCGAACGAGGCGGACTTGCCACCCTTTGACGGCGGTCCTGGTCCGGGAATTGATCTCGAAAAGTGGGCCGATCTCGAGGCGCTTCGTCAGCGTGACCGAGCGCGGGGTGCTGCGGCCGAGGAGCGCGCTCAGATCGAAGCCATGCTGGAGTTAGATGAGCAGGCCGCCGACGCTTGGTTTGCGTTGGGCGACTGGGAGGAAAGGGCCGGCCACTGGGCAGCCGCACGAGAAGCCTACCGAGAGGCCCGGGATCTGGACCGACTGCGCTTTCGGGCTCCCAGCGCTTTTAACCAGACGATGCGGGATCTCGCTGAACGCTATGGCGCTCGGCTCGTGGACGTCCGAGAGGAATTTGCGGCCGAATCTGAGCAGGGCTTGATCGGAGATGCACTGCTTCTTGAGCACGTTCATCCGACGGCCAGAGGGTATTGGATTTTGGCCGAAGCCTTTCTCGAGGGGCTCGAGGACGAGCAGATTATTTCGCGACCGGTGACGGGTCTTCGAGGGCCGCAGCGTTGGGAAGAGCAAGTCCCCCTCACCGAGCTTGATCATTTGATAGTGATGCATCGCATTCGAGAAATGCGCGCGAGTTATCCGTTTGTCGAAGAGAGGGTCTCGATCACTCCCCTGACCCCGGAAACAGAAGTCGAGGAGTGGGCCCTTCGCCGCCACCGAGGTGAGGTGTCATGGGTGGAGGCCATGGAGGCGCTTTTGCAAATCTATCTGGCCGAAGGGCGTCTCGGCGATGCAGCCCGGGTGGCTCGCTTGACGGCTCACGAGTATCCGCTGGATGTGGGGCCGAACCTGGTTGCGGGCCAGCTTTTGCTTCGACTGCGCGAATGGGATTGGGCACGTCTTTATCTCAATCGTGCGATAAGGGCCTCGCCCGAGGACCTTCGCCCTTTGGTCGAGCTAGATCGCCTGGAGGCGGCGCTGGGTGGTTCAGCGGCGACGGCTCGCCTTCGCACGGCAGAGCAGCCGAAGCACCTGAAGAGCCCTTGATACCGAGGCTGCAACGCCGTGAAGGGGTCTTCCGGTCGCTTGCTACAGTCGACCCATGATCAAGTCTTTCACGAGTCCGGCGGCAATTAAGCTCGTGATGAGGGCCAACGGAAGCCCGATGACGATGGAAGCGGCTTGAAGGGCTTGTAGCCCGCCCACCCAGATCAACATGGAGGTCATGGCGGCGAGGAGTGTGCCCCACAAGATTTTTTGCGTGATTTGGTCTGGCTGCCCCACCAGATGACAAAGCACGAGGGTGGCTGAGTCGAGGGAAGTGATCAGCCAGGTGAAGAGCAGGAAGGCTGCAACACCGGTGAGGGCCGCGACAAATTCCGGAGAGCCTAGGTGACTGAGGAGTGTCGGAACGCCGAGACTCGAATTGAAATTCACGGCCTCACTGATGGAGCCGGGTTGCAGGAGTTCTTGATGGAGAGCGGTGCCTCCGAGAATCACCATCCATGCAAGGATCACGAGGGTCGGCACGGCCATCACGGTCATGACGAATTCTCGAATTGTTCGTCCGCGAGAGATGCGTGCAATGAAGAGGCTTACGAAGGGCATCCATGCCAGCCACCAAGCCCAGTAGAAGATGGTCCAGTTCGATTGCCATTCAGTTTCGGTCACAGAGGAGCCGATCCAGAAGCTTGTCGAAAAGAGCGTACGTCCATAGTCAACCAGTGTCGTCGGGAACAGTGAAAGAATTTGGCCAGTTGGTCCCGCAAGGAGGACCGCAAGCAGAAAGATTGCACTCACCCAAACATTAATCTCACTGAGGCGTCGGATACCTCGCCCCACTCCAGACAAGGCCGAAACCAGCCCGAGGAAACAGACGAGGAAAACAATGGCAATCTGATTGCCCGAGGTGACTGGAAATCCGAGGAGCGGCTCGAGCGCGGCATTCAGAGAGGCCGCGGAGAGTCCCGCGGAAGTTGAGACTCCGAATACCGTGCCCAGCAGGGCTAGAAGGTCGATCAGGGCACCCGGCCAACGCCCAATCCACCGATCTCCCAGCAAGGGGTAGAGGGCGGATCGAATCGTCATGGGTTGTCCATGTCGATAGCTGTAGAGGGCAAT
The DNA here is from genome assembly GCA_002171515.1 of bacterium TMED88. GTDB lineage: Bacteria > Myxococcota_A > UBA9160 > UBA9160 > UBA4427 > TMED88. The sequence continues at coordinate 4,685 of NHEP01000163.1, read as the reverse complement.
CGCCAATCCACCGAGGACGTAGAGGCCCCATCCTTGAAGGCCCCAATGAAAGATCGTCAGGCTCAGGGCATTTTGAGCGGCTGAGGCGGAAAGAGGAGCGAGGCCTTGATGAGCCAGTGTGGGGTTGCCCTGGAAATGGAGGATGGGCTCAGCCACAGCCCAGTAAAGCAGTCCCGACGCAAGGCCCGCGGAAAAAAGCATCGCAAACCAAGAGAAGCGGCTGAAGTCGGGGGGGGCTCCCTCGGGCCCTAGCCTCACCTTGGCCCTTGGGTGGGCGGCCAGCAGGACGATCAGACAGAGCGTCCCGCTTGTGATGCCCACAAAGAACCAGTCGAAAGCATCGACAACGGCCGACCGTGCTGTGCCGAGGATGGCCTGGGTATCTTCAATAGAAATCAGGCCTAGAACAACGAGGGCAAAGAGGAAAAACAGCGAGAAGCGGCTGAGCGTCATGCTTTGTGGACTTGCTCGGCGGGCAGCGGCTGGTTTCCGAGAATCGCATCGGCGGCCTTTTCGGCCATCATCATGACCGGGGCGTAGATATTCGCATTGGTGATCTTCGGCATGATGGAAGCGTCGACCACCCGGAGTCCGCGTAGGCCATGTACGCGAAAACTTTGGGGGTCCACCACGGCGAGGGAGCCTGTTCCCATTCTGCAGCTGCAAGAGGGGTGAAGGGCTGTTTCACCTTCGCGAGCGACCCAATCGAGCACTTCTTTCGACGTAGCGACCTCGGGGCCGGGAGAAAATTCTCCTCCATCCAAGTCGTCGAAAGCGGGTTGCCCAAGAAGGTTTCGCGCGCATTCGATGGCCTCGACCCACTCTTTTCGGTCTTGCGGCGTGGACAGGTAGTTGAACCTCAAGCTGGGCGGATCTTTGGGGTCTCGTGAGCGAATGCGAAGTTCGCCCCGGGCATCTGAAAGCATGGGGCCTATGTGGAGCTGATAGCCGTGACCCGACGTTGTCAGGGTGCCGTCGTAACGAATGGCTAGAGGCAGGAAGTGGATCATAAGGTTCGGGTAGGGGACTTCCGGATTGCTGCGGATGAAGCCTCCGGCTTCGAAATGATTCGTCATGCCGGGGCCGCGCCCCATGAGCCACTGGAGCCCGACCCATGGGCGTCGAGCCCAACGGGCGTGCGGCGCCATGGAGACCGCTTTTTTACAATGATGTTGAATGTACACCTCAAGATGGTCCTGCAAGTTCTGGCCTACACCGGCAAGGGGCTGCCTGACTGGGATTTGGAGCGATTGAAGCAGCTCGGGCGGGCCGATCCCTGAGAGCTGGAGGAGCTGCGCGGAGTTGATTGCGCCTCCGCAACAGATGACTTCTTTTGCGTACGCGCGTCGCTCCTTCGAGCCTTGGAAATATTCAACGCCGATGGCCCGTTCACCTTCAAAGAGAATTCGACTGGCCAGGGCGTGGTATTGAATTTGGAGATTCGGGCGGTGCTTGATGGGATGATAGTAAGCGCGTGCCGCGCTCCACCGGCGTCCATTTCGGATGGTGCGATCGAAGCGGCCGAACCCCTCCTGCTGTGCGCCATTGACGTCCTCAGTTTGCGGATGTCCCGCTTGTCGGGCCGCCTCGAAAAAGGCTTCAAATAGAAGGCCCTTGGCCGGGCCCCTTTCGAGATGAAGCGGCCCCTCGCGACCCCGAAACGCGTCATCCCCGTCGAGTGCATTTTCCATTCTTTTGAAATACGGAAGGCAGTGCGCGTAGCTCCATTGCTCCAATCCGGGTTCCTGAGCCCATCCGTCGTAGTCGGCGGGATTTCCACGTTGAAAAATCATGCCATTGATACTGCTTGAGCCACCGAGGACTTTGCCCCGCGCGTGGGATACTTGACGGCCGTTCATGCAAGGCTCGGCATCGGACTGGTATTTCCAATCGTAGCGAGGGCTCCCGATGGGGAACGCCAAGGCAGCGGGCATGTGAATAAAGAGATCCCAAATCGAGTCTGGTCGACCGGCCTCCAGGACGAGGACGCGCAAGTTTTTGTCTGCACTGAGGCGGTTGGCCAGGGCGCAGCCGGCTGAGCCACCGCCTACGATGAGAAAATCGTAGGGAGGGCCTTTTTTATCGTGTCCGGTTCCGAGGCCCAGATTCTTCCCTTTCACTCATCACGAAACGCGAGGATCCTAGAGACACTACAGGATAGGAGAGTGGACCGAAGGGGCTCGGGGGTGAGAACGGTCTTCGTCTGACACCGGATTCCGTTTGCGTGGATTTCAGAATCCAGATCAGCAGGATAATGGTATGTTGAGAGCGGCTAGAATCCTGATGCCTGTGAATTAAGTTGACTAGGTTCTTTTGCTAGAAACGGATGGAGGCTGCGCTCATGACTACGCGTCCTGAAAACTTTGAACCTTCCCATCGCGGTGCGCACCCGAGCATTGCCGAGGAGCTGGCGGGGAGGGCTCGGGAGCTGGAAGGCGGCGGCCGAGATATCGTCTATTTACAGGTTGGGCAACCCAGCACCGGCGCGCCCGAGGGTGTTCTGGAGGCGGTTTCCCAGGCGAGTGAGACCTCGACTCTGGGGTACTCGGGGGCGGCGGGTATCCCTGAGCTCCAAGCGCGGATCGCTCAGCAATATCAGGACTTGTACGGGGTGGAGGTGGGCCCCGAACGAATCTTGATCACCTTTGGCGCTTCGGGGGCGATCCTGTTGGCGATCGTGGGCTGCTTTGATGTGGGGCAGCGGGTCGCCCTCCCGCAGCCTTTTTATTATGGCTACCGCCATGCGATTGAAACGCTTGGCGTCGAGTGTGTCTTGTTCGACACCCAGCCGGAAAATAATTTACAGCCTACGGTCGAAGACATTGAGGCCATCGAGGGGCCGATTCACGGATTAATTGTCGCCAGCCCAGGAAACCCGACTGGTTCGATGCTCTCGCCGGATGAATTGAAAACACTTTCCGAATATTGCGAGAAAAAGGGCATTCGCTTTATTTCGGATGAGATTTATCACGGAATCGTTTACGACTCAGAGATCCCCCAAGCCACGGGTTGTGCTTTCTCGCCGGAAACGATCGTCGTCAATAGCTTTTCGAAATACTACTCGATGGCGGGTTGGCGCTTGGGATGGATGGTAGTCCCCGACTATCTCATCAAGCCGATTTCAGGGTTGGCTCACAATCTCTATCTCTGCCCGCCTTCTCCAGCCCAGGTCGGCGCCCTGTACGCGATGGACTGTCGAGACGAACTCGATCAGCATGTTGTCCGCTACGCCAAGAATAGATCCATCATGCTTGATCGCATGCCGGACCTTGGGTTCGATCGGTTTGTTGCTCCGCATGGCGCCTTCTATCTCTACTGCCATGTTCAGCATCTTCACGAAGACAGCGTTCAATTTTGTATCGACATGCTGGAAGGGGCCGGCGTGCTGGCCGCGCCGGGGTCTGATTTCTGCCCGACGAACGGTCAGCACTACATTCGCTTTTCGTATGCCGGGGCGACCGATCAGGTCGAGGAGGCGGTTGATCGGATTGCGCGCTGGCGGGGTGGGGCCTGAAGGGTTGTCTCCTCAGTAGCCTTCAGTCTCAGACCACAGATGAGCTCCCTTTGATTTCGGCCAGGGTTGGGCCAATTTCTTCGACGATGGGGGCCAGACCCTCTGGGTCGAACCCGTAGGCTTCGACTGCGCTCCCCCCAAGGATGGCGCGAATCTCATCGTCTCCGTAGTCGGAGAAGGTCTCATTCATATAGGCCCGGGTGTGGGGCCAGGTTCCTTCGAGGTGGGGATAGTCCGATCCCCACATGATTTTCGACAGTCCGATTCGGTCCCGGTAGGCGCCCTCGTGCTGGGGCATGAAGGAGGCTCCGATGAAGCACTGTCGCTGGAAGTATTCCGTCGGCGTGAGCGAGAGCTTCCCCGTGAAGTGCTGGAAGAACGGAAGGGCAGCCTTGAACTCAAGAACCCGGAGCCGTTCAAGGATCCAGGCTGTCCCCGTTTCTGTCAGAATTAATTTCAAGTTGGGGTGGCGTTCAAAGGCCCCTGACCAGAGCAAGGCGGTGAAGGCTCTCTGGGCCCACATGTCGACTTCACTGATGTACATCGCTGTAGCGCCCTGAACGTCTCCGTAGTCAGGGGACCAGCCCGAATGAGCCTGAAGAGGAAGGCTGAGCTCAGCGCAGGTTTCCCAGATGGGCTCGTAACGTGGATGGTGATAAAAGGGGAAATCGCCTGTCGTTGTCGGGAGAAGAACTCCTCCCCACAGCCCTTTTGCATGGGCGGTCCGAATTTCCGCGCAGGCCACATCGATATCGTCGATGTTGATGAGGATGACTCCGGCATGGCGGTGGGGGTTGGTGTTGCAAAAATCGGAGAGCCAGCGGTTGTATGCGCGAATACCCTCGAGGTTGTGCTCGGGCTCGACTTCGTGTCGATACTGCAGGAGTCCTGCACCAAAGGGGGCCATTTGCGGGAAGATGACTTCTCCCGCGATGCCATCACCCTCCAAATCACGAAGGCGAACTTTCATGTCCCATTCCCCAGGTCGGGGGGCAAACGGGCTCTCGCCGTCGCTCAGCATGGCGAGCAGCGTGTCGTCGTCGTACTGCCCCTCTGAGGTTTGCATCAGGGCTTGGTAATGCCCGGCTTCCCCGGTCTTTTCGGCCATCTCATCCATGGCTTCCTGATCGAAGAAGGTTCCTTGTCGTGCGATGATTTCTTTCACGTACTG
>NHEP01000162.1 GCA_002171515.1 bacterium TMED88 | reverse complement strand
GCGCTCGTTCTGCTGTTCACTGGCATCTACTACGTAATGAGCGGGGCGTATGCGGCCATCGCACTCCTGAGCAACATGCTTTTGATCGTGGGCATTATGTCGTTGTTTGAGGCGACTCTGACCTTGCCAGGAATCGCCGGTTTGGTGCTGACGATCGGTATGGCGGTGGACGCCAACGTGATTATTTTTGAACGGATTAGAGAAGAGCTGAGAGCCAATAAGACCCCTCGCGCGGCGATTGCGACCGGTTTTCAGAAGGCGACAGGCGCCGTACTCGACGCCAATATCACGACGTTGATTACGGCACTCATCCTCTTCCAATTCGGGACTGGGCCGATTCAAGGGTTTGCGGTCACGCTCTCGATCGGCATCGTGACCAGCGTTTTCTCGGCGCTGGTTCTGACCCGACTTCTTTTTCAGATCTATCCGGGCGGTCGAACCGTTCCGCAGCTGTCCATTTAGGGAGACGAGCCGTTGTCTTTTGAGATCGTCCCGCCGGGTACACGCATTGACTTTATTGGTAAGCGAAGAGTCGCAGCGGCGCTCTCGCTGGGTCTGATTCTGGCTTCGCTGATCGCGATTCCGATCCGGGGGGTTCGCCTCGGGATTGATTTCGCGGGGGGCAATGAGGTTCAGGTTCGATTCGCGGAAGGCGTTGCGGTCGATGAGGGCCAGATCCGCGAGGTCTTGTCCAGCACTGAAGTGGTCTCCGACCCGACCGTCATGCGATTCGGAACAGGAGAAACTCAGGAGTACTTGATCAAGTTCCTGAGCGATGAAGGAAGCGCGGCTGGGCTTTCGGGCGAAGAGGTGGTGATGGCAGAAGGCGCCGGCAACCCCGTGATGCCGGGCAAAGCGGACCAAGCTCAGCAGCTTGAATCCGCGCTGCGAGAGGGCATCGGTCCCTTGGAGGTCCAGCGGGTAGAATTCGTTGGCCCTCGGGTGGGTGCAGAATTGCAGTCGGACGGATTGCTCTCGCTCTTCTGGGCAAGCCTGGCCATTTTGGCCTACGTGGCTTTTCGCTTCAGCTCTCGCTTTGCGCCGGGGGCCGTGGTGGCGGTGATTCACGACCTCCTCGTGACGGCTGGGATTTTTATCATGCTCGGGCTTGAGTTCGACCTGCGGATTCTGGCCGCCATGCTGGCGATCCTTGGCTACAGCTTGAACGACACCATTATCATCTACGACCGCATCCGAGAGAATCTTGAGACCCATACAAAGGCCAAACTTCCGGAGGTCTTGAATCTCAGCGTCAATCAGACCCTGTCCCGAACGGTTCTGACCTCAGGGACGACCCTGCTGGCCCTGCTCAGTCTGTTTTTCCTCGGTGGGGACGTGATCCGGCCCTTTGCCTTCGCGATGCTGATCGGCGTGCTGGTGGGCACCTACTCCTCGATCTACATCGCCTCACCGCTCCTGCTGCTCTTGGAGGCGCGGGCGGAGGCCAAAAGCTAGCTGGCTGCGGGGGCGCATCCCCTGGTCGAGGGGGTCTCCGCGCCCGTGGTGGAGCCGGGTTCGGCTGACCTTGGGCTTCAGCTGACCTTGAGAGCGGGCTGAGCGGCGGGTGTGTCTTGGTGGCTCGACGTTGGCTTGGCCTCGGTCATTTCGATGCGTCCATTGATGACGGCGCCTTCCTGGACCAAGAGGCGGGGCGCGCGGATGTCGCCCTCAACCACCCCCGAGGCCTCCACTTCCACGCGGTCGGTGGCGTTGACATCGCCGGAAACTCGGCCGATGACCTGAACGCATTGGGCGAGCACCGAGGCCATCACCTTGCCATGGGCCCCGATCTTGAGGACGTGGTTGGGGAGCTTGATGTCGCCTTCGACGGTGCCCTCGACTTCGAGGTCTTCCTCGCCGCTGAGTTCGCCTTTTAGGTGGATCGATTTTCCGATGGTGGCCAATGGCTCTCCCTTTCTGGTCGGATCGTCTTGCGAGCGACCGTCGTCATACGGTGCTGTGCCCGGTTCAGCCTTGCGAGGCCGGGGCGAATCTTTTGCATCTTTTTGGAGTCCCGGGGACTCCGGATCGGAATTTTTCTTACCAAAGAGTGCCATAGGGTTCCCCCGTCCGTCAGCAAGCACGGGCCTGATGCCGGAGCTTATCGGGCCTCCAAGGAACCGACCGACTGATAGTCGAGTTCGCGCACATTCGCGATGGAGACATTCCAAGTTTCGAGGATTGTGCCCTGTTGGCGTTCCAGCTCGGCCTGAGCGTTCCGGAAGGCTTGGAGTGCACCGATCTTCTGGCTCTCGGCATCGACCAAATCGCTCTGTCGAAGCAACACGTCATAAGGGGTGGATTCCCCATGCTCAAGCCGAATTTGTTCCGCGCGAAGCTGTTCGACGGCGGCGACCCGGCGTCTTTCGGCGGCTTGGACGCCTTGGGCCGAAGCGAGCAGCCCGCGCGCGGCGGCTCGGACGGCCACAATGATTTGCTGCTTGAGCCGGACGATTTGTGAGTTGGCCCGGCGCAGCTCAATGCGGGCTTTGCTGACGTTTTTGCGGCCCTCGATGTTGCCAAGGGGGATTGAGATCGTTGCTTGTGCGATTAACTCCCTTGGGCGATCGGCGTTGAAATAACTATCGAACGTGTCCCCAAAATTGCCTTCAATCTTTGCTCTTTGGTCCGGGGTCAGGGGCGGAGCGGGAGGTGGCGGCTGGAACGGATCGGTGTTGCCAAAGAAGTCGAACGACGGATTGGCGTACCCGTCGGTTCCGCCGGTGCGGTAGCGCACCCCAACATCCAATTGCGGCAGGCGCTGGTTTTTGGCGAATTTGAGCTGGACTTCGCCTTGATCGAGTCGGCGCTGAGCAGCAGCGAGTTCGGGTCGCTTCGCAAAAGCCGTTGAGACGGCTTCGTTGAGGTCGACTGGGGTGACGCTGGTGAACTGTGGACTTGTGGTTGGGTAAAAGAGCAGATCCGTACTGGCGTGCAGGTGATCCCCGAGGACGTCTGAGATGAGCCGGTCCTGTGCATTGCGATAGTTGTTCTTGGCGACAATTAGGTCGAAGTCACTATTGGCGACCCCGGCTTCGGCTTGAACCACCTCGACCTTGCTGACGACGCCTACTTCATATTGGGTTTTGGTTTGATCGAGCAGAGCCTGATTGCTCTCCAGGCTCTTTTCGGCCACGCGAACCTGCTCTTTCGTGGCCACGAGATTCCAGTAGTTTCGGATGATCTGCTGAACGGTGTTCATCACGGACGTCGTGAAATTGTCGAGATCCGCGTCGTAGGCGAGCCGGGTTGTTTTGACCTGGGTCCAGGGTTCGTTCCAGATCAAGCCTCGCAGCAGGGGAATCGAAGCACCAATCGTCAAGCCTGAGTTGTAGAGGGGGCTAAAGGGTAGGAAGGGTTGATTGCTGCTCAATGAAGAGCCGTCCAGGCTGAGATCGACGCTGGCCCCCCAGTAGGGGATCAGCGCGCTGATGCCTGCCTGGCCGCTGATCAACGCGGTAATGTTCTGCTGGTCAAAATTGTCGGTACCGCCTGTATTGTTCAGCACGTTGGTATTGCGGAATTGATCGGAGTTGTAGCCGACATCCCCATTGAAGGTTGGATCGTAGGCTCCCCAGGCTGCGCCGGCGGTCAGTTCTCCGATGTAGGGCTGGTAGCGATTGACCTGCACATCGAGGTTGTTCTGGAGGCCAACCGCGATGGCCTCATTGATGGAGAGCGGCTGAGATCCGGGCTCAGCCGGGAGAGGGCCGGTCGGGTCGCCCGCTTCATCATCATAAATATCGCGGGTCGCATCGGACGACGCGGCCCACGCCGGTGACCCCAGAATCAGAGTGCCGAGAGCAAGCAGTTGGGCCAAGAACAGAAAACGCAGGCAGTGCATGGAAACCTCCGGCCCGGACTTTACCGGAGACTTTCAGGGGTTGCAGAGCATTGACCGGCGGCAGGGCGAAGGCCACCGCACTATCCTCGCTGGATGACGACTGCAGCATTGGTGCTGGCGGCGGGCCGAGGGGAGCGACTGGGGCGCAAGGAGCCCAAAGCGTTTGTGGGGCTGTGCGGCCGGAGCCTGCTCGCGCGATCGGTTTCGGCGCTGTGCGCGGTGCCTGAAATTGACTGGGTGCAGCCGGTTCTGCCGCCCGATGCAGGGCAGCTCCCAGCGGACGAAACCGCCTGGATCCACCCTAAGCTCCTGGATCCCGTCCCCGGCGGGGATGAGCGTCAGGATTCGGTCCGGCTCGGTCTTTCCGGGCTGCCCGAGTCGGTTGAATTCGTGGCGGTTCACGATGCGGCGCGGTGCTTGGTCACCCCTGAATCCGTTTCCGCAGTCGTTCGGGCGGCTTGGACTGGCCGGGCGGCTCTGCTGGCGAGTCCGGTGAGCGACACGATTAAGCGCGTGCAAGGGCGTCAGGTCATCGAGACGCCGCCGCGATCGGAGTGCTGGGCGGCTCAGACCCCACAGGTCTTCGCTGTGGACTTGCTCCGGGATGCGCTTGAGTTGGCTTGGAATGATGTCTTTCTCGGGACCGATGATGCGGAACTCGTCGAGCGGATGGGGGTGCCCGTCGAAGTGGTGCTCGGCGAGTCTGATAATTTCAAGATTACCCATCCCGAGGACCTCGCCCGGGCTGAACGAGTCCTGGCCGATCGAGGAGAGGCTTGATGCGAATCGGCCAAGGCTTTGACGCGCACCGCTTGGTGCCGGACCGACCTCTGCGGCTCGGCGGCGTTTTGATTCCCCATGACCATGGGCTCGAGGGCCACTCGGATGGCGACGTTCTCCTCCACGTGGTCGCCACTTCGATCTTTGGCGCCCTGGGCGAGGGGGACTTGGGGCAGCACTTCCCGAGCAGCGATCCGGGACTCGAGGGCATGGACAGTGGAGATTTGGTGGCTCGGGCCTGTGGCCTGATGGGGGAGCGAGGATTCCGAATCGGCAATCTCGACTGCACGGTAATCGCCCAAGCCCCGCGGCTCAGTCCTCATCAAGCTGCAATGCAGCAAGGCATCGCCCGGTTACTGGGGTGCGAGGCCGGTCGAATCAACGTCAAGGTGACCAGCACGGATCATCTTGGAGCCATCGGGCGAGGCGAGGGGATCGCCGCCATGGGTGTGGTTCTGCTCGAAGCCGATTCCCCGGACCCGGAGTAAACTGAGCGAACGCATTCATCCGAGGCTGTGATCCGACTTGCGGATTGAGCGGTCGGGTGGATGAGGGCCGTGGAGAGAATTCGATTGGGTGATATCCGCTTTTACAACACGCGGACGCGGAGCAAAGAAGGTTTTGAGCCGATCCGAGCCGGCGAGGTGGGGATCTACACCTGCGGCCCCACGGTGTACGGGCCTTCCCATATTGGAAACCTTCGTTCGCAGTTGATGGCCGACCTCCTGAAGCGTTTTTTGCTTTCTGAGGGCTTCGACGTCACCCATGTCATCAACATCACCGACGTGGGTCACTTGGTGAGCGATGCGGATGATGGTGATGACAAGATGGAGCTGGCGGCGCGGAAGGCGGGCGAAACCGCAGAAGCCATCGCGGAGCGATACACCGAACTTTGGCGACAAGACCGCGCCCAGGTGAATTGCCTCGGGCCCGAGCAGAACCCGCGGGCCACGGACCACATCGCGGAGCAGATCGAGCTCGGGCAACGGTTGGAGGCAGGCGGATTTCTCTACCGCATCGGGGACGGACTCTATTTCGATATCACCCGCTTTCCCCGTTACGCCGAACTAGCGGGGCTCGACCTGGAAGGCCAGCGGGGCGCCGGTCGCATTGATGAGGTGGCCGGCAAGCGGCATCCCGCGGACTTTGCCATCTGGAAGTTTGCCGAGGAGGGCGTTCAAAGACTCCAGGAGTGGGACTCGCCCTGGGGCCGGGGTTTTCCCGGTTGGCATCTCGAATGCTCGGCGATGAGCAGCCGGTATCTCGGTGAGCATTTTGACATTCATACGGGAGGGATCGACCTGGCGACGGTGCACCACACCAACGAAGTGGCTCAGAGCGAGTGTGCCTTTGGTTCGCATCCTTGGGTCAACTTTTGGATGCACAACGAATTTCTGGATTTCGGCGGTGAAAAGATGTCGAAGTCTGTGGGGAATGTGGCGACTTTGTCGGATTTAGTCGATCAGGGTTACGATCCGCTGGCTTTCCGTTACTTCTTTCTCCAGGCCCATTATCGCCAGCAGCAGACCTATAACGCCGAGGCCATGGAGGCGGCTGCGCGCGGGTACCGTCGGTTAGTTTCCACCGCCGCCCGGCTTCGAGATGTGCAAACGCATGGGAATCCCGAAGCGCAGGCACCGTACCGGGCTCAATTTCGCTCGGCGCTCTGTGACGATTTGAATGCCCCCCGAGCTTTGGCCGTCGTCTGGGAGGTGCTGCGGGGGGATCAGCTGTCCGAGGGGGACCAGCGGGATCTTCTCTGGGAGTTTGATCGCGTTCTCGGATTGAACCTCAAAGAGGCAGAGTCCCCGGAAGAGGAGTGGGAAGTGGACCCGCGGATTGATGGTCTTTTGCGGGACCGCGAGGCGGCGCGAGAAGCCCGAGACTTTGCGACCGCCGATCAAATTCGAGACACCCTCTCCGAAGAGGGCATTGTGATTGTCGACACGCCGGCGGGTCCGCGATGGAAGCGCACGTGAGCTTCGAAGACTCGGCTGGGGTCGGGCGCTCGGAAAAGCCTTTTGAGCTGGTTTCCGATTATGAACCGGCCGGCGACCAGCCGGAGGCGATTGATCAGCTGGTGGCAGGTATCGAACGAGGGGATCCACACCAGACCCTCCTCGGGGTCACCGGGAGCGGCAAGACGTTCACCATTGCCTGCGCGATTGCACGGACCAATCGACCGGCTCTCGTGATGTCACCCAATAAGACGCTGGCCGCTCAGCTCTACGCCGAGTTTAAAGAGCTCTTTCCCCATAATGCCGTCGAGTACTTTGTCTCCTACTACGACTACTACCAGCCAGAAGCCTACATTCCGTCAAGCGACACCTTCATTGAGAAAGACGCGCACATCAACGATGAGATCGACAAGCTGCGGCATTCGGCGACTCATTCGATTTTAACCCGGAGAGATGTCCTGGTTGTCGCCAGCGTCTCCTGTATTTACGGGCTCGGCGCGCCCGAGAATTACGGGTCTCTGCATTTGTACCTAGAAGTCGGTATGGAGATTCCGCGGCAGGATTTGCTTCGTCGGCTGGTCGATATGCTTTATAGCCGCAACGACATGGACTTTCATCGGGGTACGTTTCGCGTTCGCGGAGATGTGGTCGAGATTTTTCCGCAATATGAGAGCGAGCGAGCCATTCGTGTCGAATTGTTTGGGGATGAAATTGATGCCATCAGTGAAATTGACCCCCTGCGAGGCAAAGTGGTCTCGCGTCCTCGTCGGGCGATGATTTATCCCGCCAGCCACTACGTGGCGACGGAAGAGCGTCTCAAGCGAGCCGTCGAGGGGATTCGGGCCGAGCTCGACGAGCGGTTGAGCGCCTTGAAGTCGGAGGGAAAGCTTCTGGAGGCTCAGCGCTTAGAAACCCGAACCTTGTACGATGTCGAAATGTTGGAGGAGATGGGCTTTTGTCATGGTGTCGAGAACTACTCGCGATGGTTAGATGGCCGTGCTGCGAATCAGACGCCCTATACCCTCTACGATTACTTGCCCGATGACACGCTGGTCGTTATGGATGAAAGCCATATTGGCGTGTCTCAGATCGGTGGCATGTATCGCGGCGATCGGGCGCGCAAGGAGACTTTGGTCGACTACGGGTTTCGGCTTCCCTCCGCCTTAGACAATCGCCCGCTGCAGTTCGGAGAATGGGAAGAGCGCGCGAAGCAGCGGATCTATGTTTCGGCAACGCCGGCGGACTACGAGCTTGAGGCCAGCGGGGGCGTGGTGGTCGAGCAGATCATTCGTCCGACTGGATTGATGGATCCGGAGGTCGAGGTTCGGCCCGCGAGTGGGCAAGTAGACGATTTGCTCGAGACGGTTCGGAGCGTAGTCGATCAAGGTGGCCGGGTGCTGGTTACAACCTTGACGAAGCGCATGTCTGAGGAACTTTCCGAGTACTACGAAGAGTTGGGTATTCGGATTCGATATCTCCACAGCGATATCAAAGTCATTGAGCGCATGGAGTTGATTCGAGAGCTGCGAGAGGGCACTTTCGATGTATTGGTTGGAATCAATCTGCTTCGGGAAGGGCTCGATATTCCGGAGGTTTCTCTGGTTGCCATTCTGGATGCCGACAAAGAGGGGTTCTTGCGTTCTGCGCGGTCGCTGATTCAGACGATCGGGCGAGCCGCGCGGAATGCGGAGGGGCGGGTCATTCTCTACGCCGATAAAGAGACGGATTCGATTCGTAAAACGCTTGACGAAACCCGGCGCAGGCGCGAAGTCCAGGCGCAATTCAACATCGACCATGGTATTACGCCGACGACAGTGAAGAAGCGAATTTCGAGCCTGCAGGACTCGATTTGGGAGCAAGACTACGTCACCGTACCGGTTCAAACGGAAGAGGGGGGCTCAGTTCCAGGTCATGCTCTGCCTGGGTTGATTGATGACCTTCGGGCCGAGATGAAGAGCGCGGCCGATTCACTGGACTTTGAGCGGGCCGCCGATTTGCGAGATCGGATACGGACTCTTGAGTCTGAGCGGCTCCAGCTCAGCTGATTGGATGGACTCCGCCGAAACGACAGACTTAGAAGAGAAGGTTGCAGGGCTTCCCGCAGACCCTGGAGTTTATCTTTTCAAGAACGGGCGTGGCGCCGTACTGTACGTGGGCAAAGCGCAAAACCTCCGAAGCCGTGTGCGTCAATATCTATCGGGTCAGGACGGCAGAGTTCAGATCCCGGCGCTGATGACTCGGACTAAGGATGTTGAAATTCTTGTAACGAGCAACGTCAAGGAAGCGCTGCTGCTCGAGAATGAGTTAATTAAACGGCATAAGCCAGTTTTTAACGTCAAGCTTCGAGATGATAAGCAGTATCTGGCGTTACGAATCGATCCGAAAGACACTTGGCCTCGCCTGCAGACTGTGCGTCGATTTCGGAAGGATGGTGCGGAATACTTCGGCCCGTACACTTCGAGCGTGGCGCTGAAGGAGTCCCTGTCGAATCTCAGGCGCCTATTCCCTCTGCGTTCCTGCCGAGATGGCACCTTTCGGGACTATGCGCGCCGAGGCCGGCCCTGCATCGAGTACGAGATGAAGCGCTGCATGGGGCCGTGTTGTGGGCTGGCCAGCGCAGAAGCCTACGCGGCGCAAGTTCAGGGGACCGTGCTCTTCCTGCGAGGGCGGTCGAAAGAGCTGATGAATCGCTTGGTGGCGGAAATGGAAAAAGCGGCGTCTGAGGAGCGTTTTGAGGATGCGGCCCGTGTGCGGAACCGAATTGACTCGGTCCGTCAAACCTTGGAAGAACAACAGATCGTCGACGACCGCAAAGTGGACCGCGATGTTCTGGGCCTGGCTCGGCAGGGTGGCGAGGTCGAGATTCAAGTCCTCCATGTCCGTGAAGGACGGGTGATGGGGGCGGAGGATTACCCGTTTTCGCAGGTTCAGATCGATGACGGGGCCGTGATGTCCTCCTTTTTGGCGCAGTACTATGGGAAGAAGGCAGCCGAGGATACGCCCAGGGAAGTATTTTGTTCCGTCGCCTTCGAAGACCAGTCCCTCTTAGCGGGTTGGCTGAGCGAAAAAACGGGTCGGCGAGTTGAGCTTCGGCACGCACAGCGCGGCGCGGGGAGAAAGTTGGCTGATATTGCCAGCCGGAATGCGGGCTTGGGGCTCGGACAGAGATTGGCGGCGCGGGACAGCGTTGAAGCCGCCTTGGAAGAAATTCAGGAGGCCTGCCAGCTGTCTGAGCGGCCGCGAAAGATTGAATGCTACGACGTCTCAAATTTGCAGGGGAGCCTGGCGGTCGCGAGTCGCGTCGTTTTTGAGTCGGGCGTTCCACTTAAAAAGGAATACCGTCGCTACCGAATCAAAGAAGCCCGGGCAGGGGATGATTATGACTGCTTACGCGAGGTGCTTCGTCGTCGCCTCGCAAAGGTGGACACGGAACCCCTCCCGGATCTCATGATGGTAGACGGGGGACGGGGCCAACTTGGCGTTTTGGAAGCGGCGCTGCTTGATGCTGACTTGGCCGTGGACGCTGTGGGGATTTCGAAGGAGCGGGATATGGGGGCACGGTCGCCTCGCGTTAAGCGCTCAGGTGGGCTGAAGGCAGAGCGTCTGTATCGGCCGGGACGTTCGAATCCCATTTTGCTTCCCAGTAGTTCTCGGGGGCTGCTGCTCCTTCAGCGAATTCGCGACGAGTCACACCGATTTGCCATTGAATTTCAGCGTGATCTCAGATCCCGCAGCAGTTTGACCTCAATTCTGGAGGAACTCCCCGGGATCGGTCCTCAGAAACGCCGCGCGCTTTTGAAGACGATGGGTTCTCTGCGGGCCGTCCGAGCAGCCACTGAAGAGGAGCTGGGACAGGTGCCTGGGGTGTCTCGCGGTGACGCGGCGACGATTCGTCGCTTTTTTCTGGCGCTTGCCGGGGACCGGGGGGCCGACCGGGGAAAAGAGGCTGAGGTGGAAAAGCCGACCTAGGGCCCAGCAAAATTTCGCCTTGAGTGGCCCCGGAGCATCTTGCATGAGCCGGAGATCCGGTGCGGCTGCCTTGCCGTGTTTTCTATCGGCGGCGCCATAGAGAACCAGAATGCCCTTCGAGGGTGACAGACTGCCCTCATTCCGGGAGAGGGAAACTCGGCTGCTGCCTAAGGTTCTGTTTTTAAAACCACTTTCGATCGCTCGAATCTGGCACCCATCTTGCGTTCATGCGCCATTGTGGCGTGGCGAGGGAGGCCGCGGCGGCGGGGTGACTCGGAACCGAAAAGGGGCTGTGAATGGGAAACCGGAAATGGGCGCGATGGAGTTGGAGAGGCAAGGTGGGTGGCGGCCGCGTCGAGAAGCGCGACCGGACCGAAGAAATTCGCCAGGCGCTTGTCCAGAGGGGCCTGCCCGGACTGCTGGCTGGAATGCTTGCGGAGCGGGCGTCATTGCAGGCCGCAGAGCTTGAGATGACGGCGCGGGAAGCCTATTTCGACGGGATTGCCCTGGCCTTTTCGCTTCAAGAGTCCGCTGGGGCGGCTTTGGCCAGAAACCTTCAGGGATTGCGTGAAGTCGAGCGCATCATGGGCGCGTTCTCCGGAGAACTTGGCAAGCTCGACGAAGTCGTCGGCGTACTGAATACATATGTGCACCGTCTAAAAAGTTCGAGTCAAGAAGAGGATGCTCGAACGCTGCATTAGACCTTGTCGCTTCCGTAATTCCTCAGTCTGTCCCGGGTCCCAAGGGCGGTGGCACCGGTTTGCAGCTCATTGTCGTCAGCGGATCACTTCTCGCGGGTCTGTATCTGGGAGCAGAGTTTCGCCCTGATCCCGTTTTTTTGAAAGCGTTAGCGCTGGTCTGGGGACTTGTGCTTCCGATGGCAGGACATTGGTGTCGCGGGCGGAGTGGGGCGATCCTCGCTCTCGGGCTGCTCGTGGGAGCGGCGGCGGGCATGCACTTCGAGAATGCTCTCGTGCCCGATGGTCCGGCCGCCGGATTGATTCTGGACATCGAGGGGGAGCCCTGCGGTCGTCCTCGATGGGGTGAGGGAATTCTATTATGCGAAACGCGAGCAGTCGCGCCCATACAGGATGGGCCTTGGAGCGGCCGACTCTGGGTGTCTTCTTCGTTGGATTCGGGTGGGCTGGATCGCTTGAATGCAATTCATTCATCGAGCCGAGTTCGAATGCGGGTGCGCACGACCCCTTTTCCTGATGTTCGGAACCCGGGGCAAAGGGATTGGGGTCGGATCTGGAGACGGGAGGGCATCATAGGCCGGGTCTACCTAATGAGTTCACTCTTGGTCGTCGAGGTGGGCGCTGAGGATGAGCAGGCGTGGGGATCGTTCCGGTCTGTTTGGTCGGCCTGGCTCTCGTTCCGGCGAACGGTCGCTGAGGATCTCGTTTCAGTCGGCGAAGAGGGGGCTGTGCTGGCCGCCCTCGGACTCGGGCATCGAGGCGGTCTTTCGCCCAAGCAGTCAGAGCACTTTCGGCGGTGGGGGTTGAGTCATCTTCTGGCTGTTTCCGGCCTGCATGTTGTTTTGGTCGGAGGGTTGTTGTTCGGGACGGTAACGTGGACTGGAGTTCGAGTGAGCCCGTTGGCGATTCGTTTTGATCTCCGACGGATCGGTGCCGCCATGTCGGCGCTTGGCGCACTCGGGTACGGATTGATGACTGGCATGGGGGTGCCGGTTTTTCGTGCGATTGTCGCGTGGTGGTTCTACCTGGCCGGGTTTCTCTCGGGTCGGGCGGCGGCCTCCGCGCATGCATTGGCTCTCGCGGTGTTTTTGGTGGTCGTGGCTCAACCGACACTGGCCTTTGATCTCGGGGCGCAGTTGTCGTTCGCGGCAACCGGGGCTCTTCTCGTGGGCTCTCGGGCCGCTTGGGCGAGCGAAGAGAGGGGTGAGCCTCACCCAACTTTTCTTTCAAGAAGTTGTGGAAGCACAGCCAGCGTTTTGGCCTGGACGGCTCCGCTTCTGGCCTGGAATGGATTGATGGTAAGCGGGTGGGGGGTGGTGGCCAATTTGCTGGCGGTTCCGCTGGTGGCTTGGATTCTTCTTCCCACAGCGTTGGCGGGGGCTTTCTGGGCCGCCTGGACTCGACTCAGTGAGGGCGACGACTGGGTGCTCGGTGCATTGGCCGAACCGGCGCGATTATTTTTGGTGTTGCTCGAGTGGATGACCGAGCAATGGCCAGCCCAGGGGCCGTTGGTGTCCCTGAATTGGGTGGGGTGGGTGTTCGCGATGGCGGTCGGCACGCTCATTATTTTGCAGAGAAGGGTCTGGGCACGGGTTGCGGGGGTGATGGCTCTTTTGTCTTGGCTAGGAAGCGCCGTCGCTTCGCCTGTGGAGCCCCTTCGGCCCCGCTTGGTTGTTTTGGATGTTGGTCAGGGGGACGCCATCTTGGTTCAGGGGCAGCACGCCAACGTGTTGGTGGATGGAGGTCGGTCTTGGGGTGGACGCTTCGACGACGGGCTCACAACTGTTCGGCCTGCGCTTCGCGCCCTGGGGGCGGCGCGACTTGATGTGGTGGTCGCCACCCACGCGGATCTCGATCATCGAGGTGGACTTGAGTCCGTTCTCCGAACGATCCCAACGGATCAGCTTTGGCTTCCCGATGGATCCCAGGACGATCCAGGTTTTAGAGGTCTGCTTCGACTGGCGCGGTTCAAGGAGGTGGAGACTCGATGGCTCTCCGCAGAGGGAAAGGAGCGGCTCGTCGGTGAGATGAAATGGACAGTTCTATGGCCTCAGGCAGGCGGGGGGTCTTTCAGTCGAAATGATGGTTCGCTGGTTTTGCGAGTCGACATTCTGGGCGATTCCATTCTGTTGACTGGAGACATAGGGGAAGAGGTCGAGAGAGCATTGCTGCGCTCGGGCCAGATTCTCCGCTCAGACTTACTCAAGGTGGCTCACCATGGAAGTGGGTTCTCCAGTACGGCTCCGTTTCTTCGCGCGGTTGAGCCGCAAGTGAGCCTTCTTTCAGCAGGCTGCCGAATGGATTCTGGACTGCCAAGCGCAGAGACTCTGTCGCGGCTGAGAGCATCTTCGGAACGACTACTCTGGACGGGGCGAGACGGTGCGATTCTGGTGCCTCTTGGAAAAGAGCGATCCGTTTCGAAGCTTAGACTCTACGGTCGCCGCCCTCGGCGATGCGAAGAAGTCGGAAAGGGCCGAGTGGCGAAGGTGGCCGCTCCCATCGGGACCGACTAGGATCAGGCCGTTTATGGGCGACGAAGATGACGTATCCGGGGCTCGGCCCCCCCAGCAGCCGGGCCAACCTCCGAGTGAGGCATCCGGCGATCCTGGGCAGAGCCGGGAGAAGGAGCAACCCACGAACCCGCCCGGCATCGGGGCCCGGATTCTGGAAGTGTGGCGCAACCCGGCCTATCGCTTCGTTCTCTTGTTCTTGCCGAGTCTCGGGGCGGTGTCAGTTGGATATCCGCTCTTTGTTCGTCACTATAACTTTGTCGTCCAATGGTTCATCCTCCTCACGGCCAAGCTGGAGTGGGCCTTGTTCTCGCTGTTTGGATCCGACACGCGGGTGAATGACAAGGTGGTTTTTCTGGACCATTTTGCGGTCAAGATCATCGATGAATGCACGGGGATCTACGAGATGTTGATCTTT
>NHEP01000161.1 GCA_002171515.1 bacterium TMED88 | reverse complement strand
ATGATCATCCATCGGGGGCATCTCGGGATCCGGATCAGACGGAGGAGCGCTTCCGCCCCCGATCATGCCGTCGCCATCGATGTCCATCTGGAAGAGCGACTCCTTCTCGTCCATGGAGGTGCTGCTGGGCCCCTCTTCACCGATGAAGGCCCCGGTCTCGTCGAGGATCCAGGCGTAGACGTCCATGCCCCCTCCATCGAGCACGCGGAGTCTGCCTTGTCCATCCCGAGCCGCCGCCATGAGGGTGGCGTCGTCTCGGGTCAGCGGAACTGCACCGTCCCAGTAATCATCCGAACGGGTGATCAAGATGGGCGCGCCCCCCTGCTCATGCAGATAGGCGAGGCCCGTCGCGGGATCGACCATCACATGGACGCCAGTGGTGGCGGCGACTTGCTGGAGGGTCGAGCCGGTGCCAGGTGCCGGCTCATTCGGCTCCTCCACAGGCGCTGCTCCCGGATCTGTCGGACCGTCCGTCGGCGGAGCTGTATGCGCGCTCGGGCCCGGGACCTCGCCCAACTTCGAGAGCATCATGACCAGGTCGGGAAGCCCAACGCCCGGAACCCCATCGAGATTGCTCGCGGCATCGAATGTGCCCAGGGCTTGCAGGAGTTGAACGAGATCGGCCAAATCGACAACGCCGTTGTTGTTGAGATCGGCATCACAGGCGTTCCCGTAACCATCCTGGTCTCCGTCCATTTGATCGTCGTTCGCGACGTTGGCGCAATTGTCCAAATGGTCGTAGACGCCATCCCCATCCCCATCGGGAAACTGGGGGTTGACCGGTGCGGAGAGACTCTCCAAGTGATCGTCTAACGGGTTTCCGAGTACCACCATGCTTTGGAAGTACTCAAGAACTCGGGCCTCGGTGACGTCGAGGGCGGGCCACTGCGGCCAATCCCAGGTGTCGTTCATGAACGGTTGCATTTGATCGTGGCTGAGCACGGTGAGATGATTCACATCATGCGCGATGGCAACGTCCTCAATCGAGAGCCATCCATGCGCCCGATCATGCATCCATCCCGCATAGTGGGGCTCCATCTTTAAGGTGTTGATGAAGGCCGTATCGAAACCATTCACCAACAGATAGTCGGCAAAGCCGTCGTGGCCATATTGAGCGGCCATGGCCATGACGTCCTCAGTCGAACCGAGACGGGCCGTACGGCTGATATCCGCAACGACTTGGGGGTCGAACTTCTCGTCCACCATCCATCCGACTTTGGCCCCTTGCATTGCATACCAGAGCCCAACACCGATTTGATCATTGCCCCAGGCCTCGCTGTTGTTGGTGAGATCATTCGCGAAGGCCCAGGCGCCCACCTGTTCAAGGCTCGCCGGCTCGAGTCCGACAAATTCGCGGAGATGGTTGTATGCCATCAAGGCTTCCGTCGTGATGGCCGTTCGCCCACCCACGAGACCATCGTGGCCCGTGTGGTTGCTGCCGTTAGACATCCCAAAGCTGGCCAGATCGGTAAAGTCGTCGTTCATCTCCATTTCGGCATGGTGATGTTCGTGAGACCCTGATCCGTCCTCCGCCATGCTGCTGTCATCGACCACCGGCAGCGTGGGGTCGTCTGATGTCGGCATCACGGGTGCGAGGGTTCGGTCGAAGCAAAAACCGAACGTCGTCGACGCACCGGGTTCGAGGGTGCGGTTCCATTCCTCGCCGACCGCCCGCCAGGCATGGGGCATCTCGCTGCCCTCACAATCCGGATGGGTCGAATAGCGCATTTCCGAATCCCAGTAGCTGGTGACCGTGCCGGGGAGATCGACGTTCACTTCCCAGACCGTATTGACCGAACCCTGGTTTGTGACTGTGCCCTCGCCACAGGCCCCCGAGCCCCAATCGTCGTAGAGATCGACGTCGACCGAAACCATGTCCAGTCCCGGGGTTGCGATCGGCGGGTTGGTGCTGCTGTCTTCTTCTTGCTCCGGAGCAGAGGGCTCCGAGGGGGTCGAGTTCACGGGCTCTTCTTCGGCGGGGGGCGCGATGGGATCAGAGATCGGCGGAGTCGTGGACTCGCCGAGAACCACGTCGCTGCATCCGTAGAAAGCCTCAGGGCTATCACTGCGTTGCCAGACGAGGTAGAGGATCGCCCGGTCTTCCCGATCCGGAAGAGGCATGCGGAAGGTGTAGTGGGGATTGGCGGTGAGTTCCTGCACCGCGATCTGGCCTGAGTCATAGACCAACTCAAGGTCATCCCAGCGGAGTGTGTCCTGGGTGGGGTCAAAGCCCTCCCGGGTGAGATAAAAGCGAAAATACTGCGCCGCATGGGGAGCCGTGGCGTGAAACGTCACTGGATAAAGCCCATCTGAACCAGGTTGCAGAGCAGTGACCGGCCAGTCTCCTGGAATGTTGAAAGCGTCGTACTTTTCTCGACCGGCTCCACACAGCTCGCCGTCCGGAATTTGAGCTTGATGAGCGCCGGCGACTGCGGCGAGGTTCACCTCCATCCAGTCGTACAGCGCCTGAGGCTCAGTCGCCCAGGCTTGCTCGCACATAGGATTTTGCATGGCTTCAGCATCGAATCGACAAAGAGTGGTTCTCGATGCAGGGTTTTCGACGGCTCCATGAGCATGAACCAAAGTCGCCCAGCCTGGGAGCATGAGAACAATCAGCAGATTCAGCGCGCGAGGGGCTCGCCAGTTCCGCCAGCGGGATTCAACAACGGTGTGCTTCGACATGAGAGAGGCTCCTTCCACATGACCGGTGGGATTGATGCCCCACTGGTCTTGGGTCGCTTCAGCGCCCGTACGGGAAAAAGCGTATGAAAGGGTCTTGGGCCTTCATGTGATCCGGAACACTACGGAGCTCAATCCTGCCGGATGGAATCGAAGATTCCGAAATTCTGTCGGAACTAAACTGGTCCGCATCGCGGTTGCGTTCGGACAGCAGCCGCTCTGCATGGAGATTGCCGCAGGGGGAAACTGCGATGGTTTTGCGGACGGAAGAGATCTTGAGGGGCTTAGTCCGTTGCGCGATGGGCCCGGCTAAAGGGATCCAGATCCGGATCTTTTTGCCAGACGTATTCGACTTGATGGGCCAGACGGGTGGCGAATTCTGGGCCAGCCCACTGTTCGATGACCGCCAACGACATATCGATCCCCGCGGCCACTCCGGAAGAGGTGACGAAGCGACCGTCCTGCACCCATCGAGCCGTCTCGACCCACTCGACCCGTGGACCCTGCTCGCGGACCCATTCGAATGCCACCTTATTGCTGGTCGCACGGTGTCCATCCAGAACGCCGGCGCGGGCGAGAAGCGCCGAGCCGGTACAGACGCTCATCACACAGTCCGCCTCGGCGCTGCGCTCCGCGATCCAAGCCAGCAGCGATGGATCCCGGACACCGGCACGCGTGCCCACCCCACCCGGGACGAGGAGGACATCGAGAGGGGGGGCTTCCGTCAGCGAAAATTCGGCGACCGCCGACGGGCCTTGAGTGCTGTGAACGGCCCCCGCCCGTTCAGAGATCAGATGCAGGGTGAGATCCGGCACGTACCCAAACATTTCGAGAGGGCCGAACACATCTAAAAGTTCGAACTTGTCGAACAGCAGAACGCCCAGAGTTCTTACGTTTTCACTCACACGGCCAGATTAGCGCTTCGATCACGCCATGGGGCTGCTCACGAATCAGGAGACGCATCGCGACAGCCATCGCCTCGAGAAGCCAGCAGCGGAGACACAGCGCTGACCGAAAAGAAATTTGATATTGTGACGGCTCATGAAAAATGACCTCACGAGGTTGCTTTGGGCGCTGAAAGGCGGCGCGATCATCAACTTCGGTCTGTTGGCCTTGACGTATTCACTGGCCTCGGATTCGGTGGATCCGGCGGTGGTCTGGCCTGCTCGCATCTTCTTCGCCGTGTCGGCCTATCGATGTTTATTTCCTAACCGCTATGTGGGAAACGTTGTCCTGCATGACTCGATTCTCTCATCCACTTTAGTCACTCGGATTCTCGCGACTTTTTCGGAAGTCGTTTATATCTACCTGTTCGCGTACGTGATTTGGACACTGAATATCAACCAGGTTGGGTGGGTTGATGGGTTCGCGACGTGGATGGTCGTTCAGGTCGTTATTTCACAAGGATGCGTTTGGTGGGCCATTCTTCGCTCTGAGCCCCGCTACTTCTATTACGAGGAGTTGGGCTGGTGGCTGATTTTTGCACTGAATGCCCTGGCCAGCGTATATCTTTACTCGACGGCCGAACTCCCTTCCAATCAAGCGCTCTTGCTTCAGTTGAACCTTGTCTTTGCGACAGGCTATTTGCCTTGGCAGGTGATTCACCTATGGACATTGTGGAAGGAGGCTCGCTCGGCTGCTGGGGAGACGCAGGCTCAGGCGCCCAGGGATTTGAAGTCAGGCTTTCGGGCTGCGCTTTTCGAACGGCAGCCAACCACGTCCGCCGACGCATGGGGGGGCTGGGTGGGAATCGTTTGGATGACCAGCTACTGGGCGCTTCTGATCCCGCTTTGGATTGGTTTGATCGTCGATATTTTGGGCGAGGCCAGAGGTCGGTAATGTTTTCGAACCTTCGCGGGTGTGCATTGCTGTAGGATTGAAGCAAGGAGCTGGATCGAAGCGGGAGGCAGAGTCAATGCAAGGCAATTTTAAAGTCGCCATCGCGGGAGGTGGCGTCGCTGGGTTGACAGCCGCGGTGGCCCTGCATCGGTTGGGCATTGAAGTCGCGGTGTACGAGAAGCACTACGGGAGCCAACAGCACACGACGGGCTTTACGCTCTGGTCTTATTCCGCGGATCGCCTAGCAGAGTTCGGTTTGGGTCCCGATCGCTTAGATGAAGTGGGCTGTGCGGTCGAGACGACGGAGGTCCGCAACCAGAGTGGGCGAGTCATTCTGCCCATGCCCGTGGGCGAAGTGTCTCGGAAGCTTGGTGCAGACAGCTATGAGATTCGCCGACCAGATCTTCTTCAGGCACTCGAAGGCGAGTTGCCGACCGGAACGGTGCGCCGCGGCGAGGCCGTCCGCACGGCCGACGTTGCGGGTGAAAAAGCTTGGATTGAACTCGATGATGGGGACCGGGTGGAAGCCGACTTGGTCATTGGAGCCGACGGGATTCATTCTGCCCTTCGGGAGGTCGTTGTTGGACCCACCGAACTTCGAGACAGCGGATACCGGGGATGTTCGGCCTTGGCTCCGCGGCCCGAAGAGATCATGCCCGCGCAAACCCATATCGACATTTGGGGCAAAGGAGGTAAGGCCGGCGCCGGGGACGTGGGACGGGGTGATTGTCGCTGGTACCTGACGTGGAAAAAGAAAGAAGATGAGGAGCGCCAGACCCGCGCCCAGCTGCTTGAGGCTTATCGGGATTGGGATCCTTTGATGCCCGAACTGATCGAAGCAACGCCAGAATCAGAAATCGTTCATCACGCGATGTTCGATATTGAGCCGATTGCGACTTGGCGAAAAAAACGAATCATTTTGGTGGGCGATGCCGCCCACGCCACCACCCCGTTTGCCGCGATGGGGGCCAACATGGCGATCGAAGACATTGCCGTCTTGGTCAATGAACTTCAAGGCCGGGACTCCACCGAGGAGGCGCTTGTGGCTTACGAGAGTTCTCGGAAGCAGCGCGCGGAAGATATCGTCCAAAAGGGTCGGCGTATGTCGCGACTCACCCAGCTTCACAGCCCTTTCGCAGCTTGGGTTCGCGACCAGCTATTTGTCCACATGGCCGAAAAAGACGCCGAGCGAATCACCCGCGAAATGGCGAGCGGTGACTAGCCCTTCGCCTCGCGCCCACCCTGTATGTCAAATTGAATGACTTGACTCCTCTGATGGTCATCAAAGTGTCCTAGACTCAGGCCACGCTACGATCGAGAACCGCCACCGCTGAATACGGAGAATCAGTCATGATGAAATGGGCTCGCCGGGTTGGAATCGGAACTGTGCTGTCGCTCTCGCTCGTGTTCTGCGGGTCGGCCTCGGCTCAGCAGGAATATTCAGAATTTGGCACCACGCCGTCTCCTTACATCTCGTTGGCCGGGGTGTATGGGCTGTGCAACTTCAGCGAGTCGGCGGGAGGCGGCGGGAGGAGTTGCAGAGATGAACTCGACAACTCCTTCGGGATGAACATCCGCGTCGGTTTCCGCTTTAACCGCTGGGTGGCGGTGGAAGGCCAAGTGGAGTGGATGGCGGGTTTCGATGCCAAAGACGTCAGCACTCTCCAACCCAACCCGCCGATTCAGGGCCTCACCAGCGCTTCCCTCGATACCTTGGCGTTTA
Organism: bacterium TMED88; assembly: GCA_002171515.1. GTDB lineage: Bacteria > Myxococcota_A > UBA9160 > UBA9160 > UBA4427 > TMED88. Next base: position 9,777 of record NHEP01000161.1, on the reverse strand, counting down.
CTGTCAACGCGCGCTTTTATCCGTTGATCGGTCGAATTCAGCCCTACGCGCTGATCGGGCTGGGGGGTGTGAATTCCTGGGCGAACACGAACTTGGGAAACACGGATACATTCACCTCCTTTGCAGGCCGTTTCGGGGTGGGGCTGGATTTCTATATCACGCCGAACATCGCGCTCACGAGTGAGTTTGCCTACACGGCTTCAACCGAAGGGCAGGCCACCTTTGTCGGCTGGTGGGGGCAATTTTTGACGGAGAACAGCGGCTTCGATCCGAGCTACATGGGCGTTACTTGGGGCGCGACCTACAGCTTCTTCTAACGCATTAACGCTGAGTTGGATTCGACTGCGGCCGGGATGCTTCAGGGAGTCCCGCGGGAAAACCTAGGGCTGTCGCGGGGGGCGGGGGATTGGCAGCGGGCCTGTCCTTGGGCTAACTATCCGCTCCCTTGGCGCGGATCCGCGCCGTGATTCATTGACCCCGACCGGTCGGCCGATCGATGGCTCGACCGTTTGAAGAGGCTTTAGCATGGCCCGACGCTGCTCGCTGACCGGCAAAGATGTCCAGTTTGGACACAATGTTTCCCACTCGATGCGGGCGACTAATCGCCGTTTCGACCCCAATATCCAGAAGGTGACGATGGCCTCGGAGGCCCTGGGCCGCGAAATCCGACTGCGCGTGGCCACCCGAACCCTGCGAACCGTGCAGAAAAAGGGCGGCCTAGACGGGTTTCTTCTGGGGACAGACGACGCGAAGCTGATGCCCGACGCGCAGCGGCTCAAGCGACAGATCAAGAAGAAGCTGTCGGGCCGCTAGCTCAGCCGATCAAGCCCAGAATTCGGCGGCGCGTTGACGCCGCGGCCGGGCGGAGTGTTGCCGCCCCCCCCTGGCCGAACGAACGTTCGAGCAGGGTCGGCTAGGACTTGCCGTACCGCTTGCGGAAGCGGTCGATCTTGCCGTCGGCATCGAGCTCTCGGACCTTTCCGGTCCAGAACGGATGGCTCACGGCGGAGATTTCCAAGCGAACCAGCGGCAGCTCTTTGCCGTCGACTTCGCGGGTTTCTTTTGACGTCATGGTCGAGCGGCTAATCCACTCTTCGCCGGTCGCCGAGTCGTGGAACAACACTTCGTGGTAGTCGGGATGAATTTCGGGCTTCACGGTCGGATTCCTTGGATTTCTACCAGCTCGATTTGCGGACACCGGGCAACTGGCCGGCGAGCGCGAGTTCTCGAAGAGCGATGCGGGAGATGCCGAATTTCCGGTAATAGGCCTTCGAGCGCCCAGAGACGCCGCAGCGGTGGTTCAAGCGGGTGGGGCAGGAGTTTCGCGGCATCTTGGCGAAAGCCTCTTGCACCTTGAGCTTCTCTTCGACGGAGACATTCGGGTCATTGAGTTGCTTGCGAAGTTCCGCGCGGCGCTCGGCGTACTTCGCGATCAGCGCCTGACGTTTGTTGTCTCGGTTGACTTGTGACTTCTTGGCCACGCCGTCCTCTTTTCTATCCGTCTTCTAAAACTGGTGTGGAGGGTTGCGGTCCAGCCGCTTTCCCTGACTTTTCGGCCCTCGCCTCGATGAAGGGGGCGAAGCTCAACGCTCAACGGGTTCCGTCTCACCTCGTGTGTGCCTCTCGGATCGCGCGCTCGTTGGCCGCCATCCTGCCGGAACTCCGGGCGCGGGAGAGTAGTAGAGAAGGCCGTCCGGGCGCAACCGCCTCGGCCCAATCTAAGGCGCCGAGAGAAAGGCCCTCGGATCCTCCCACCGGGAACGCTTCCGCCCGGGGTTGCACTATGTTACCGACCCCTCGGGTTATTGTCTCCCCAGCCAGCACTGCGGACCCAGTTTGAGGACCGCCAAGGGGGGCCTCAGTGCGTGGATAAAGAAGGAACCGATGAGCGATCAGGAAGAAAACCATGCAGGTCCGCCTCCGGGGACTCCCGTGAGAGCCTTAGACCCTGAATCCGTCGGAAAGCATTTCGATTCTGCGGCGGCTGAGGACCGATGGGATGGGGTTTGGCAGGAGGAGGGTCTCTATCGGTGGGACCCGAGCCGACCGCGCGACGAGACCTACGTGGTGGATACGCCGCCGCCGACGGCCTCGGGTTCCCTGCATGTGGGACATGTCTTTTCCTACACCCAAGCCGACGTGATGGTTCGCTTCAAACGCATGCGGGGCCTCAACATCTTTTACCCGATGGGTTGGGACGACAATGGCCTTCCGACGGAGCGGCGCGTCCAGAATTACTACCACGTGCGTTGCGATCCCACTCAGCCCTACGAAGAGGGTCTGGTTCTCGAAGAGGCCTCCGCAAAGGTGCGCAAGAAACCGGCCCGCCTGATCTCGCGCCCCAACTTTATCGAGGCCTGTTATGGGCTCATCAATGCTGATGAAGAGCACTTCCGGGCGCTCTGGCGTCGCTTGGGACTGTCCGTTGATTGGACCCAGGAATATCAAACCATTGATGATCACTGCCGGCGTACGGCGCAGCGTTCGTTTCGAGATCTATTTGATCGAGGGCTGGTCTACACCAGTGACGCCCCAACCATGTGGGATGTCGATTTCCAATGCGCGGTGGCTCAAGCGGAGATCGAAGACAAGCCTACGCCGGGGGCTTATCACCACCTCGAATTCGCCGTCGAGGGGCGCGAGGGGTCGTTCGTCATCGCCACGACCCGTCCAGAACTGCTTGGCGCCTGTGTGGGCGTGACGGCGCATCCCGATGACGATCGTTATCGAGGATTATTTGGGCAACGAGCGATCACGCCTTTGTTCCATGCGCCGGTACCCATTTTCCCCAGTGAGTTGGCGGACCCCGAGAAGGGTACGGGCATTTTGATGGTCTGTACTTTCGGCGATCAGAACGATGTTCTCTGGTGGCGAGACGAAGGTTTGGCGCTCCGACAGATCATCGGACGGAATGGTCGCGTGCTGCCCGCTGAATATGGAACGCCGGAGTTTGAAAGTCTCAATCCCGAAGCGGCTAACGCGGCGCACGCTGAGCTGGCGGGGCAATCCGTCAAGCAGGCACAGAAACGCATCGTGGAGTTGCTGCGCGAACCCGAAGCCAGCGCGACGGGTTCCGGGACCCCGTTGGTTCGAGAGCCCGAGGTGATCGAGCATCCGGTTAAGTTTTTCGAAAAGGGGGACCGGCCGCTGGAGTATCTCCCCACCCGCCAGTGGTTTGCCCGATTGATGGACCGAAAATCTGAACTGCTGGCGAAGGGTGAGGCCGTGCAGTGGCATCCCCCCTTCATGGCGGCGCGTTACCGAGACTGGACGGAGAATCTCAGTCTCGACTGGTGCCTCAGTCGCCAGCGGTTTTTTGGCGTACCGATTCCGGTCTGGTACCCGCTGAATGCGGAAGGTGAGCCCGAATACGACCGTGCGATTGTCGCCGACGTGGCCGATATGCCGGTGGATCCCACGGTGGATCGACCGCCGGGCTATGACGCCGAGCAGCGGGACGTGCCGGGAGGATTCACGGCCGATGCCGATATCTTCGACACCTGGTTCACCAGCTCGATGACCCCCCAGATCAGTTCTCATTGGGGGGATGACGACGAGAGGCATGCTCAGCTTTTTCCGGCAGATGTTCGCCCCCAGGGCCATGACATTATTCGCACCTGGGCCTTCTACACGATTGCCAAGGCGCTGCTCCACGAGGATTCCGTTCCGTGGCATCACGCGATGATTTCCGGTTGGATCTTGGATCCCGACCGAAAGAAAATGTCGAAGAGCAAGGGCAATGTGATGACCCCCATGCCCTTACTTGAGCAATACAGCGCTGATGCGGGGCGGTATTGGGCGGCCAGCGCTCGCCTCGGATCTGATACGGCCTTCGACGAAAAGGTATGGAAAGTCGGAAAGCGTTTGGTCACAAAGCTTTTTAATGCGGGAAAATTTGTTCTCTCGCAAACCGGGGAGTCCCATCCGATCCGCGATGAAATCGATCGGGCTTTCGTCGCGAAGCTTCGTGACCTGGTCGAGGACTGCACGAGGTGGTTTGAAGACTATGAGTATGCTCGGGCGCTGCAGGAGACCGAGAGTTTCTTCTGGACCCACTTTACCGACACCTATTTGGAGCTGGTGAAGGTTCGAGCGCGGGCCTATGCGGATGGGGCAGAGGGTTCAGACGCTCAAGCGAGTGGTTCGGCCGTGGCGAGTTTGCGGCTTGGCCTTTCTGTTTTGCTTCGGCTCTTGGCGCCGGTCCTGCCCTATATCACCGAAGAAATCTGGTCCTGGGCTTTCGCAGAAGAGACGGGTCACCGCCGAATCCATGCCGCACCCTGGCCGGGTGAAGCGGATTTTTCGGAAATCGAGGCGCCGGTCGATCCCGGGAGTTTTGAAAGGGGCGTCGCGGCCCTGGCAGCGATCAATAAAGCGAAAGCCGATGCCGAAGTCTCCATGGGGCGATCCGTCGAGCAGATGGTGTTGGTGGCCAATCCGCAGACACTCGAACGCTTGGCCGCTGTGGAAGAAGACGTCTTGCAGGCTGCGCGCTGCCTGAGCCGGACTCAACGGGCCGATCAAGCCCTTGAGGACGATCAGTTCGAGATTCGTGACGCCGTGTTTGCTCCCAAACCGCAGCGCTAATTGGTCTCCGAAGACCCTCTAGTCCCGGTTTTCCAAGGCGACATCAAAATATTCGATGTAGTCCCGGGTTGTGGATCGGATTTCGTCCAGTTCGAGTCCCGTTTCCGCAAAACGGTGGGGGTGTCGTCCGTCCCGGTCTCGTGGGTTTCGGTCGACATAGTTCCGCATGGCCGCTTCGACTTCTGGTCGGAGGTCGAGTTCGAAGTGCTGGTAAATCGTGCGGACCGATGCGACCGGGTCTTTAAGAAAACGGTCAAAATGAAGGTCGACCACTTGTGAATCCGGAAGCCGCTTACTCTGACGGAAGGCCAAAGAGCGATCGTAGGCGCTCTGCAACCAGCCCGACCATTCCTGGGCGACTTGATGCGGTTTGATGTCGTCGCTGCACATTTTCCGGAGTACGCACTCGAGGCTGGTCAGCGAGGAGATAATGGCCACTGGATCCCGGTGGGTCTGTACCAAGCATGCATCCGGGTATTCATCGATGAGCGCGTCTAAGCACCAGAGGTGACCGGGTGATTTCAGTACCCACCGTTCCGCCGGACACCGCCAGCCGAGCAGCTGCAAAAACTGGCGATGCATTCGATAGGCGGAGGCCATGTCGGCCTCGTCAAGGAGCCAGCGGGTGTATTCGGTGACCCGCCATTGTGCGGGAAAGATGACGCTTCGAAAATCAGCCGACGTGAGACTGATGCACTCCTGGGGGAGTAGGGCCCCCATTCGATGGATCCGCTTGAAATCAGGAATCAGTGATTCGGAGCGATCCAGCTGTTTCTGACAAGCCGCGACGCGTGGATCATTGGCGTGGGTGGCCGTCTCTGGGGGTGGAAAAGGGGCTTCGCATTCCCAGGTGAGGGGGAGTCGGTGGGCTGGATCGAGCTGCAGGAGTTCGTGAAGAATCGTCGTTCCGGTTCGGCCTTGGCCCACAATAAAGATCGGTTTTCGTACGGGCTGTTCCCGCAGCGCGGGGTGTCGCCCATGCCAATCTTCCAGTTGCAGGCGTTGTCCGACGGCCTCATTCAAACGTGTTTGGGTGATGAAGCGACCGAGGGTCGAGAGGGCTGCGTCCTCTTCCAGTGAAGCCACCAGTCGCTCGAGACCTTCACGGCTGTCCGGCGCCAAGGGCCTGTTGAGGCCCGTGGTTCGACGAGCAGCCTCCTCGAGGGCCTCCGCTTCAAAGCGAGCGGGCGCCATCCCTAAGCCCTTCAGTGCAGCACCCGCTCGATTGATGGTTCGGGGAATGAGCGGCAGTTGCGGGACGGGCATGGCAATCCTTCGAAGCGAAAGCAGCGGGGCTTAGCGTGGGGGCAATCCGTGCACGAGGGTGAGGAATTCAAGCCGCGTACCTGCGCGTCGGTGTTCGGAAAGGGCCTGATACTCCGGATCATTGTACCAGTCTTGAGCGGCCTGTTCTGATGGAAAGGTAAAGAGAACGATGCGTCCGTCGGGGGCACTCAAGCCCTCGAAAGTCGATGTTGCATCGTCATAGGTGATGAACTGGCCTCCATGTTTCTTGAGAATCGGGAAGAATCCCTTCTCGTACTGCAGGTAGCGATCAGAATCCTCAACGTGAAGATGAACAACCATGTAGACCGGCACATCGGCCATGACGTGAACTCCTGTTTGGCCTCATTGAGGCGGTTGAAGGGGCGTGAGGATGGACGCAAGGGTCGCGAGAGCGCCTCTTAAAGTTCGCCGAGCCACCCTGCGATGGCTTGGCCGATTTCGGCCGGAGAGTCTTCCTGAACGAAGTGCGAACCGGCAACGGTGACCTCGGTTTGATTCGGCCAGCTTCGGCAAAACTCTCTCTGGGGTCCGGTCAAAATAGACCCCGGCTCCGCATTGATAAAAAGCTTTGGAACGGAGCTCGTGGCCATCCATTGCGCGTAGCGATCGACCAATTCGACCATGTGAGCGGGTTCTCCGTCGATGGGAATCTGCCGAGGCCAGTTCAAGGTCGGCTGGCGATCTTCGGGTGTTCCGAAGGGGGCTCGGTAATGCTCCATCTCTTCTTCGCTGAGCGTTCGAAGAATCGCGGAGGGCAGCACCGCTTCAACGAAAAGGTTGCGTTCAAGGATGAGTTCTTCGCCCTTGGGCGAGCGAAAACCTTGGAAGATGCCCCGGGCACTTTCGGGCCAATCCGCCCAAAAAACCGGTCGCACGATGGCCTCCATGTAGGCAACTCCTCGGAGGCGATCTCCATGCTGTGAGGCCCAATGGAAACCGAGTCCGCTGCCCCAATCGTGAAGCACGAGGGTCACGCGTTCGTTGACGTCCAGAGTGTCCAAGAGGCCCTTCAAATAGTCGTAGGCGACCTCGAAGCGGTAGCGTTCGGGACCCTCCTCGCTGGGGAGTTTTTCCGAGTCGCCCTGTCCGATGAGGTCCGGCACGATCACGCGCCCGGACCCTTGAAGCTCGGGGATAACATTGCGCCAGAGGTAGGAAGAGGTTGGGTTGCCGTGCAAGAGCACGATCGGGTCGCCCTCGCCCTCGTCCACATAGGCCAAGCGCTTTCCGTTGATGGAGGCGAACTTCTTCGAGTAGTTGAACGCGGCAGAGATCATTGAGTCTTCCTTCTCTTCCTCAGCAGAGCGCTGATGGGAGGCTTCCGATTCCCGGGGTTTATGAGAGCGGTTCGTGGTTTGAGGCCAAGCGGGGTAAGTCGAGGAGCGCGCAGGCCAAGTCGATCTCAGAGCGGATTGCCTCCGGGGTACGGGGCGCTCGGCAGCGTGCGCGAAGGCCTTGGTTGATCAGCATAGTCTGAGCGGCCAGCGCGTCTGGAGAACGCCGGCGGGGATACTGATGGCGCGCTTGGGCGTCAGAGAAGCACTGCTCAAAAACTTTTTCGACGCGAGCGAGTTCCTGGGCGGCCTGCTGGTTGAGTTCTTCTTCAACGCCTCGAAGTTCGAGGACGCTGTTGACGAGCAGGCAGCCCCGGGCTGCGCGTCGCTTGGGCACCTTGAGGATGGTCGCCGAGAAGAAGCGGGGCAGGGTGGCCAAGGGCTCTGCCTCGCACCACTCCCGCTGAAGGATTGACTGGGTGCGTCCCGAAAAGAGTTGAAGGGCCTCTTGAAACAGTCCGCGCTTGTCCCCAAAGGTTGCGTAGAGGCTAGAGCGGGAAATCCCCATGGCGTGGGTGAGCTGTTCGAGGGAACTCGCCCCGTAGCCTCGGATCCAGAACAGCCGCATGGCGGCGTCGAGGGCCTGGCCTCGGTCAAATTCGATGGGTCGTGCCATGTGTTCTCCGGCTGCGTCCGACACCTACATTATGAACTGATCATTCCATAATAGCAAGATTGCCCGAATTTCAGAAAGGGTATTTTATTTATATTTAGATGAAATCTATTTATATATAATATATATTTTAAACTCATGGGTCATCGGGCCGAAAAGCAAAAACTTCAGCGACAAGCGATTATTGCGAACACGCTCGCATTGATTCAAGATGCCGGACTCTCGAGCTGTCGCGTCCAAGCCATTGCGGCAAGCTCGGGAATCAGTGCCGCCACATTCTTCAATTACTTCCCGAGTAAAGAGTCGGTGCTGCACGAATGGCTCGATGACCACCTCTGGGCGCTTTTTGAGGAGGCTCGCGATCAGCACGCTCAGGGGACCGCGTTGCGGCGGGTCTTGAGGCGCGTCGCCCGACGCCTCGCCGAGTTGGCTGCAGCCGAGCCCGCAGCCTCCCGAGCGGCATCGCAGTCCTGCCGATCCACTGAAGCCGTTGCCGGCCAGCCGGCCCGGGGGCGCGTTTCGGGGGCCGCTCCGGGCCTTCAGCTGATCGAGCAAGCCCGCGAACGGGACGAGATCCGACGGGATGTCGAGCCGAGGCTGGCCGCCATGGTCCTGCGGCTGGCACTGATCGGGGGGCTGGCCGAAGGCCTTGCGGATGATTCAGTTGACCCATTGCGCGCGCTCGAGGCGCCTTTGCGGAGCTTGGTTGATCTGTGGGTGGACGGATTGCGCAAACGAAATGAGCGGGTGCAGGCTGTCGCGGGGAGTCGTGGGGGCCCGGTCAGCGGGCGCGTTGATAGCTGAAAGTCTCCACCGCCAAGATCTCTCCGTCTGGTGCCACCACCGAGACCGTCCAGTCGCCGAGCTGGTTGGGGGAGAGGGCTTTGGTGGACCAGACCTGCCAGCGGTCCGTTGTCACCTCAAAGGGGACCTCGGCCATGACCTCGCCGCCATACTCCCAGCGGTGCACGACCGTGGCGCCCGATAAGTCCCGTAAGTCGGAGTAGAAGTAAATCTCTGCGACGTCATTGCCTACGAAAGAGACCGCGTCCATCGGCTCTCGATTTTCAACGCCCGTGGTGAACTGGGCCAGGGTGACCTCGGGAAACCGCTCCAAATCAGCTGTCGACGGGGGCGCGACGGCGGCGATTTGAACCGGAGCAGCCGGCTGAGGGGGCGGCGGAGGCGGGGGTGTTGGTGCGCGAGGTGGGGTTGCGGGGGGCGCTGCTTGGGCGTTTGCCTCAGCGGTCGATGGGGTCTTCAATGGGGCGGGGAGCGGTTGCACAGCCTGATTGGCCGTCTCGGGTGCATCCACCACGGGTTTCCCAGTGCTCGCACAGCCTACGGCGAGGACGGCCCAGAGGCCCAAGGCCGGGCCGGATCGGAAGAGGGAAGTTCGACTCCGCATGCGCTCTATGCTCCGTTTTCTCTGGAGGCTTCGTTGACACGCCCCAGTATGCGGGACGTCACTCTTTTGCGCTTCCCTTGTCGGTGCAGAGCTACAGTCCGAGCATGGAATTAATTTTGATTCGACACGGCCTTCCCGTCAGCAAAGTCTCCGAGGATGGAGCGCCAGCCGATCCGCCGCTGTCCGAAGTGGGTCGCGCGCAGGCCGAAGCGGTCGGTCAATGGCTCGCGGAAGAGTCCATCGACCGCATCATTGTGAGCCCACTCCGCCGGGCGCAAGAAACCGCCGCACCCCTGGCCCGTCGGCTAGGCGTTGAGCCGGAGATCGAGCCGAGGATCGCGGAGTACGATCGAGAGTCGGACACGTACATCCCGCTCGAAGAGCTGCGCGAACTCGACTACGAGGCCTGGCGAGATTTTATGCGTCGGGGCTACCCCGAAGGCCTCGACCTTGAATCCTTTCGGCATGGCGTCGTCACGGCCTGTGACGAAGCGATCGCCGAAAATCCAGGCCGTCGCATTGCCCTCGTTTGCCACGGCGGTGTGATT